>JBBQFO010000029.1:0-32122 GCA_038322035.1 Candidatus Obscuribacterales bacterium
TAGAAGCAAGTTGGGAGGAGATTCGCGAGACGGTTGCCGGTTGCTTGAGCAAAGCAGATTCAAGATACGGCATTGGCACACGCGAACGTAAGCCATCGTGAAGTTGGTAGCATCAAGGTTTTCCATTACTGCCGCGCCACAAACGGTGCTCGTTTTGGCGATCCGACTCTATCAAAAGACGCACTTATTTAGATCGCCGTCATGCAGGTTCTATCCGACCTGTTCAGAATATATGGCGGGAAGCGTGACGCGCTTTGGCGTAGTCAAAGGGGCAGCTTTGGGTTTGCTGCGACTCTGCAAGTGTCATCCCTGGAATGACGGTGGCGTTGACATGGTGCCCAAGCAAGCAAAATTTTTTGGAAATGTCGAACGCGTCGAACACAGCGTGCATCATGGAATGCAGAGGTAGCTCTTGAATTTTGACCTGTTGATTTATTACTTCATGCTTCCATTGCTGGAGTTCTTTGCAAAAGTAACGCACAGCTACGGTTGGTCAATCATCCTGCTGACACTTGCCGTGAGAATGATTGTCTGGCCTCTCGTTGCCAAATCAACACGCTCGATGCAGGCAATGTCACGGTTGCAGCCTAAGCTTAAAGCGTTGCAAGAGAAGTACAAGGACAACAAAGAACAGCGCGCCGTCGAAATGGCGGATTTCTACAAAGTCAACAAAATGAATCCAATGGGCGGATGTTTGCCGACGTTGATTCAACTTCCTGTTCTCTTTGCATTGTTCGGAACCTTTACTGCGCCTCCGTTTGGCGACAAGGCGATCGATGTGAAAATCAATGTTGTTACTCAAGCGCAAGCGAAAGAAGCACATCGGAACGAAACATCTGGTGGCAACAGTCCTTATGTTTCACCTGCAGGCACCACCTCTAAGGTAGTGGTTTTCCCGGGTGATTGCACAGTTGTTCAGGGCGAAAGTCTTGACTTCAGCACGCGTTCTTCGATGGGTCCCTTGCCTGCTGATTTCACTCCGAACTGGAAGCTATTTCCTAAAGAAACCAAGGACATAGCCGTTATACAGCCTCAAGAGGCCGAAGTTTATCACGTGCAATTCAACAATCCTGGCGAGTGGCACGTGCAAGCAATTATTCCTGGCATTGCCAAAGCCGAATCTTTTGGCTTCATCAACAGCTTAGGAAAAGTGGCTAAGGGAGTCGATCTTCTCAAGCCGGCCAATTTGGATAGCGTTGCTTTGATTCTGTTGTTTGGTATCACGATGTATCTGTCGCAGAAATTTACTGTTGCAAGTCCGAAAGTTCCGGATGCGGAAATGGACGAACAACAGAAGGTCCAGCGCGACACTATGAAGATGATGCCGATCACTGTGACGGTTATGTTCTTCTTTATTCCGTTGCCAACAGGCGTCTATCTTTACATGGTGGTTTCCAACATCATGCAGACATTGCAAACATGGTTGATCATGCGAAGCGCCCCACCCTTGGACGCTGATGACCTCGCACCAGTAGGTGGTGGCGGTGGTGGTGGATTGCCATCTCGCTCACCGGACGGTACAGTAAACATGTCTCCCAAAGGCAATACCTATTCCGTAGATACCGTCAAAGGTAAATCTAGCGGTAAAAAGCCGACTGATGTCGCTTCTGACAGTGATGAAAGCGACGGCGATGATGCCGGTCAAACGATAAGACTGCCTAAAAAGAAGAAGAAGAAAAAAGCATGAGCCCATTGGATTTTTTGCAAGAGAATGCCAGAAGCTATCTTGAAAAGATACTGGCAATCCTAGATATCGAAGCATCGGTCAATCAAGAAGAGATCGATGAAACTACAGTCTGCTATCGCATCGAATGCAAGCCAGACGACGCCAGAGTGTTGATTGGACGCAATGGTCAGACCCTGGAAGCCTTGCAATTCATCGTTCGACAGATGTGCAAGAGCCAGCAAGCTGAGCAGGGTCCGTTTGTTATTGACATTCTTGATTACCGATCGCGCCGAAAACGCACACTGGAAGAGCAAGCCAAGAAGGGCGCCGTAGCTGTATTGAACGGCGACACCGAAAAGTTTGCTCTGCAACCAATGTCACCATATGAGCGGCGCTTGGTCCATCAATATCTGCAGGAAAACTTCGCCGATCTAGCATCCGAAAGTGAAGCCGAAGGTCCAGACCGCCACATCGTAATCAGCTTCAGGGGCTTGCCATCTGGCTCCTCAAGCGACGAGGACGGCGAAGACGACTATTTCGAAGGCACCGCCGACGCAAACTAGCTCACGTTAAGGGCACTTCGTCTTACGGAATGACCGTGGCCGGCACGCCCCGATTAACTCGAAGCAATTCGACTCTGGTTTGAACCATGACGTTCAGGATCGTAGAATCGCCAGTCCGTCGATAACTTCAACGTTTGGCATCTTCAAAAGCTCTTTCGGATCCAGTAAAACCTTACTCGATCGATTGCCGCCACCAAGTACAATCTCCGAATTCTGCATGACCGCGGCATCAATGTAGATTGGAATATCAGGCAATCCGAAAGGCGTAACACCGCCAATCTGCATCCCCGTAAGCTCTTTAGTTTGATCTCCTGATGCAAACGAAGCCTTCTTCACGCCCAGCAGCGCACAAGCTTTCTTGTTCACATCGACTTTAGTAGTCGCTAGAATCACACAAGCACCAAACTTAATCGGATCCGCTTTTCCAGCCACCACAATCGTATTAGCCGTCTGCCCTTCAGCAAAACCATACTTCTCACAAAATGGTGCGGTATCAGCAAAATCTGGATCGCAACTGAAAATTTTATAGACCAGTCCGAACTTCGTCAAAAATTCTTCGACTGTAGGATGTAGCGTGGCTGCGGTGTTTGTCATCGCCACATTATAACTCACCGTACAAAGCCTACCAAACGACTCTCAGATAGGTTAAAGTCTGATCTGAGGCATACTGAGGCACAATGACCATCTTCCGAGCAAAGCCGAAAAGTCATACAGGTTCACGTTCTAGACGCACTGTACAATTGCTGGGAACTTCATTGTTGCTATTGTGCTTCTGCTCGATCCTTGCTGCACCATATGCAGTGGCGCAAGATAACATACGCCGAGATCCATACGGCAATCCTTTACCACCAGAAGAGCAACCAAAAAAGATCCCGGGCGGAACGCAATCCAATACATTGCAGACAGGGACTAACTCTACGACGCTTCAAACGGGCACCAATTCCACAACATTGCAGACGGGCACCAACTCCACATTGCTGGAGACTGGCACCAAATCCACGCTTCTCAATGTCGGTACTAACGCGACTAAACTCGAGACAGGAACGGCAGGAACACTGCTACAAACTGGGATTGAAAGGAAGATTGAACCGCAAAATGTTTTGATTTTGTTGGACTGTTCTGCCACCATGAAGTTAGCAATGGATGGCAGTTCGGGAGTGTCTGACGAACGATTGACTAGAGCCAAGGAAACTTTAAAAAGCACTCTGAGCCTGACTCCACCTGATGTCAGAGTCGGGTTGCGGGTATTCGGCAACAGCAATTTCCGCAACGATGGCGGCGACTGCAAACAGAGTTTCCTATTGATGCCGATAGGCGTACGCAATCGCGGCGAGATGGTAGCAAAAGCAGAGCAACTCAAGGCCAAAGGTCTGACCCCTCTTGCATACGCTTTGCGGCAAGCAGCAAGCGATTTTGAAGGATTAGAAGGGACGCGCCACGTTATCCTAATCTCTGATGGTGCAGATACGTGTAAAGAAGATCCTTGCGCTGTGATTCGAAAGCTACGCGAGTTGGGATTTAAGATGCGCGTCGACGTTATCGGAGTCGACAAGAAATCCAAGATAGCTGAAGGCTGGCAGCTAGAGTGCATCGCGCAAGAGTCTGGTGGAAAATATTTCGAGGCTGAAACAGGGGCAAAGTTAGCTGACGTTGTTAACCAAAGTATGCTCGAAGCAATATCACAAAAGACAGCGGATCACGCTGTCAGCGGACAAGTAATTCCTCAGCCGAAAGCACTACAGGCAATACCAGAAGCTCCTCTGGGGAACCCGACAAATTTACCGACTAAACTAGCATCTCCGACAAAGTCGACGGTACCAGCGGCAAAACCAGCACCGACATCGCCCAAGCCCGTAACCTCAGTTGGCAAGCCAAACTAACCCATTAAATCAGTCACTTGTAAACCACGGTTGTAGGGTGTACACTCGGAGTGTAAGCTGGGCTCAGACAGGATTCACATGCCTAATTTGAAAGATATCGAGAAGCAAGCAGCGTTCCTAATGGGCGTCAAGCATCAGTCTATCGGCAAGACTCAGGCGCGCAAAGAGTTTTTCCCACTGGTAGACTCTCTGTCCACATCTGGTTCAGCTGTGGCGATAACCGATCACGATAAGCCTGTAGCTGTGCTTCTCAGCTATCAGCACTACATGGCATTGGCGGCAAAGCTTTGCATGCTCACCAAAAGCGAGACACTGCTAAAACCACCAGATTTGATAGGCTCGGTTACGATCAAAACTGACGATTTGGAGGCTGCCAGCGAGAGAATTGCGATCATGTTCAAGGACTCGCTCAAGGAGACCGTCCGTAAGCTGTGAATGAGAAATTGCTCGTAACGGACACGCATCCCATCTTGTATTTTTTTTGTGATGGGGGGAAGCGTCTTGGAAAAAAAGCATTGGTGGCTTTTCAGGAAGCTTTAGCTGGCCGCAGCACGTCAATCTTTGTGCCCATTCCTGCTTTGTGGGAGATTTCCTTGCTGGTAGAAAGCGGTAATATCGAGCTTGGGAAGTCATTCTCCGACTGGATTGAGGAACTGTTTAAGTATCCTTCTTTTAATCCAGTGCCGTTCGAAATTGAGGCAGTGAAGATCTTTCATGATGTTCGCTATCACAACGATCCGTTTGATCGAGCCATTGTGGCGACTGCTCTTCAAATGGGCTTACCTTTGATAACAAACGATGGAAAGATGCACGCAAATAATCCGTGTCATCTTTTCTGGGACTAAAGTTCTCTGTGACGAAATGGGGACCAAATCCAGTCACCGTCCCATGCCATGATTTTGCCAAAACTATTCGGTAGCGTCTGATCAATCGGTACCGAAGGCGAGATTGGAGATCTAATTTGAATCACTTCTTTGAAGACCAATTTGCTGTTCCTGCCTACTGTCACACAGAAGAATCTCTGAGAACGCGTAAGCAGCTCATTGAGTTTATTGAGATCGAGACAGCTGCACAAGAGAGGGACGTTCGTCAGAAACATGATGCGGCGGTGACGAGGCGTGTAGCAAAGGGAAACGCCATTACCGGGCTGAAGTTCCAGGGGATGGACAAAAACTTCTACATCTACAGCTACAAGGAGAATGAGTCAGGTTTCCGAGACGGAGATATCCTTGTTATAAATGAACGAAAGCGTCGGGGGCATGACGTTCTGAATGAAGGCGTTCTCGTCTGGTTGGAGAAAATAAATCATCGCGAGAAATTGATTAAGCTTGAGCAAGCGCTGGATGTGGAACCGCCGCTAACCGGCGATTGTACACTGGATATAGGGTTCTACGACTACAACAGTGTACGTTTGACGCAGTCTGTAAATCGAGCTTACGCACTGGATGTGGTGCCCAAGCTTCTTGAAGGTCGTGCTTCGATTCCTCTTTGTCAAACGCTGATTGAATCAGAAACGAACCGATTGCATGTCGAAATTCCGAGTCTGACACAGCGCCAATGTGTGGCTGTTGCGAGTGCGAAGTATCGACCGGTTACTTTGATTCAGGGACCTCCTGGCACTGGAAAATCATTCCTGCTAGCGTTGATTATTGACAACGCATTGTTATCAGGAAAGTCCGTCTTGGTTACAGGACCGTCGCATCGCGTCATCAACAGTTTGATGGAAGCTGTTTTAAGGAGGAACACTGAAGCGCCAGTCGTGAAGATTGTATCGAGGTATCCTGCTAAATTAGACAAAAGAATTCTGCAGGTTAAGTACGACGATGCACGTTTAACTGAGCTGCCCACACCGTATCTTGTCGGTTCAACGGTTTTTCAAGCTTTCAATCTGTTGCGGGAGAAGGCACTTGAATTCGATCTCGTTGTGATCGATGAAGCCGGACAAATGCCAGTGGTCCACGGCATGCCTGCTTTTTTGCACGCGGACAAATTCGTCATTGCTGGCGACCACAAGCAGTTGGCTCCGATAATTCATGCTCCTGAACGGCATCCAGACTATCTCCAGACCTCATTGTTTGAACAGTTGCACAAGCATTATCCATCGTCGACTCTCATGCTGGATGTGACGTTCAGGATGAACAAAGGTATTAACGAGTTTCCCAGCCGAGAATTTTACGACGGTGAACTCAAGCCAGCACCCAGTGCTGCTGATAAAAAGTTTCGGCGTCCCGCCACCGAACGCGGTAAATTTTTCGACATCATCACTCGCGACGAGGCGGTCACGTTTGTTGAACTAAATCACGAGGGCTGCCGGAGGTCTGAAGACGAGGCTGAATTGGTAGCCAAACTGGCTAAAGAGTTGATTCAACATCATAAGATTTCTTCGAGCGAGTTGGCAATTATCGCTCCTATTAAAGCTCATAACGAAAGTATTCGCAGTAAGTTAAGTGCGCTCGTCAAGCAAGATTCCACCATGAAACCTGGTGCTATGTGGGACCTGGTCATCGATACGGTACACCGATTGCAGGGGCAGGAACGCGAAGTGGTCATATTTTCCTTAGGGTCTTCGGACAGGAATTACTTGATTAACTGCAGAAATTTATTCTTCGATCCGCATCTGATGAACGTCGCCATAACCAGAAGCAAAACCAGACTGTTTATCGTTGCCAGTAAATATTTCTTTCCGAACAACGCTGGAATAGTAATCGATGCTCAACACTTGCTACTTTGGGAGCGCTATTACGAATATCTGGTAGAGGACAATCATCGCGTTATTTATGATCAGAGACAGCAAGTTTTGCCTGCGTTGGCTAAAGTGGCTTACTTGCTGGACTTACCGGGCTCACACCAGTCAAGGCACGTCGCTTTCCCAAATTTTTTAGTGAAGTAATCGCGAGTACCTAGCAATTCCGCTCGTAGTTGGCTGCGAGCATCCTCACCGCGAAACGGCAACACAAGCGCATGTCGAGCAACATGAGCAAGCATATTGAAAGTTGCAGGAAATGCTTTCGCACCTTGCAAATATGTATTGAAGAATAAAAAGCGATTGCGAATGTAATAGTAAGATCGCCAATGTTTACGCGAATCCTGTGTTGATGCCGATCCTAAATGTTCAATCAGGGCGTTGGGAACGAACAGACACTTCCAGCCGTTCAAATTTATTCGGTGGCACAGCTCAGTATCTTCGAAGTAGAGAAAATATCTCTCGTCGAACAAACCCACTTCGCGGAGTGTTTTGGTTCGTAGTAACAGATTCGAGCCATGCAACCAGTCCGAATAAGTTGGCTCGGTGACTTGCTGCGAAACAACTTTCGTTTTTGCGCTCCGGAAATTGATCGTACCGCGACTGGCTTCAATCCGTTTTTCTTTAGCCGAGAGCGAGTCTACAACAGCGCCTCCCAGGGCTCCTGCATCCTGTTTTTGCAGAGCTTGCTGCACCAGGATGCTCAGCGAGTCTTCTGCGACTCTGGCATCGTTGTTCACCAACCAGATCAATTCAGCCCCGTTTTCGAGGCAATATTCCATGCCGCGGTTGCATCCCCCGGCAAATCCAAAGTTTTCAGTCAGTCGAAGCAAAGTGACTTGAGGAAATTCCTTTTCCAATTTTTCGCCGTCGCGATCATCCGAACCGTTGTCAACTAGAAGAATTTTGCGATTGGCGTAAGTAAGCTTTTGCACAGATTCGAGGCAAGCATGCGTCAAATCGATGCCGCGCCAGTGCAGCACCAGGATCCACACGAGTGGCTCGACTAATTTAGCGTCTTGGGTCATCCACCTTTTTTTGCAATGAACTCACGGTAATTGCTGAGGCTTGCTAATATTAGAGGAAGTCGCAGGAGGATTGATTGTGGCCACGGATGATGCTTCAAATTTAGAATCCAACGCAGGCCCCGCGGCCACACCAAAGCCAGCGGAAGAGCCGATACAACGCGGCTCGGGCATGGGCAACTTCTTCAAGGCGCTCAAGCACATTAACGAGGCTTCGGTTGCCGAGAACGTCAAACAGCGTTTCTCTGACTACGTGACGATTGCCCTTGTGGTTCTCTGTATTTTGAGTTTAGTGATGGCAGTGTCGGTGCCGGTGCCTCCAGGCATCAAACTTCTGCCTCTCTTGTTCACGGTCGGCGCGGTCGTTTTCTACATCATCAACCGTCTGGGCATCATGATCAGTTTGACTTCACGTCAAGCTTTGATCGTTTGGCAGATACTTGTTGCAGGATTCTGGCTCGGTGTCACAAGCGCAATGCTGGTTATGCTCGCTTGTTTCTACTTCGTGTCGCAGGGAACCGGCGGTTTATAGATTTTTGTTCAAACTCAATGAAGCGCTGAGCCGCGCAGTCCGGAGCGCCAGCAGTCGCGGTATCCCCTTTGTTTGCTCTTTGGTTTTGCTGGCAAGTTGTTCGAACGTCAGTTCGCAGCGCAGCAGTCAAGACCAGATTGTCGCTGGCATGACTTTGGAGCCGATGGGTTTCTTTCCGCTGAGAGCTTTGGACTCAGGCTCTTACTATGCACAGACACTAGTTTACGAGGGGCTCGTTCGCTACGGAGCAAATCTGGATGTGTTGCCGGCGATTGCAAAGTCATTTTCTGTCGCTCCAGACGGACTTACTTATACGTTCGAATTGCGCCCAGACGTCAAATTTAGCGATGGATCGCCGCTGACGTTCGTGGACATCAACGAATCTTTCAAACTGGCGCAATCGAAACTGTCGCCGTTCAGATCTGACTATGAAGCGATTAGTGAGATCGAACAGAAAGGCGCATCAACTGTCATCTTGCATCTAAGTCGTCGCAGCGCACCGCTGCTTTCTAGGCTGGTCGAATTGCGAATTCTTCCATACAAAATTCTCTCAGCGAAAGATCATGGCAAGAACGCTCTCAGTCGCGATCCCGTTGGTAGCGGACCATTCCGGCTATTGCGCTGGGAGTCGGGACTGGAACTAGTCTTTGAACCGAATCCGTTCTATTGGGGCGTCAAGCCGTCATATAAGCAACTTGTTTGGCGGGTGGTTCCGGATAAGACATTGATGGCTATGGCGTTGAGGCGAGGCGAATTAGACGTAGCCGCGCTAGATCCCACTAGTTGGAAAGTCATCAGGGATGGTGCCAACGGTCATATCGATTTGGATCAGTTTCCCGGTTCGCGCACCATTTATTTGGGATTCAACACGCGCAAAAAGCCATTCAATGAATTGCTGGTTCGTCAGGCGGTGGCAGAAGCAATCAACCGTCCAGAGCTGGCTAAAGCGCTTTACTCCGGCTTTGCTGTGGTCCCACGCAGTGACGTTTCGGTGGGCAGTTGGGCATACAATTCAAACGCCAAACTTTGGCCGTTCGACTTGAAAGATTCTCGCGAAAGATTATTGCAAGCTGGATACAAATTTATCGGACGTACCTGGAAATCGACACCGTCCGATCAATTGTTGGCCTTTAGAATCCTCACCATTCGCGATTATCAAGACGTCGCACAAGTGGTATCAGATGATTTGAAAAGTCTGGATGTGCCAAGCGAAGTTCAAATTGTTGAGTACGCAACTCTGCGACAACGTTATTTGCTCAAAGGTGATTTCGAAGCGATCCTGTGGAGTCGCTCTTCAGGCCCGGATCCTGAGTGCTCGCTGGTGTGGAGCAAGGATGGGGCGATGAATTATTCCAAGTTTTCCAACGCCAAAATCGACTCACTATTAGCCGAAGGACGCTTGGTGACTGATAAAAATAAAAGGGCAAATGTCTACAAAGAAATTCAGGGCATTCTCGCAAGCGAGCTGCCCTGGGTATTCTTGATACAACCTGACTTGCTTGTGGCGCATTCGGTGAATGTTGAGAATATCAAGCAAGCCGGTCAGGATATGACAGGCTTGCCTTGGGATAACCCACTATTCAACGCCGCCAATTGGAAGCGCGTCAGCCAAAACTAGTAAGCGGTCTTGTGGGACTACTTGCTGGTTGTAGTTGTTGTAGTAACGGTAATGCCAGCGATGTTAGCGCCTGGGCAAATTGGTGTATTGCCTAGATGCTCTCTATACCAGCGGAGCGCTTCAGCCATCTTGTGAATGGCGTGTCTGCGAGCCGAAGGAATTGAGTAGCTTGGCGGTGCCAAGTGGAAATAACGTCCTTCATCTCCACAAGCTTGTGCGAAAGCTGGTGAAGCCATCGATAGCGCTGCAAGTACAAGAAGTGCCTGTCTCATTAACTCTGCTCCTTTCTGAGGTTCGCCTGTACCATGACCCATGGTTTTACATTGGTCGTGGACGAGCCCGGAAAGTTCCTTATTTGCATAAAGAACTCTTGGTCATTGTACTATTCCACGAGTTGCCCCAAAAATGTCAAGGATTCGATTGTAAAACACTTATGGCTGAAGGACGTACGCCCTGCCCACTTTTTGGACTTTACAAAATTAATCTATCATTTTTTTGATCAATCTTGTCAACCGGTTTGCCTTTCAAGTAGCCTGTTGCCAGGTTTTCAAGTAGAATCTTTAAATCTAGAATTGATCATCACCGATAAGGCTTAATGTGCCCAAAGGACACAAACCCGCACCGCAACCCAGTCGTACAACATCGCCACAGCCGGCGGATTGTCGCGATGCTTTGCAATGGTTTGTAAACACAGTTGGTTTGTACTCAACCTCAGCGCGAGGGCTGATAGCTACTGACTTCTCGGAAGAGCACGAGTCGTTGCTGGAAGCAGCGATCATCAATCTGAAGTCGCGTGGTATCAACCCCGTTGTCATCACCGGCGATGCCCTGTATAGGCAGGGTGAATTTCTATGGGAGCAGGCTGTACAGCACACCAGGTTTGGCAGACCGCTTGCCAGTCAGTTCGAATTAGAGATGATCGGCGCCGATGTCTTGATTCTGCGGAATGTCGAGGCGCCAGAGACTGCACACCATCTTTGGTATCTATATCACCAGGTCTTCTACCCGCGAGCATTGGCGGGTAAGCCGCTTTTGATCACCAGCCCGCTCAGTTCGGATGAGCTTCAGAAATATGGCGCTGCTTGCGACGACTTCGAATTTGCTGGACGAAAATTGACCTGGCAGAAGCTTTCCTGGCTGATGGAAGCGACTTGCATAGATTTGCAGCATTATCGGACATTGAAAGATGAAGGTCTGCCACCGATGCTCAAGGCCGAGCATGATTTGATGAACGCCTTAAAGGAGCGCGGGTTAGTGGTTCAGCCACAGCATGTTATTGGTGACTACATGCTCGACATGGCGATGACGGACCGAGATCGCAAGCTCGATATTGAATGTGATGTGCTTACCAGCTTGGACTCGACCGGTGCAAACGCCTGGCAGGCAAAGAAAAACCTGCTGCTCCTGAGTGACGGCTGGAAAGTATTGAAATTTACTGCTGCGGAAATCGTCAGCAACATCCACGCTTGTGTCGATGTTGTCGAGGAAGTTTGGACACAGGGAAGAAAGCGCTCATCGATCGGAAGATTACTGTCAGGACAAGCAGCTGCGAGCGTTCCTGAGCTACCTGTAGATGATGATGTGCAGAGGTTGGTCATCACCCATGGTGCTGGACCATGTGCCGTCGAAGGTGGTGCAGGTACTGGAAAGAGCAGTTGCGTTATTCACAGAGTCGCATTTTTGCTGGCTCAGGGAGTAAATCCCGATAGGATTCTGGTGATCTCCCATTCGCAGGATACGGTCAAATCCCTCAAGTCTGCTGTCGAAGCGATTTCCGATCGACAGGCTGTTCAGCGAGTTTCATTCCACTCATGGCATGACCTGGGACTGAAGATTCTCAAAGAGAATCTCAACGCTGTTAAACGAAAACCGCCGTTGAAGGTCGAATCAAATCCGCAAAAAGTAATTCAACGGTTGTTGACGAAGCATAAGAAGGATTTGGATCCAGTCACCTTAGAGCTGTCTGAAGAGCTTGATGAATTCACGATTGCGTCTCTGATTTCCTTGTATAAAGCGAATCTTATTACGCCGAGACATTTGAAAGAGCGAAGCAAAAGTGATGTTGATGAACTTGTATCGAAAGTTTTTCAAGGATATGAGGATCAACTTCAGAAGATCAATCGCATAGATCGCGATGACATGGTCTCTCTGGCAGCGCACGCTCTAGTTGATCAACCGGAATTGCGCCTCAAGTATCAATATCAATACGATTATGTACTTGTGGATGAGTATCAGGATGCCACTGCCGCCGGTGACTTGATGGCGCGCATCTTAGCGGGACCGCAGGACAATCTCTATATTACTGGCGACGAAGACGAAGCTATTTATGAGAGCAAGGGCGGCTTGCCACGCTTGATGGCGGATGTTTCGATCCGAATGCCGAATGCCCGTTGCTATATTTTGGAAAAGAACTGGCGTTGTCATCCTGCCATCGTAGATCACACCCGGCAGTTGATCGCTAACCTGAGTCGGCGTCGAATTCAGAAAGACATGACCTCGGGTTGGGGAGCTGCACCTACAACGGCAATCATTGGTCCACAGTTTTCCGAGAGTGAACAGGCTGAAGCCGAATGGGTCGCCGATGAAATATCGATTTTGATTGACAGCGGTCGCAATCCACAAGATATTGCGGTGCTCTATCGTTATCATCGCTACGGCATCATCATCGAAGAAGCGCTCTCGCGCAGAAGTATTCGCTGCGTCACATCGCATCCAGAAGCAGGTCTGATTCCGGATGAAGTCGGGGATGTGATGGCGTTCCTGAAGTTAGTTATGGATCCGGATGGACCGAAGGCTCGCGAATCTTTTGAACGAGTCTGCCAGCTGCGCGTTAAAGAAGTCGACCCCAAGCTGTCTTCGACGATTGCAAGTTTTGCTGAAGCGAACAATTTGTCCTACTTGAAGGCCGTTGAAATTTATTCCGAGGCTGTCGCTGAGCAGTCGTGTTTGGAACTTTCGCAGTTGGTGCGAATTATCCGAACAATGCATCAAGAGAACTTGGCGCCGGCAGAAACTATTTCACTACTGAAGCGTACTCAACGCTTGAGCGACTATTACCGTGCTGTCAAAGTACCGCCTGGCGTTAATTATGAGCCTTTGCGGAAATTGGCAGCGCTTGAAGAAGAAGCGCGCAAGTACAAAACTGTTTCTGAGTTCGTGAAAGCGCAAACGGCTGCTCCCTCTAAGAGCTCATCATCAGGATTTGAGTCAGATCACGTCGTTCACATCCTGACGCTGCACGAAGCGAAGGGTCGAGAATTTGCAGTTACGTTTTTGGTCGGTCTTGCTGAGGGACTGTTCCCCGCCGACAGTGCTACAGACCTCGAAGAAGAGAGACGACTTTGCTATGTGGGAATGACTCGGGCGAAAGAGTTGTTGTATCTTTCCTTCCCTTCAATATTCAATAATGTCGGACTTCAGCCATCCTCATTTTTAGTAGAAGCGAGACTGATGGCGCAACAGCCCACACATATTCCAGCACCTACTCTGCCGCCTGCCGCACCATTGGCGGTGACTGCCGCGCCTCAGCCTGTGCCGCAGCCTGTGCCGCAGCCAGTCAAGGTTCAGCCACAACCACAACCACCACCACCACCGGCTCAAGCACCGCCCGTGCAGCCACAACCAGTGCAGCCACAGCGAGTTCAGCAACCTCCGCAACCTGTGCCGCAGCCGCAACCACAACGTCCACAGCCGGTCCAACAGCAACCAGTGCAACGACAGCAGCAACAACCGGTTCAGCAACCGCAACCAGTTGAGCAACAACAGCAACTTTTTCAAATCACTGCTGAATTTGCGCCCGAGGTTGTTCAGCAACAAACTGCTGAGCTGCCGCCACAACCTGAAGTTGTGATTCCGGAGAAAGTTCCCCCGAAACCACCGAATGCATCGGCAGGTCCGTCGCTGGGCGACGCGGTTGCCGACTACCATAAAGCGTTCCAAAGTCAGTTGCTCGACCAGCATGCGGCGCAGCAAAAGGAAATCGCTTCGGCGATGGTGGCAGCAGAGTCTGTTGAGACGAAAGAACCTCCTCTCCGACCGGGTCGGAAGGGTAAGTCAGAAGCGGCTCAGGATGATGCGCAAGGTCTGGGTCCAGTTCAAGCCGCGCTTCAGCGTCGCAGTAAGAGTAAGCAGCAATCGATTACCGAGCCGGAAGTGGCAGCGCTCGCTCCTTCGAGTGAAGATGTTTCCTTCCCTGGTCAGGGTGCGCAGCCGGTGGAGCCGATCGCTGCGCAGTCCGATCCCCTGCAAATTGCAGGTGCGAAGGCAATCGCCAATTTGTATTCAGGGGCTCCGCAGGACATGATCGTTGGCGATAATGTTGTAATCAGAGCGGATTTGTCGATTGCACACGACGGAATTGCTCCAGATCAACTACCACGTTTTACCGGCGCACCGCCTCTTGGTAGAAAACGGGTTGCACAACCGCAGCAGGAACAACCACAGCCATTTCAACCTGAACAGCAGTCCGAAGCTGCTCTCGCTGAGACATTTCAGCCTATTCCACAGAGCTTGGAGGCGGATCAATATTCCAGTTTGTCCAGTGATTTGCCACCGGGGGTGGTGGTTCATTCCGGACCCGTGCCGAAGGGCAAGCGAAAGTCGCAACAGCAAGCTCCTGCCAGTCAGGAAGATCCTAACCAGCAACCCATATCGTATCCAATACCAGACTCGACAGAGACTGTCGCATCTTACGACTACACGGTGCCGCCAAATGCGATACCAAAGTCCGAAGAGCGAGCGGCTTATCCAGAACCGCAGATCTATGCACCGCCAGCGCCTGATGAGCAACAGAAGATGTATCAGATGTTTGACCCACCTGCGGCCAAAACTACTGAAGAATTGATTGCCGAAGCATTGTCACGTGCGGAAGATTCTGCACAACTTCATCAGCAGCACACTGTGCCACTTCCGCAAGACGAAGTTCAACGCCTGCAAAAGCACGATCAGCATGTTGCTCATGATGCGTACGCTGACCCGCACCATGCCGATCTGAATGCACCGCCAGTGCAGAACTATGAGGTGCCGGAGTCAGGTTACGTTCATCCTGGAGCCGGAGCACAGCCGCGTGCCTATGTCGAGGCTCCTCACGAACTCGAAACGGATTACGCCGATCCGAGTCAACCTGGTTACTACGATCAATCTCAAGAACAGCAGCCGCAAGAGCAGCAGGAAGAACAGTACGAAACCGGCTATCCATCGCCACGAGTCGAAGAATACAATTACACGGCTCCGCATGATCCCGCTCAGTGGGAGCATGCTGAAGAGGAGAACTTCGAGCACCGTCCGCGCTGCAATGGCTGTGGCACTTATCTTGAAGTCGGATCGCAGTTCTGTGGAGAATGCGGATATAGGCTGGAAGTAAGGATACCCGGCTGCCATCTGTGTGGTTCACCGCTGGAACCATCAGCCAAGTTCTGCGGTGAGTGCGGGTCAAAGCGCGTTGAAAGCAGACCGACACCACCAATGCCAGATCGGATTTTGGATGGAAATATGGTTGCAGACAGGCAGAGCGAAGAGTACGAGCAGTATTCAGCGCAAACGGGACAGAAACCCACGCAACGCAGTTGGGTCGTCAAACTGTTGAAGATGCTCGAATCCTAGCGCAGCAAACCTTGTTTTAGGGCTTGCACAGCCGCTTGCGTGCGATCCGACACCTCTAGCTTCTCCATGATTCGCTTCAGATGGGTCTTCACTGTCTCGACACTGACGACTAATTTGGCAGCGATTTCATTGTTTGTCAGTCCCTCGGTAACGCAAGTAAGCACCTCGATCTCACGTGGAGATAACGTCAATTTTTTGACCTCGATATCACCTTGAGCGAGTCCAGTTTTTATGTAACCCAAGACAATTGTTGCGATTTCGCGATCGAACCAGGCGGCGCCACTGACAACTGTTCTGATCGCTGCAATCAAATTGTTCGTCGTAACGTTCTTTAAGCAGTAGCCGTGCGCTCCCGCGGCGAGCGCGGCAAAGACGTATGACTGCGTTTCAAATGAAGTGAACATGATGATCTTGGTGTCAGGGAGGGCGATTTTGAGTTCGTTACTGGCGTCGATGCCATTCATCTTCGGCATCACAATGTCCATTACAACGACTCGTGGTTTAAGTGCTTTTGCTTTTTCAATCGCTTCCTGCCCGTTACCGGCTTCACCAACGACCTCAAAATCTTCGACATTTGATAACAGACTTTTAAGTCCGAAGCGCATTACTTCGTGGTCTTCAACAACGAGGATGGTAATTTTCGGCGATTCCATTCTCTTAAGCTTACAATCCTTCTGGCCGAAACGAAATCTTTCACATCATCTGGTGCATGAACCTTTATACCTTATTGGCTCATCAGTCAATTAACTCGAGTGCGCTTCCTGCATTTACATGATGATTTGGAGTGAACTTCAGAACCAGGGAGTAATTTCGCCAGTGAGAGAACCCCTTGTGGCGAGATCAGCGTTTTTTGAATTTCCAGGTTCTCAAGTTTTGAGTGGCTAGCTAAAACTTGTATTGAACTGTCGGTGACCCCTGATAAGTCACGAAGCCACAGCTTGCGAAGACTTTTGAGGTCGGCTAATTTGCGCAAGCCGCGATCGCTGATTTCCGTATGGCTTAGATTCAAGCACTCAAGAGACGGTATTGTTCTTAACTTGTCCAATCCAGCGTCAGTTATTCTGGTGCTTGATAGATCAAGCATTTTTAGCTGACGCAGCTTATTCAAACTGGCCAGCCCATCGTCGGTAATTGTTGTCGAGGCTAAATTCAGACTCGACAGTGAGTTTAACTGGCAAAGGTCTTTTAAGCCACGATCTGAAATTGGTGTTTCTCTTATATCTAGGAACTTTAGAGCCTTCGATTTGCTCAACTTTTTTAGGGCAGCATCGTTGATTTTATCCTTCCATAAAACCAAGGTATTTAGCTGCTTCATCTTGAGAATACTGTCAATGCAGCGATCCGTAACACGGGTGTAACTGATATTCAACGATTGCAAATGTGGTATCGCATTCGCCACCAATTCCAGGTCCCGATCGTCAGTATTCGAACCGGCGAGATCGAGTTCTTTTAGCTCGGTCAAGTGGCAAATAAACTTGAAAGACTCATCAGTGACTAGTGAGCCCTCGAGGTTCAAGCCCTGGATGTCACCAGGTTTCAACTTGAGCAACAACGGCAAAGAAGCCCCATCTCCCCATCCGGTTGCCAGGGCAATTTCCACTTTTTCCGGTATCCAAACCATCCCTTTTGCTGGATCACCTTTGCCGACCGATTCCGGCCAAGCTTCCATAAATACAGGTGCTCGGCGTACTGAGTAATAACCAAGACCTTGCTTCGGGAAGCTAATCATTCGAGTTTTACCGCGGGCTCGACTGGCTGTAGGCGAGCCTGTCGTAGAACTGACATTCTTCCCCGTAACATGTGCTTCGGTCGCACCTGCAATATTTGTAGAGATGATAATCAATACCGCAGCTAATGGAAGCGTGAACGTTAAATGCATGGCAGATCAAAGCGGCACTGAATTGAGGAAACTAACACTGTTCAATTGCCCCCATGCAGAATTAGACCGAGCGGATTGTGAAACATTGCTATTACACCCCCACAGGAAAGTGCAAATGCAAGAGGAATTGATTTTGACGATTTTGATTCGCTAGAAGTACCTAGTACAATCCCAGCCAGGCTTCCTATGACGCCCACTGCGCCTGCCAGCATTAGCCATGCTGGTAATAATTCGAGCATTTTTCCTGCCGAAAAGAGACCAACGAATATCGCATAACATAGCAATACTGCTGCAAATGCAACCGCAAACCCAATCACCGATGGCTTGCAGCACTGCTCAATTTTTTGCGATCGCTGCAGATCTCTCAATCTGTAAACTGCCGCCATTATGCCACCGACTATGGTGCTCACGATGAGGGCGTAAATCAACCGTTCCCAACCTAGAAAAGATGCAATCAATGCGGCTAATACTGCATCTCCGCCGCCGATTACCTCTTGCTCGTCGCTATTTCCGTTTGATTTGGTTTCCTCTTCTCGATCAGATATTGGGACGGCAAATTTCGTGTATAAAATTTGCCCATAAAAAGCGCTGAAGTCAAAAACGATGTAGCTAATGCCGACGCCGGCCAGCGCACCGATGCCGTCATGGCGATAGAGTGTGCTGTACAAAATCCCGACTATTATGGAAGGATACGTAATTGCGTGTGGTATCAATCGCCTCTTAAAGTCGGATATGCAGACGCAGCTCAATACGGTGACGAAGTAAAGCATACTAAGCGTCTGCCAATCAATTCCGTAGATGCTCACTTCTTTCTTTCCAGTCCCTTAAAATTTTGCCAAGCGTTTATGGACTGGTTATTCCCCAGGGATTGCACTGATCTAGCTGCCGGTAGAGATGACTGACCATATGGTGTCGATGGCGGTGCAATTCTTTTGGGTGAGGTGGACGAAATGTCGTTAGCCATCGCTGCTGAAGTATTGTTATCCCTGGCTATCGGATTGTTATTATCATCGCTGACTACAGGATTATTTCCTTGATTTTCAGGTGTGGTGCTTTCCGACTTCGGTGGATTTCGTAACGCCGTGATCCCTGCTAGCGCCTCTCCGTACTGATTTTGTTCTTCTGCAGTTAGTGGTCGCAATTCTTGCAGAGCTACAAACTGATGCTCCGCTTCGTCAAAAGACTTGATCGCTAACAATGCCTTTGCCAGGCTGTGCCGAGCCATTGGATCGTTAGGATTATTCTTCACTAAGACCGCGAAGATGTCTACAGCTTCTGATGGTTTACCGGCGCTAAGCGCTTCGTATCCGAGTTGCAGCACGTGGTGAGAATCGGTTTTTGCCAGCCTTGTCAAAGCGGCGATATCAACATGTGATGTATTGACAGTAACCCTATTGTCGCTAGCGGTTACCTTCTTTGTTTGGGCGAGTGCTATCGCTCGCTTATTGCTGATTTCCTGAAGGTGTGGTTGGTCTTTCAACACTCTATCGAAGTCGGCCAATGCATGATTATACTGCTTGAGAATAAAATAGCTGTTTGCCCGCTCAGTGTAGTATTTTGTTTCTGAGCCGTTGATAGCAATTGCCGTGGTCAAAAACGGCAACGCCTTTTCATACTTATTTTGCAGATAAAAACAGTGTCCAGCTAGATAGTTGATCTCACTGTCATTTGGTCTTAATCCCAACAGCGCTTTGTAGTCCATTGCGGCTTTTTGAAAGGCTTTCAGGCGCAGATAACAAGCAGCGCGTTGAGGTAAGTAGTTCGCCTGTTGTTGCGGATCGTGTTCAATCGCTGTCGTCCAATTGCTAACAGCCTGCTCGTCTTGATGGAGATGTTCGCTGCAAGTTGCTAGGGCAGCATAAACCTCAGACAGATTCTCGGTCGGACTTAGTTTTAAAGTTTTACGGAAATCCCGTTGAGCAAGGTCGTAGTTTCCTGCCTCTAAATTTTTGCGGCCACGTCTTATGTACAAATCAGCATTCTTAGGACTTGCGCTGATGGCGCGGCTAAGGCTATCAGCGCTGTCGATGGTGGATTGCTTGGTCCCGTTTGCAGCGTAAAAAGTTGCAGCAACCGCGGCAAAGAGAGCAATTGAAGTGACTATCATCATCGGTCCATAAAAACGATGCAAACCATTTCGAGGAAGGCTTTGCGGAGTTTCTTTAGTTGTCTCGGGGAAGGCGATACGATTTAAAGTTTGAGTTTGAGAGCCGGGCCTTTTCTGACGAAGAAGTAATCCGTTGCTAACCTCAGGCAGTTTCAAGGCAATTTTGTCAGGTTTTGAGGCTGATGCTTCTGGTGTCTGAGGAGGTATCTGTTCCTCTTGATCTAAGCAAAGGGCTAATAAGGCGTTAGCCTCGGATAAAAGGTCTTGCTTTTCCTGCTCCGCTGCCGCGTCCGCTGCCGCTTCTGTCCCTGCATCTGTCTCATTATCTGCATAATCTTCCAAATCTAATTCAAGGTCGACGTCGCCTAGATCTTTTGACCTCAAGGAATCAAATGAAGCCGCGGTCAAAGGCGAGAAATCTGATTGAGTGTCAAGTTCGTCAGCTATAAATGCGTTAGCGTCTTCTTCGGAAACGGTAGGCAATTCCCCCGTGTCAGTTGATTCGCTCTTCTCATACTGCGGCTGCGGTCGAATTGGTTTGACCGCTTCCAGCGACATGGCTTTCATTTTGTTGGCAGTTTTTTTCATCAAATCAGCGGCAATTGTCCCTGTGGGGACATGTGTCTTCGCTGATGATTGTTCAGTTGCAGTGGGGGCTGGTTCAATATTGCCGGAAATCTTCACCGATTCCGCTGGATGATTTGAATCTATTGATGCATCGTCGTCACCAGAAGCGGTGGCTTGCGGTTTGTCCTTTTGTGAGATGCTTTTGTCTGATGGATTTTCTGTCAACAAATTCTCTCTGTTCGAGCAAATTGGCTAGTAGTGCAGTTATAGCTCTGCTGATTTTGCTCGCCACTCCTTTGTGTAATGCAACTATTTGATCAAGGTCGCCACGGTCGAGCCGGCGCTGGCATAAATTCCACCTTGAGTTGGATCGAGGACCGTTACGCCAGGGACTGTATTAGCCTGGCTAAGAAATTTGACTTGAAATTCACCAAACACTCCTTGTCCCTGAAAAGAGCTATTAGCGACGTATGGACCGGTTAGCTGGACTGCATAGACGCCCGTAATAAGACCATTGGTGGCAATCGGTAGAAGTACAGTGGAGTTGCCGGTCCAGGTAGCTAGATTGCCCTTCGGATCTGAGATGCTTGAGTTGTAGGCTCCATGAACAGCGGTTACTTCAGAGACGCCAATTTGAATGGGGTTACTCGCGGTGCAACTGCTTCCATTGACGCATGCTCCGAGGCATTGAATGACTGAGCGAATACCATTGGGATTTGCTTTTGCTGTGCTCAGATCGCTCAGTCCCATATCCACCCAGTACGTTGGTAGTATCGGTGGTGCACCCTTGGCGCACTTGCCCTTCACATCGGCGAATGTCACATAGCTGCTTGATGGGAATGAAATGGGTGGCGCTGGTGCAGGAGACGGTAGAGGCGCCGGACAGTTAGGTCCTAGCTGCTCAGTCGTTTCAAGATACCATGGCGGTGCCGGTCCGACGGCAATTGGCAGTTGCTCGGCCGTTGCGCTTACACCGACTACGTTTTGTCCATTTACTGCGCCAATCATAATTGGTGCAAAGATGTAGACAATTGGCAGGTTCATACTGACTGTGCAGGTATTATTGATGCCACCATTTTGAGAGGAAAAACTGACTGTCGTCGTGCCGGTCGGAATGCTGATCCCCGATGGACTATACAAGTCAGCCGAACTTTTCGAAATCATATATTTGGCATCTGTTGTAGCCTTATTCATGTCTGCGGCAACGGACTTCCACTGCAAGTCATAACATGCCGACAGTGCAGCCGCATCGACAACTGATTGCATCTCCGTGCTTGCGGAAACAAAGTGCGCGATGTCTACTGCTATGCATGCAAACAATAAGGCAATACCGATGCCGAACAACAAGATCGTAGAGCCCAGGGCTCCTCGCTGTGATCGTTGATTTTTTATATGACAAATTCTCACTGCATAGTTCTCCGCGATCTAAGGTTCAATATCGGCGACGTAGACACCGGCGATGGTGGTATTGGTAGGCGTTAACTTCATGCCAAAAAATGATAGTGGCGGGTTAGGCCAAGCTGGTAAGCCGTTTCCGCCTGGATAAAGCACTCGAACGGCGACGGTGCCCTGACCTGCTGCGTTGGTCAAACACTGCCCACCGCTAATCACTGGCGGCGCAGTGGTGACGAAATTGCCCGCGTTGTCTATAGTGCCATTGGTCATCTGCACATTGTTGGTGACACAGTTGCCGACACGAACACCGCTGTTTTTCCAGTTGGCATAGTTGCCGGCTGTATTTCCATTTCGCTGCACCAGGTAATTGAAGTTAATTCCGAGCCAACGAGCTTCAGTTCGGGCAGCCGCGTCCACACCTGTTTTGAGATACATGTACATGCTGGCTTCGTAAGTGAAATAGACGATCAAGACAAAAATAGGCACTACCAAAATGATGCCAGCCGCGAATTCAACGATTTCCGCGCCCGATTCATTTCTTTTAGAATTGACAGTGTGCCTCATTGTCTCGGTCCTTGAGTGTAGTAGGTGGGTTTCTTTAATGTGGGATTGGCCATGAGCATGTCGAATTAATAGTTGAGCTGGCTATATCGAAAGTCGCTCCCCCGACTTTCAACGGACTCCAGGGGAACTCTGGTAAACCCGGTCCCGAGCGATAAGTGACCGTCACGGTTACATAGCTCTGCGACATGCTCGGCGAGTTCGGAATATTGAAATAAGTGCGAAATTGCGCGCTGGAATTTTTCTTGATCACACCTGGTACTGCGATGTTGTTGATTAGCGCTAAGTAAGTAGCATCGCCGGTGTTTGCTGCACCGGATGTAGTTCCGTTTGAATTCATTGAGGTGTGACCAAGCGAGCCGTAGCTGTATGCCAGTTCATGCGCTGCTTGTCGAGCTACGTAAGCGACCAAATGTTTGATTACGAAGTAATCGCTAACTTCGATAATCACCATCATCAAGCCCATCAGGATCGGCAGAAGCAAGGCGATAGAGCCAGCTACTTCAGCCAACGTAGCGCCTTTAGTCGTTCGCCGATGGCGGCGAGCTAAACGAACCATGATAGGTCTCGAATGTAATTGTTTGGGTTACTGCGGTTTGTATTCATTTCAAGAAACTTTTTGACTCAGTGTTAAAGCAGTACAACAGAACACGCCTCTGCGCTTGCTTGCTTAGAGTACTGGCTCTTAATCGACTATTACATGCCAGCCAGAATCGGGTTGTCACCCGTCAGAGTGATTGTTATCTAACCGCCGGGTGAGATCCTTTTAATACTTCTGGTTGGAGTTGCTGCTCGCCTGGGTGCTTCTTTTATAGATAGCTCAGCATTGGTTGTGAGAGCTTGATCGTGTTAGAACTCGATTCAAGCTATTTTAGATTGCCACTACTTGCAATACCACACCTGATTTATACTATGCTCTATAATAGAAATACGGAAGAAGCAAGAGCTTGGGCCCGTGGGGCTGACAAGCTCTTGCGAAAGTGTAGAGCATAGGAAGGTTTGGGGCTCTTCCCATGCTCATAAAAGTTCTCAGCGGAACATCCAGCCGAAGATCGTCCGGAAGAAGCTGCGCACGCCTTTGGTGAAGCGAGTCGCGAACGGCAGGACAGTCTTGAGGGCGTTCAAGTCAGCGGCGGTGCCGTTGAACCAGTCGGTGTCGACATTGCCGGTGATACCAGAGACGGTGCCCGTCTCGGAATCTTGCCAGAAGGTCCACGTCGTGTAAGGAGCCGGAACCGTGGGCGCCGCCACCTTGTAGTGTGCGACCCAGAGGAGGTACTTGTTCAGCTTCGGAGAGCCGCCCAGGATGTCGCGCACGAAGTTGGAGCTGGCGTAAAGAATGGGGGTGACGCCGAGCTGTTTCTCGACACCGTCCATCCATTCGACAATTTTGGCGACGCGCTGGTCAACGGTCATACCGAGCCAAACTGCCTGCATTTGCTTGGCTTCGGTCGGGGCGGTGATCCAGCGAGAGGGCACTTCAGCGTCGAGAACCGGCGGCAAATCGCCAGCTTGGAGGCTGCCGACCTGGTTGCAGAAGTTCGTCACCTGTTGGGCGACCGAAGAGGTCGGGATGAAGAAGTGGTAGGCGCCGGGCGGGATGGATTGAGCGCGCGCACCAGCGATGTTGGTGGTGTACTGGTCATCGCCGAGGGTGAGACCTTCGGACGCTTTGATGTAGACAAAATTGACACCGGCTTTCTTGACCTTGCTCCAGTCAATTGTGCCGTTGTGATGAGAAACGTCGATGCCGAAAAGTTTGGTTGCGGCAAGTCGTCTTTTGGAAATGGTCATGGTCATTGTCTGATTCCTCAGATGATGTGAGTTATGTTCTCCTCCTTGGGGTTTCCCAGGGTTTGGAACGGTGGAGAGCGAAGCTTTCGAAACGGCGATAGTGACGTTCCGATCGGAGCTCTGCAGAGGGATTAATCGAGAGTGTCTTGTCACCTGTTCGCGATGTGTCAGCGTAAACGCACTAGCACACCTATCGAATCCAATCACCAAGCCAATCGAGTAGTCCAAGTCGACACAGCGAATGCTGAGAGACATAACTTGGAATCGACGAGAAGATATCGGTTTTTGGTTTGGGTTTGGGTGAAAAAGTAAAAGACAACAATGACAACAGCTTCGCTTTTTTAGACATGTATAAGTAATAGAAACTTTTGTATTTACGCGAAAACTCATTTATAACGGTTCTCGCAAGCTATCACTTCTTGGCATCGGCTATTGCCCCAAAGCATCAACTACTGGCAATCTGGACCACAGCGCCGCGAATCAGCGCACTTTGTGATGAAGATCGATGAAGCGTGCTGTTACATCGATACATGAGCATGAATAGCTGAACGAACTTGTGCGAGCCTATACTGTTCCAGACACAATAATTCGAGTGGAACCGTGAAGAATAAAGCCCCAGAAAATCTGATCATCAAGCTTTTGTCCGAGAAGGACATTGGCATCTTTTGGCCCCTGCGGCTGAAAGCTCTGCAGGAAGAACCATCCTCGTTTGGTGCCGACTACGAAGAGTCGAAAGCGCTCGAGCTGAAGGATGTGGCGAATCGCCTGGCGTGCAACGACGACAGCTTCGTTTTAGGCGCATTTTGCCCCGACCTGATCGGTGCTGTCGGTTTCTTTCGTCAAAAAAGCAAGAAAGGGCGCCACCAGGGAACGATCTGGGGATTGTATATTATGCCTGAATATCGCGGCATGAGCATAGCGCGTCAGCTCATGGTGGCATCGATTATGTACGCACAAGAGCTGCCTGACCTGGAATTCCTGAAATTGAGTGTGTCTATTCCAAACAAACCGGCGACGAAACTGTACAAATCGCTAGGTTTCGAGAAGTATGGTGTCGAACCCGCAGCTCTGAAAATCAACGGCAAGCACATTGATGAATCCCTGATGCAATTGAAGTTGCACCAGGATTAGTGTTTTTTCTTGGCAGGCAGTCCGTCATCGAATCCCCCAAGCAACTCGCTGACGTCTTCGTCTTGTTGCTTAGTACGAAGTACCGCAGTGCTGACCGCTACTTGTTTGTAGGAAGTCAGTCGCTTTTCGAAATCGGCATCAGTAAGTTCTCTCTTCGTGAATTTTAACGTCCTGAGATAGACTTTCTCTTCGTGATCGAAGTCATAATATCTCACCCTGACGGGCATTCCTTGAGGTGGTGCATAGCCAAAGAGCCTGCCCAATAGTGCCACTGCTTGCGGTGGCGCCGGAACTGCTGGGTTGGTCCAAACATCAATCGTTTTTGGATTGCCGTTGCCGTTAGTGACGTTATTTTTATTTTCTGTGGCACGTTTTGTGAATTCAGCATTGGTCGTATAAAGCATCAAGCCATCTGGCAGTTTCGTTGGTTGTGCGTAAGTCGCGTCAGTCAACATTCTTCCGGTGAATAAAGTGACGCCCTTCGTCAAATTGCTGGTGAACCCCGCGATCTTTCCTTCGTAGTAGATTTTTTCTTTTGGGTTGATGATTTGTAATTTCCAGTCAGGGGCTCGGCTGACGTAAACAACTCCTTTTCCGTGGTCAATCACTTGCACTGCTTTGGGATAAATGCGCACTGTCACATTTCCAACCATCAAGCTTTTCTGATCGAAGTCGTAGCCCGTCTCCGGTTTATCGGCGCCCAAAACTGGTGCTTGAGCCAAGGTCGTAAATGCCAGGAGCAGCATCAACTGTCCAATTCCGCCGTAGGTTTTATTAGCTTGCTGTTTTGAGTTTGAGTTTTTCAAGGAGAAGATCCACTTGCTTGGCTGTGTCTTCAGGTGATCCTGAGTTATCAATTACAACATCGGCCAAAGAGGCTTTTTTCTCTTGCGTCCATTGGGCAGCCAGTCTTCTCTCTACTTCAGAATCAGAAAGATGATCTCGTTGGCGCAATCGTTGCTTCAGTGTTTCAAGGTTTGTTGTTATCGCCCAGATCTCATTGTATTCGTTCTTCAGTCCGGCCTCGAATAGCAGTGGTGCTAAGACCGCGACGATAGAGTTGTTGGGATGTTCGTGGATGCGTCGCCGACTCTCTTTGATCACTGCGGGATGAACGATCGCCTCCAGATCTTTACGTGCATCAGCATCTGTAAAGACTATTTGTCCAAGCGCTTGGCGCTTGATTGCGCCATCGTGATTCGAGTCGACAATGACGTCGCCGAAGCGCTTGATCACCGCTGCACGCGTCTCTGTGTCGAGTGTCAACAAGTCATGAACAATTAGATCGGAATCGAATACAGGCACGCCGCGATCGGCGAGAATTTTTCCGACTAGAGATTTCCCCGACGAGATCGTTCCGGTGATGCCGAGTATGTAAGGAGAGTCTGATTTCGCCAACTAAAGCAGCCCCTTTTCATTGACTGCTGTATCGATTCGATTGAACAGATCATCGAACGATGCTTGCTTCAAGCGGTTGTCGGCATCAAGTCCGATGCGGATCAAGGTGCTTGTTTTGGTCACCGGTTTGACTGAAATAATGATGCGCGATCTCTCGGCACCGCTGTCATTTGGATGTGCAAGTACCTGCCCAGCTGACTCGAAAATGGAATCGATCACCAGTCCCTTTGCACTGCAGGCAGCTGTCACTGCAGATATAGTGTCGTCAAAACTTGCGTTCACGAGCCTCGACCCTTTGACTAAACCATTTCTCGTCTCGGAGCTCTCCGCGCGCATTTTGTAAGCTCGTGTTCTCCATGAAAGAGTATCTTTGAGTTGCCCACCATTGATTGGTCGTAGCAATGACATCGCTGGTGGTGTCGGAATCGGTGGTCGTGGCATTAACTCTGGATGAGTTACGGCTGGCGCAGTCGGTTGTGCAGCTGGGTCGATTGGCTGAGCCCCGTTACGATCTGGAGCAGGCTTAGGACCGTCGTCAGGAACTGACATCGCATCATCTAAATCGTTTCCTTGAGCCTTCACAGATGGCGTACTTTGATTTTTTAAATCAGGTGCACGCTTTGGTTTCGCCTCTTCGTAAAAGTCTTGATGCGGATCAGGAATTGAGTCTACTTGTGCAAATACAGGCGCAGCAACAAGAGCTAACGATGAGCCTAACAAAAGCAACTTTAGATTGGGTCGAGACATAGATTTCAGAAATCCTAATTAGCATGCACACCGTAAATTATCCCACTTAACTGAATAAATGCTGTGCTGGTGGACAAATTTAAGTGCGCTTTTCAAGGAGTGGGAGTAAACTAGAACCACCGCTAAAGCTAAGTAAGCATGGCATTATCGATTCACCGAACATTCGCAAACATCCTGCTCCAGGGGGCGTTTTCCCTTGCGTTATCTAGTGCCTCGCTGGCAGTGGCTCCAGCAGCCTCGTTGCATGCGACGTCAGCCTATCCACCAGTATCAATTTATCCCGCGTCGTCCTATTCCGCTCCACAGACCTTGATGCAGAAAGGGCAACGTCACTTGGCGTTGGGTCAATACGCTCAAGCGGAAGAGAGCTTTCGCCAGTCAGCCATCGAACATCCGCATGACCCATATGTTCACTATTATTTAGCCAATGTGCTTGTCTATTTGAAGAAGCATCCGCAGGCAATGGAAGAATACAACCTGGCGTTCAGGCTCGATCCCTACGGTCCGGTTTCTGGTTACTGTCGCAAGGCTCTGGTCACTTATAGAATGCACGGCGCCGCGCCAACTGCTGAGCCGGAAGTCAATGAACCGATTTCAGCTGCTGAGCGACTCGGAATTCGTATTCCCGATCAAAACGAGCATGGCTCGGTCGTTAAGGTGATTCGCAATCAAGCTGAACGCGAAAAAAGTCGTCATCGTCAATATGCTGAATCAATTGCTGCCACCATGGTTAGAGGCGGCGAAACCAGAGCGCAAATTATCGAACGAAATGCTCATGAGGTGATCAACGACGCCATCAATAGTCCAATTCGTATTCGCCCTTTTGAGAATCCGCTCGTGGCGATGGAAAACAGAAGATTGCAAATCGAACAGTTGCGCAAAGAGGCTGAGGAAGCCGCTAAACAAGAGCGAGCTGTGGCAGCTGAGAAATCAGATTCCTATAAGAGATGGTCTCTCGAGCATGAGTTTTCACTCGATGAAATTGCCTCTAATCTCGAAGGTCAATTGCTCACAAAAGCCCTGCCTGGAAGCGCTCGGTTGCGTCCCGAAGGCACGGGGTTGTTCGTCCGTTATTACGGAAGATCGAAAGCCGATGTAGACGTGCACAACAGCGTTGCCCATTTTACGGACCACAGAACTTTCGAAAAGTCTGATGACGAGGAAGCTCGCGACGAGGAAGAGTCAGGGAAGTTGTTGCGCAATTTGTCGAGCGATCGTCCGGCACGAGTAAGAGAGAGCACCGTTCGTGGTGCGGTGATCAAATAAATGTGCGCAGAAAAGATTGATCTTAGAAAAAGAGTTGGCAGCTCGGAAGAAACGACGAAGATCGTTTTGGAAAAGGGTGATACTTTTTGGCAATTAGCGGAAGCGAAATACGATGGAATACATCCCATTGATGCCATATATTCTGTCAACAATCTTTTCCCTAAATATGAAGATCGAGATGGTAAGCAGGTTTTGGTAGACCCAATCTACTTTGCTGGCGCGGAATACATTCTTCCTGCCAGTCGAGATCTGGAAAAGTTGAAAGCAGAGTTTTGGAATGCCTTCGATCCTATAACCGATGAACAGCGGCTTGGTGCCGCTGATCAGCCTACAGTCGTCTGCATCAGGTGGGACGAAAATTTTTCGCAACTAACAAAGAAAAAGTACAACGGACGCGAGGCTGCAAAAGCGGTTTTCGAACTCAACGATATGTCTCCGAAAGTCGCTTCCGCACACGGCTCCGCTCAGGTATCCGAGCCGATTTGTCAAGCCGGATGGTCATATAATTTTCCAGCTGAGAATGAGATTTCAGAGTTAGAGCGGAAATACGATGAGCGAATAAATCAAATTTTGATTGAAAATTCTGCGAATTAATAAGAGATGCATTGAATCGTCGGATAAATAGCGCAATTCAAGAGAATTTTTGTTGACAGGTTGTCACCATTTTTCTATGATTCAGTTAGTCTCGGTCTTGGACAGAGCTCTAAAAGTTTTGTCCTACAATCGAGTATTTCGGGGAGCCGTCTCGAGACAACGACGTATACCTATGAGCCTTGAGAGTTGTGTGTAAGCATTTCGATTCAAGGAATTAGGAAACGGAAGAACGTTAAGGAGGTTCCCCACCTGGACATATCCGGGTCAAAACTCGCACCGTCCTGGGCTGAGACTCACTATTAATTCGCTACACATCCTGCTTCCGGATCAACAAGCAACACAATATTTAGGACGTGCTTTAGCTGAGGCCGTCACCGATCACGCCATCATTGCCTTAAATGGACCGATGGGCGCGGGAAAAACCACGCTTGTGCAAGGTCTTGCCCAAGCGCTTGGTGTCACTGAAACGGTTAGCAGTCCAACGTTCACGATGATGAACGAATATCATTCTGGGCGAATGCCGCTCTATCACCTGGATCTCTACAGGTTGTCGGAAGATTCGCAGTCGGTTTCGGAGTTATTAGCCACCGAGCTGGACCAATTTATTGGCCAGAAGATGATCGCCGTGATCGAATGGGCCGATTTGTTCAAGCTCTCTTCCACCGAAACTGCCACCCAGGGGCAATCAACTGCCACCGAGCGCTCCTATTTCGACCAACTCGACCATTTAGTAGTCGATCTTGAATATGTTGAGGAAGTTAAGTCATCTGAAGAAGGTCAAAAAAATTTCCCATCCTTTTATATGGAAAACGGCCGAAAGGCAAATTTGACCGCCTTCGGGGTTGAGTCTGCCATCTTGATTTCAAGGCTCGAAAGCCTCCAGAATAGCCACCTTAAAATTCTCTAAGGTAGTGAATAGCCAAAAGGTTTGGTACAACGCTTATGGAAGTCGGTTAAGTCGAAGGGCTGCCAAAATCCAGGGTCGACTTCGGTCATCCTTGGAGACCCAGTAAAACTGGCAGTTTCGGAAAGGGGTTATTGACCCGCATGTTATACTTCAGCCTCGTTAAGACACCTTGACAGGTACCGACCTCTTCGTCATCCCATCCTTTTATATGAAACACAAAGACGTGCAATGGTTAAATCGTTAGTTATAGTCGAATCCCCCGCCAAAGCAAAAACGATCAGCAAGATCCTTGGAAAAGATTTCACGGTGAAGGCGAGTATCGGACACGTGCGCGACCTGCCTCGCAACAAGCTGGGGGTCAATGTCAGAAAAAACTTCGAACCCATGTATGAGATATTGCATGACAAAGAAGCCATAGTTGAGGAGCTGCGCGAAGCAGCAAAAGCCGCAGACAAAGTCTTCCTGGCGCCAGACCCTGACCGAGAAGGGGAAGCGATTGCATGGCACTTGTCTGAAGTGTTGGATTTGCCGGCCAAGAAGCTGCATCGCATCGAATTCAACGAAATTACAAAAGAGGCTGTTCTTGCGGCGATGAAGTCACCACGCAAGATCGATAAGCATCTCGTCGATGCGCAACAAGCGCGACGCGTATTAGATAGATTGGTCGGATACAAAATTTCTCCACTCTTGTGGCGCAAAGTGAACGGCAAATCGGCTGGCCGTGTGCAAAGCGTTGCGGTTCGTTTGATTTGCGAGCGTGAAGCAGAAGTAGATCTTTTCGAACCGAAAGAATATTGGTCAATCAAGGCTGAACTCTCAAGACCTAAGTCCAAACAGTCTTTCATCGCTCCGTTGAATAAGTACAACGGCAAGCGCATCATTGCTGCATCAGACAAAGCCACCGCGCAATCGATGGTGATTGATTCTGAAAAGCAAGCAAAGAAGATTGTCACAGAGATCAGCAAGGAAGATTTCGTCGTCGCTGCGGTGACGGAAAAGACGAGTCAGCGTTCGCCGCTGCCACCGTTCATCACCTCTACGCTACAACGTGAAGCCGCGACCCACGTAGGTTTCGCTGTTAAGAAGACAATGCAAATTGCCCAGTCGTTGTATGAAGGTGTCGAGCTTCCTGAAGGACCTGTAGGTTTGATCACCTACATGAGAACTGACTCTACACGCGTTTCTCCGCAAGCTCAAGAAGAAGCGATCAAGTATATTACCGAGCGATTCGGCAAGAATTACTGTCCGGATAAGCCACGCATATATGCTCGCAAAGCTAAAAGTATGCAGGACGCCCACGAAGCTATTCGCCCGTCAGGAGTGGAACGCACACCTGAATCGATTAAGTCATTCCTTTCAAATGATCAGTACAAGTTGTACAAAATTATCTGGGAAAGATTTATGGCAAGTCAAATGTCATCTGCTGAAATTCTCACCAGAGCAGTGGAAATCACAGCCGGCCAAGCGCTTTTCCGCGCTTCGGCATCAGAAATTAAATTCGCTGGTTACACGATTGTCTACAATCGTCCAAAGACCAACGATCCAGATTCTGAATCGACTCTTGATCCAAATGCAGAGGAAGAAGCGCTTAATCTGCCTGATTTGAATAAAGGCGAAGCATTGAAGTTGAAGGAAATTCTACCAGGACAACACTTCACTCAGCCTCCGCCGAGATTCTCAGAAGCGAGTCTAGTAAAGACGTTGGAAGAACTAGGTATCGGTCGACCATCGACTTATGCCGCTACAGTTGCTACCATCGTCGACCGCAAATACGTTGAAAAACAACAGAAGACTTTGATTCCGACGAAACTCGGAAAAGCCGTCAATCTGCTGCTTGTAGAGCACTTCGGTTCGATTGTGGAAGTTGGTTTCACAGCTGATATGGAAGACAAACTCGACCAAGTTGAAGAAGACAAAGTCGATTGGCACAGCATGCTGAAGTTGTTCTATCAGCCCTTCAATGAAACACTGAAGAAGGCCGAAGAGAACATGAACAAGGTTGTCATTCTCACAGACCAGAAGTGTCCTATTTGCGGACAAGCCATGGCTCAGCGATCTTCGCGTTTCGGTCAATTCTTGGGTTGCATCGGATATCCTGAATGCAAAACCAAAATTGCGCTAACTCGAGATGGATTGCCGGTTCCAGAA
>JBBQFO010000030.1:0-32078 GCA_038322035.1 Candidatus Obscuribacterales bacterium
GTACCGCACTCACCTTGCTACTCCAACCAGAATATTCTCAAATATTTTCCAATTCTAAACTACGAAATTTACCGGCCTTTGCAAAACGAAGGCGGCAACGATATTTGATTCTTATGCGGCAGACTTAATTGATTCGTGACAGTTAGCCTTGCTAAAAAGTTTTGAGTTCCTTCATGCCGTCGAAGGAACAATAAGGCGAGGTCTCGAGGAAACAAATGACGATCGAAGCGAAAGTAATCAAAATCGGAGAACTGCTCGTCAGTGCACGGCTGCTTAATACCAGTGATGTCATAGAAGCAATTCAGGTGTCACACCGACTACAAATTCCGGTCGGTAGAGTGTTGATTATGGCGGGCACAGTCTCTGAACAGCTGCTTCAAGCCGCTCTGCAAGCTCAAATTGTGATCAATGAAGGTCTGGTCTCTATTGATGTAGCAGGAGACGCTCTGTGCATCGTGGCTCGTGACCATAAAACATTGCAGCAAGCGTTGCAGCAGTTGAACATTCCAAACTATCAACAAGAGCTCTCGAATTCGCTGGTCGATTTGCTTTTGGATTCAAACATTGTTTCGCAAGAACAGCTGGAACTGGCAATGAGAACGAGCAATGAAGCCGATATTCCACTAAGTGGCGCATTGGTTCTTCAAGGCACTTTATCGGCGAATTTCTTTCCTAGTATTTTAAGAGCTCACGATCAGATACGCACTCATGAGAAATCTAGAGAAGAAGCGATTACTGAGTTGAAAGAATCGTTTCTGATCTGGTTAAAGGCTGATGAATCCTGGAATTCGCTGGCAGATGCATTGCACACTGATTTGCGCAAGGAGTGTACAGATCAATTAGTTCCGCCGACATCTGAACCGGAAATTTTGAGTGTTACGCTCGACACCGCGGATGAGGAAACTGCGAGCGCCAAACCTGAAGCGACCGAAACTCCGGAAATCGTTCCGCCCAAGTTGATCGAACTGTTTAAACAAGCTGGTGTCTTCACTGAGAACGAAGTTCAGCGCGGCTACGAGCAGATGTTGACGGACCCGTTGCTGTCTGGACGTGTCTTAATCGCCATGGGTTTGACGGATGAGCCAACACTAAAGTTTTCGTTGCGCTGCCACAGCTTGATAAAGAAGGGGCAACTAACTGAAGATCAGGCTATCCGAGCGATCCGTGGTTTGCGTTCAGGAATGAGGACACAAGAAGAAGTTCTTGTTGAACAAGCAAGCCAGCAGCATCCATACTTTCAGAAGACATGGCGCAGTAACACTTTGCGCGCCCTAGGAGGTGGCCTGGTTGGCGCACTGGTGGCCGGTATCGCGTTAAGCGGCAGAAGACGCTAAACGCCGACTTTTTTCTTTCCTGAACCGCTTGAGCGGTCGTATCGCACTTGGTTGATTTCAGCACGTAATACTGCAATCTCTGCCTTCAACTCGTTTATTTCCTTGGCGTCAGAGAGGGTATCGATGAGCACGTGGTGAAGAGCTTTGCGCAGCTCGTCACGTCCGTCCGCTACGATCATCTCTACTGCCACTTGCGCTGCAATGAATGGATAAATGAATGCCTTGATCACGAAATCTCTCGACTTTGAAGAAGTGAGGTGGAAATATCGTTGCAAGTATAACAGTTGACTTTCCGGGCGCCCAATCTCAAGCCAACTGTCTTCATCAAACTTCGGAGTTCGAAGTCTGTTGGACACCGTTACCATTGCTCGAAACTTAGTGTCCGACTGGTTGGAATAGCGGGAGAGATGAGTATGCAGCTGATGCCGCAAGTTCGCCCTTCAATACTCGAGATAGGAGACCATAAGGAATTGCATGTCCAAATCTGCGATTGTCTTCCGCTTCGAAGTTCACGAATTCGATTCCTTCGATGTTCTGCAGCTTCGTTGCACAACCGATGCGGTAACCGCCGTGGAAGAAATTGGAAATAGCGATTCGTTTGTCTTTGGTGGAAACATAGATGCGAACGTCAGATCCAAACGATTTGACGAGTGGCGCTTGCTCGGCAAAAATATCGCGGTCAATGTCCGGCGAGCACATGAGCACACGACCAAATTTTGGAAAGTCGCTCAGGCTCCTATTGAATGACAAAGTTTGGAACGCAGACGTGACCACTTTCGCGCCTACACTGTGAGACAAGATCGTGATGTTCCTGTTTTGGATGCGGCTTCCCAGGTCGGTGAGGAATGACGCGAGGTGCGGTCCTGCCCACTCGGCGTTTGTCTCGTCGACGAAATATTTTACATAACTGTTTCGAGTTGGCCATGAAAACAAGACGATCGGCCGATCAAGTCCCTTGGCTGTTTCGAAGCCGATGTCGACTGAGGTTTTGAAATTGCGGTGATATCCATGAAGAAAACAGATCGGTTCGCCTTTGTCGAATTTGGCTAGTTCAGCAAAAAACTGATTGGCATTGTCGAAGACAAGGGTTTTCAGCTTGCCGCCGGAGTTTGCATCGGGATAACAAATGCCATAACTAAGTTTTGCCGAGCGTCCATCGACATATTGAATCTTGTCACCATCAATGGCTTCTTTGCGGTCAGTGACGAAGAAAACAGGGTTCTTCGTACTCGACTTAATCTGTTCAGTACCGATTGGACTGATTGCTAAATCACTAGCTTGAACTTGAGACGGTAGGTTAGTGATTATTGAGCAAGAGAACGCCACCGCTGACAGTAACTGTAATACGGTGGTCCTGACTCGCGGAAGAGTGAGTATTTTTTTGCGGATGGTGGTGGTGGCATTCATATCTTTTACCTTCCTACTCCGCACAAGTACTCATATTCATTCTGCGTCGAAACTGCGATTCAGTCAATGGTTTGGCTAGTACGAGCTTCCCCAATCAGATCTCTCTTCCCATCGTTTTGCAATTTCTTGCATCGTTTTCCGATTCAAACTGGTAAGTTTGTGCGACAACTCCGCGAGGTAGAGTCGCTCTTTGTAAGGCTTCCCGATGGTTGGGCGGGCCTCAATGACTCGAAGCAGAGCTTCGTATGAAACGCATTTGGGTGCGCTTTCATAGTTCATGTCGTTGTCTCTCCGATCACTAAAATGAAAGACGACCGAAGCCGGCTAGTGTTCCTGAACCGGAGCAACTGCTTGGCGAAATCGATCAACCGACAGTGTGTTCAAGACTTCAGAGCGAGACAGTCCACCACGCCTGGCCATGTGGATTCCGTATTTTAAATTTTGAAGATCTTTTATGCCGTGTGCGTCCGTCGAAATAACAAATTTGATTCCTCGCTTGCGAGCCAGTTTGATCCATCGCGCTTCCATATCCAATCGGTACGGATCTCCGTTCACCTCGATTGCCACGTTCGACTCGGCCGCTGCATCCAAAACTTCTTCCAAGCGACAAGCGAGCGGGGGACGCCTGAGCACAAGCCGTCCCAGTGCGTGTCCCCAAATTTTGAACTGCGGCAAACGCATGCAATGAATCAGCCGCTTGGTCATTTGATCTTCATCCATTTTCAGTCTCGAATGAATACTGCCGATCAAAATATCGAACTTATCTAGAACTTCATCGGGATAGTCCAACGCTCCTGAATCTAAGATATCGGATTCTGTGCCTCGCAAAAGCTTGATTGTGACTCGCTCTTGCACACGGTCGATCTCTTCCCATTGCCGCTTCAGTTGATCCAACGTCACACCGCCAGCGTAGTGAGCTGCAGGCGAGTGATCCGTGATAGTGATGTACTTCATCCCCATCGCTTCGGCGGCCAGTGCCATTTCTTCGATGCTGTTTTTGCCGTCCGAATAAGTCGAGTGGCAATGCGTCATGCCCTGTATATCGTTGATTTGAATCAAATCGGAAAAATCGTTGCCGGCCTCGACTTCTTCTAGCTCACCATTTGCCTCTCTCAATTCAGGTGGAATGAAGGGCAAACCAAGTTGCTTGTAGATGTCTTGTTCGGATTCGCAGGCGATGTTTTTGTTGCCTTTTAAGAGTCCAGTTGAACTGATCGTGTACCCTTTCCGCTCGGCAATTTCTTGGACTTGCTGAATATGGCTTTGTGAGCCAGTTTCGATGAATTCCGCGTAGGCGAACTGATCGGCAGTAGTGACGAGCAAGCTGACGCGCATGCCATTCGCGAGTCTGGCGACAGCCCGTGAATCTTCCTTGCTTTCCATTTTCGTAACTAGTGGAAACTTCTCCAACGCATCGATCGCTTTTGTTGGTTGGGTTGAAGTGACAAGCAAATTGACATTCCTGATCGATTCTTTCCATCGTCGAATTGAACCGACGACGGTGACGGCAGTCACTCCAGCAGCAAATTTGAAATAGTCTGTGAGCTGTCGCGATAACTGACGGGCATCGAGTAAGAGGATACTTTCGTCGCGGGTCTCGTACTCTTTTATACCTTCGAGAATTTTCTGCTCAGTCTTTTCGCCGAAACCTTTCACTTTGCTGATCGCGTTGATCTCGCACGCCATCTGTAATTCAGCGATGCTGCTGATGCCGAGCGCATCGTGGAGCATCTGCACCTTCTTGGTGCTCAGTCCTGGTATCTGGGACAGTTCAATGATGCCCGGCGGAAGTTCCGCGCGCAACTCCTCGAGCAATGACGAGCGACCGGTGTTGTGTAGCTCTGCAATCTTCGCGGCTAAGGCTTCCCCGATGCCTCTGTACTTTGTCAGGCGTTTCTCGTCGAAAACCTGCCCAAGGTCTTCTGCGATGCCCTCCACAGCGGCTGCACCGTTCTCGTAGGCGCGCGCTTTGTACGGATTCTCGCCCTTCAGTTCGAGCAAAATTCCGATTTCGCGTAAAGCGCTGGCAATGGCAAACTTGTCGAGCACAACCCCTCCTCAGTAATTATCACTCGTTTTTGTCTGGTTAATGTCGCGGTACAGCTGCCTTCGCACTCGGACTGGCTTGATCCCAGTCCACAAGTCTTTCAAGACGATGTCACAAGCATGTCACCAATGTGACTCGAAGATGTCATGCGGCTTCCTGTCTTTGTCACGGGCATGTCACTTACCTGTCATCTCGATGTCACGGCACTGGATTATCTTCAAATCACGCCCTAAACGAAGGAAATTTGAAATGCGTTACACCAAACTAGGACTTGCCTTTATTACTCTCGTAGCGCTCAGCTCACAACAGTGTTTCGCTCAGGGGACAAAAATCGGCATGCGCAACGGTTTGCCACCATGCACCACGGATAGTTTCGTGCATGAAGCTGCCGGTGAAGCTGAACATATTTATGGCGACGAAGGAACTACATCAATTCCACCATATATGGGCTTCAGCACTGTACACAGAATCAACAACGGAATTTTTAACATCCGCGACAAAGGTCTGACCACAGGTCACGGATCGTATTTGCCGGATGCCTGGGGCGCCGATGAGTTCCTCGCACCTCCTGGCGAATGGAGTTTAGCCGGGGCCAACAATGGCAATCGTCAGACCAATGGCGCTGCTGCAGGTTTAGATAGTGGTGGCACTGGTGGTAGTGGCAACAGCGGGCAGCAAGCTCCAGTCAAGCCACCATATGCGATTGGACCGGATTGGATCGCAGTTCAAAATACTCACAATGGACAAATCATGGGTTGGATGGCGCCGGGCGAATCGTTCCAACAGTTCTTTTCCGGTCAATCTGGACATTTATTGCCAGGCAACGAAGCTGAAGGACAGTATATCCTTCAAAATCAACTGGGCAACATGACCAGCCCTTACGACATGCTTTAAGCTACTTGGCTTTTTCGCTCGTCGATGAAGTGGTCGTAGTCGTGGTTGTAGATGACGAAGCATCTCCAGACTTACTGCTGTCGGTTGCAGCGGCTGGCACTGGCTCTTTAGGCAACGAAGATGCAGGTACGGAAGCTGCAGCATCACCATCTTCGAAAGTTTTTGCATGAGTGTATTTGGCTGGTATCACAAGGGCACCTTTTGGATCGATGAATCCGTATTTGCCTTTGACACGCACTAGCGCTCTTCCACCGCTGAAATCCAACGCTTCGTCAAATTTAGTCGGTATCACGCTCTTGCCTTTCTCGTCCAAGTAGCCCCACTTGCCACCCGCTTCCAGCAACCCACGATGTTCAGGAAACTGCTCACGCGATTCGTAATTGCTCTTCCAGACGACAACTCCGTCTTTGTCGACAAATCCTACTTTGCCTTCTGCGGCACGTACTTCTGCAATAGAATCTTTGAACGGCCATGCTTTGTCGAATCTCGCGGCAATGACTAATTTAGCTTTGTCGTTTACATAGCCCCATTTATTTTCGGTGCAAACTGCAGCTAATCCCTGAGTGAAAGGTTTAGCATCATCGTAGCCTTGCGGAACTACTTCTGTTCCGGTTTTGTCGATGTAGCCCCATTTGCCACCAGCAGGTTTGACCGCAGCAAAACCTTCAGAGAACGAACCAGCAGCGTCATACTGTGGCTTGATCACGACTTGACCAGTCTTATCAATGAAGCCCCACTTCTCATCTTGGTTGACTGCGGCCATACCGTCTGAGAAGTCGCCAACTTGTTTGTAGTCAGGCTTGACCACCAATTGTCCGTTGGTGTTGATGTATCCCCACTTGTAATCGTCGACTACAGCTGCCATTTCGTCGGAAAACTTATGCACTTTTTTAAAGATAGGTTGTACGCACAGATCGCCTTTCTTGTCGATGAAACCCCAGAGATCGCCAAATCTGACAGCCGCTTTTTTCTCAGAGAAACTTTCAGCTTGATCGAATTGTGGTTTGATTGCCCAACTCCCACCTTTGGTTAGAAAACCCCAGCGTTCCGGTCCTGTGGCTTTAGGAGCCGAACTAGCAGAATGTGCATCCGTCGACGATGTCGATGTTGAAGCCGTTGTCGTGGTCGACGTTGTCGCAGAGGTAGAAGTTGTAGTGGTTGAATTGCAACCGGTTAGTAATGAAATGCAAATCGCGAGAGGCGCGATAAACTGAAATGTTTTAGCCATGGTTATCTTTTAGCTCGTCAGTGTCCCTACCCATACTAAGTCATTTTTGCTCTCTGGACTAGCTTTTTAGAACGGAATCGCTTCATGACAATTGGCCAGATCACTAGCACATATCTATCGGCACCATATATGGTTCATCTAGGTTCTGCTTAACTAGTTGGATTCATCCACGACTGATCGCCACGTATGTAGTTCAGAAAGCGATAGGTTGCTGTGTGCTAAGAACTGATTCAGTACGTCTTTGTCTAAACTTGTAATTACAGATTGCGGACCGATCTCGTCATCGGCCATATTTGCAATCGTGTCAAAATATTTGCCAATTAATTGCAGCATTGCGTATTCATCGTTTGAGTAGCTGCCCTTACTGAGCAGAGCTTGGGCCAATTCTTCGCGAGTAATGCCATTGCCGTTTGGATCTAACCGGGCAAAGTTTTTCTCCAACAATTTCGCCACGGTAGCTCCGTCCAATTGCGGATCTGGTAGCTGGGCAGGATTAATTTCGACCGTTCTCAGCTGGCCGAGTACGTCCTGGAAGGCATGCTGGGCTGCATCTTGGCGCTTCCTATAAGAATTGTCCTCTGACATTTTAACTCCTCGCCGAGAATATATATCTGCTTCTGTTATTCCCCTACAATCGCTTTTCTTAAAGGTAAGCGAAACCAAAATGTGCTTCCCTTTGCCTCGATGCTACTGACACCAATTTGCCCTCCGTGTGCCTCTACGAATGCCTTGCAGATAGCTAAGCCAAGCCCGGTGCTGGCATGTTTTTCGGCGCCTCTGTCGATTCGTTGAAAACGTTCGAAAATCCGTTGGGTATACTGCGGCGGAATGCCCAACCCGTCGTCAATAACCTGAATTTCAGCAAACTGTCCTGCTTTGATCACCTGCAGGGAAACAGTTTTTCCAGGCTGTGAATACTTGATTGCGTTGGAAATCAGGTTAATCAGGATTTGCATCGTGCGCTGCTCATCGGCGTGTACTTGAAGATCCTCGGACGGATCAGGTTCTTCAAGTTTGATTTCATTTTGCTCGGCAAAACCGCGGATAGATTCAATCGCTTGTTGAATAACCGGAACAATGTAAATGTCTGTGGCGTGCATCTCCAACATTCCGGCTTCAATTTTTTCCATGTCGAGTAGTTGATTGATTAAGTTGACCAGACGAAAAATATTAGTCTCAGAGGACTTGACTCGTTTGGCGGCGCGGTCTGACAGTTCACCATATGTGCCGTTGGCAAACAACGCCAGTGTTCCTTGCAGCGAAGTTAGTGGCGTGCGCATATCATGGCTGATCATTGCCACAAACTCTTGCTTGCGTTGCTCTGCATTCGTTAATTCGACAGCCAAATTGTGAAACACCTGGTCCAAATAATTGATTTCATCGTTGCCTGCAAGCTGCGGATTAAGAGGTTTACGGCTGGCCAGCAGTAATGCGTTTTCGCGAAGCACAGCCAGGCGCGCTGTGATCGTTTTGCTGAAGAAGAGGGCCAGGAAGATCGATAGAACAACATTGAAAGCAATGCCGATCCACAAGAACCACCGCACTCGCTGTCTGGCACCTTCTGCACCACCGGGATATTCCGACTGTAGCTGCTGTTCTTCGCTGGTGAATTTTTTGGTTTGCACGAGCAGCGAATTGACAGCTTTTTCGGCAGCTCTGGCTTGATTGCTCAGTGTGATCACATCAAATGGTCCGGAGTCAATTCCTAATTTCTTTCGATAGCTCGTAATGAAATCGTTGCAGCTCAACAAGCTCTGTCTCATCTCTTCGACATGCTTTTCACGCCGCTCGTCCCCTTTAGCCAGCTCGGAAAGTCTGGCAAGCGAGGTTGGAAACTCGGAAATCGTTTTGTCGAGCTTTTGACGCAAAGATTCCTTCTTAGTCAATTTGAACATAATTACTTGAGAACCGGCTGCCACCAAACTGCTGGTCAAACTATTTGCTTCGGCGATGATCAATTGAGACCGCGAAAGTCGATCTATTTGATTGTCTGCCACATTGAGCAAATGCATCAGCCACAGCATGAACCCGATTTCGAAAATCAGGGGTACTGAAACCAGCACAATTCCTTTTTGGCGCAGATTCATAGGGTTGCCATCTCCTACAAGCTCCATTCCCACTTTGCCCATCGGCTAGGCATGAACAGCTGCCAGTGGTTGGTTTCGAGCACTTCGCGACGCCTAAAGTCTGATAAATGTTGTTGACTCGGTAGTACTTGTTTTGGGAATATTCTGTACGAGACTTTGAGACCTTTGCTAAGGTAGCTAGGGCGCAGAGGGGTCGGGGCTTTTAATGGCAAAAATTCTCGTTGTTGAAGACGACAAAGAACTAGTCGAAGTTTTGCAAGAATGGCTCGTTGGCGAGCACCACATCGTGGATGTAGTTCATGATGGAAAAGAAGGTGCCGAGCGCTTGCGCATGTACGAATATGATGTTGCCATTCTCGACTGGAGCTTGCCCGGCATGGACGGCCTAGACATTGTCAAGCAATATCGAGATGGTGGAGGCACCATACCGCTTTTGATGTTGACGGGAAAAACCGATTACACTGACAAAGAGCATGGGCTTGACTCTGGCGCCGACGACTATCTGACCAAGCCTTTCCATCCCCGCGAATTGTCTGCGCGATTGCGAGCTTTGCTGAGACGCTCTGGCGCCAGTCGCACGGCAACAGTATTGACCGCCGGTAACATCACTCTCGATCCGCAAGCATTCAAAGTGATGAAGGGTGACAAGGAACTTCCTTTCTTGCCGCGAGAATTCGCACTTTTGGAGTTCTTTATGCGACACCCGAATGAAGTCTTCGGTCCCGAAGCAATTCTCAATCATGTTTGGTCTTCTGAATCAGACGCGTCACCAGATACAGTGCGAGTTCACATCACGAGATTGCGCAGTAAAATTGACGTGCCTGGTGAAAAGTCACTGATCCATACTATTCATCGAGTCGGATATCGCTTTGAGCCGCCGGCAAATAGTACACCCAAATAGTTCCAAGATCAGCACTCGAGTTCTAGCGCCAATCGTCAATCGCGAAGACGTCCGGGCGACACAAGCCCGCCTCGTTTGGTTTATGCATATAAACGCCAAGGTAGTCAGTTTTAAACCCTGCTGCCAACATGCAATCGAATCCAGCATCACGGGCGGTGCTAATTCCAGCCGCGATTTTGTTTACACCTGCTTGGCGAGCAGTGGATTCGCATGCCATTAACAGACTGTTGAACAGCACATTGCTATTTGCGCACATGCGGGCGGCCGCAAATTTGATGTACATCGAACCCTTTTTCGCTTCGGAGCCTTCGCCATAGTGACAAATGGCGAACCCGTCTAGTGCCTCAGAACCAATGAAAATAGTGTCTCCCATGCCAAGCTCGTTGACCGCACATATTTCTTTCTGCAAATCTAGACCAGGATAAATATCATTTGTCAGCTCGCGCGCCGAATCACGAAAGTCCGATTGTTCAACGTCTTTGAAGCCTGAGTACCTCCAAACGCGAACTTCCTTAGACGGCGCCAGATCCAATTTCTTTGACATGATCGCTGTCAGAAAGCGCGGCATGAAGCCAAACTTTCGGTAGAGGTGGATGTGCTGCGCGCTTTCTGGAAAGGTGAAAAGTCCCGAGTGCGTCACGTTGCGCTTACGAAACAGGCTCATCACCGGCATCAATAGCTGCTGTGCAACGCCTTGTCCCTGGTGACTCGGCGAGACTGCCAGGGGACCAAAGTAACCGACGCTGCCCCAAGTTGTGGCGAGGTTTACACCGACCAACTCTCCATTTTCTTCTGCACCAAATACGCCATCTGGATCCATCAAGAAGCGTCCCAGTAGGCTGCCACCGGAGAAGAAAAGATCGGAATCGGGAATGCCAAGTTTTTGGCTAAAACTTGTTTTGATTATGTGCTCTGCGGCGCCATAATCATTTTTTGTCAGTTGTCTTACTGTCGCGGACACAAAGGTTCTCCGGCATATGCAGCAAGATTATTGCACACGCACGCTTTGCTCATCGGTTGCCAACTGGCAAAGTCTATCGGCAAATTTTGAGATTGCTGAAGGAAACATATTGAGATACAGCGACGGTTCGACCAATTCCAGCTCCATGAGCAGGTCTCGCCCAGCCGCGTCACGAATTAAATCAATTCTAGCGAATGCTACTGGTTTCTTCACTTCCGCAAGCACTTGACGCGCCATTTGTAGTTCTGACTCGTCTGGCTGTTCGAGCGTTTCGCCAGCCTCTCCCGCTTGTGCAAGTGGTTGGAAAGCGGATTTCCTGATTGTGTGTGAATATTCGCGTCCTAAGAAAACCAGAGCGCGCTCGCCGCGTTCATGCACAGTTTCGATGAAAGGCTGCAGCAAAACATCTGAGCTTTCCAGCATCTTGTTCAAATGGAGTTGAATATCTTCCTCGCTGCGGGCGATTTTTCGCACGCCAAAGGTGCTCAACCCAACAACGGGTTTTAAAATTCCTTTTGTCCAACCGTATTCGTCAAGCACCGAGATTAAGTTGGCCGGACTTGACTGTTCAAACAAAACAGTGGGAACGATCGGGATAGACGCGCGCTGCAGATCGAACAAGTAACGCTTGTTACTGTTCCAACGCACCAAATCACTGTCATTCCAAAGCGTCGTTTGTTTCGATACCGTTGAAAGCCAGGCGAGAAATTCCGGGTAGTGCAAATGATAGTTCCAGGTAGACCTCAACACGCATATACCAGCCTTCGTCCAATCAATCGTTTGATCGCGCCAATCTGCAATGGCGCACTCATATCCACGCTCCTCCAACTGTGCTGCGACAAGTCTGTCGTCTGCATCAAGAAGAGGAAGATCACAGTAAGTTATGAACGTAAATAAGTTATTCGTCAATGAACTTGATCCGATTGGCCTGCGCGTCATTGCAGTCAGGAATAGACGCAGCAGTATATCTTAGCTACCAATCTTCGCCAAGGTCTAATTCGTTGAATAGTGCCATTGCGCGCGCGTAAACCGTCTCGGACTCCATGATTCGTTCTTGTTTTCGATACAAATTACTGAGACAGAGCAGCGCATTGATAATCACTTCAGGGCTCATGCGTTGTTCCGCATAGTCTAGCGCCAACTTGTATAGTGATTCAGCAGTGACCAGGTGATTCGCAGATGATGCGAACTCGGCGCTGGAAATTATTTGCATCCAAGAATCTAGGTCTTGCAAGTCGTTAGCATCCAACAGTTTTTCAAGATATTGTTGAACTTCTTTTTCGTCTTTTCCGAGCATCACATAACTCCCATTCCTGGTTTACTGTCCTGACGGAACGGGGGTGACTTAGTTGCCGTGGACCAATGTTTGATCAAGCTGCCGTTTTCTGGAAAGAGTGATCGATAGCATTTTTGAGCAGGCTTAAGGCATGAAGATTCGGCCAAATTACCGCTTTCATTTCTTCCAGGTCGTATCGTCCGATAAGTCCATGATCGTAATGTCGGCAAACTTCTTCCCAGAGCGCGAACAGCTCTTTTGGTTGCTTTCTGCTGCGAGCGTCTCGCTGATATTCAATCAAATCGAACGTTTTCATCGGTCTCCCTCCAACGACTAAGTCGCCATATTCACTTCTGCACTCACTGACGCAATTCTTTGTTGCTCGGTTCCAATCTTCTTGAAAACTGCGCTTAGCGCGCCCAGGTCGGCGCCTACACTGAACTGGGAACAGTGACCCAGGGCAGACGTCGATCACTCTATAGAAAGTGAGTTGATATGGAACCAAGATTACTAGAGCGCCAGTCGACAGAGACAGGCAGTACACCGAGTCGCAGAGGCAGTCAGGACAACCGACTATTCAGTCAAGCCAGGGCTGATTTGGCAGGGCTAGAAAGGTCATATAAAAGTTCTAACAGTACATTGCAGCCGCTAGTGTTTGGGTTGATTGCTGCGGTGATGGTTTTGACGGCATACAACCTCTTCGGTGGTCGCGTAGACCGTCATATGTTCACTACAGATGTTACGCCGATCCATGTCGAATTGAATGCGATTGCTGGTCGAAAACAAACTGCTCAAAATCGGCAAAATGCGCAGATGTAGTAAGGGTTGCTGCTGGCGCGTGATAATATTGTCTTCTCTTTAGCAGAGCTTTTAAAGCTCGATGGCAAGCGCGGGCAAGGCAGTGGAAGTTCATCTGGTCGATGGTACATACGAACTGTTTCGGCACTACTTCGCGGTGCCTCAATCGTCTGGTGCTGACGGCCAGGAAATCGCTGCCGTGCGAGGCGTGCTCAGTTCAGTTCTTTCCATGCTGAGCAAGGGTGCAACACACGTAGCTGTTGCCACAGACCATGTGATTGAATCTTTTCGCAACGATCTTTATGAATACTACAAAACTGGTGACGGCATAGCACCAGATTTGATATCGCAATTTCCGCTTCTGGAGGATGCGCTTGAGTCAATGGGAGTGGTTGTCTGGCGCATGGTCGAGTTCGAGGCTGATGATGCATTGGCTGCAGGCGCTGCACAAGCCGCTCAAGACCCCGGTGTTGAGCGAGTTATTATCTGCACACCAGATAAAGACTTGAGTCAGAGTGTAGTTGGAGATAGAATTGTGCAACTAGACAGAAGGCGCGAAATTACTCGCAACGAAGCAGGAGTGATCGAGAAATTCGGGGTCAGACCGGCATCGATTCCAGACTATTTGGGACTTGTAGGTGATACCGCAGATGGTTTCCCTGGCATTCCGGGATGGGGAGCGAAAGCGGCATCTTCAGTACTTTCTATATACGATCACTTCGAGAACATCCCCAAAGATGCGGACAAATGGGACCGATCGATTCGAAATAGCAAGAAATTAGCAAAAATCTTATTCGCCTCGTGGGACGATGCCATACTCTTTCGCAAACTGGCCACTTTACGCCTGGACATCAGTCTCTTTAACAGCGTCGAAGAGTTGCGATGGACCGGTCCAAAGCCTGGGTTTGACAAACTGTGCACGCAGATCAGGTCAATGGATCTGTTCAAGCGCGCGACGGCGTTAGCAGCCAGACAAGAAGATGCCCCTCCATTTTCCAGTCAGTCTTAATCGAATCATATTGTTCATTTGCGTTTGATCTAATATCATGGCTTGCTTGTCACGGCATAGGTATTGCAGGGTGAAAACTGGGATTAAAAAATTGCTGATAAGTGCACTGCTGGCGGGCGGTGTTGCTTTACCGATCTACGCTGCTCTAGCGCAGGAAAGTAACTCCTGGAAAGCCGATTTAGAAAGCGCTGAGAAATTCTTTCTCCAAGGCGACAAAGTGCAAAGCGAAAAGTTTTACGAACGAGCATTGGGCGAAGTTCCTGATGACACCGCGCGCGCTACCGTCGTTAATCAAAAGGGTGTGGCGCAAAACATGCAGCATCAGTTTCTGGATGCTCAGAACAGCTTCTCCGACGCTCTGGAATTGAGGAAAAAAGCGCTTGGGGAGAACGACCCGGTCACTCTTCAAACGATGTCGAACCTTGCCCTTGCCACTTACAAAAATGGAGATGAAGTGGGTGCCGAAAAGCTTTATCTCGAATGCGTCGAAAGAAAGCGCAAGGTCGCACCCAAGTCAGAATCGTTAGCTAAGTCGCTGACTAATTTAGCCAATCTATACACCGACGAACGCAATTGTGCTGAAGCGAAGAAACTCTATCTGGAAGCTGCGCAGATTGATATTGCCAACTTTGGCAGCAACAACGCGCAAGTGGCAGTTGACCTATTCAACGTTGGCGTCATGTCGCAAAAGTGCCAGGAGCCAAAAGAGGCACTGACTTATTTGGACAAGGCTAATACGATCTTTTCTTCGCTCGGTGACAAGTTTGGTCAAGTCAAGTCCTTGCACTACAGCGGTCTCAGTCATGGTGATTTGAAAAATTACGATAAAGCTTCCGAGTTTTCACTGCGAGCACTTGCGCTTCACCAGCAACTGAAAGGAAAAGACCATCCAGATACAATCGTGCACATACTTTCAGCTGGTGATGCGCTTTCTGCCGCCGGAAAAACGGACGACGCCGAGAAGTTATATCAACAGGCCCTGCGAACTGTTCGTCTTGACACGAATCCTAGCAACGTTCGATTGACGGAGTGTAATCTAGCTCTGGCGCACTTGTACAAGAAGGAAAGCAGAACTGACGATGCCGAGCAGTGTTTCAAAAAGGCTTTGATCCACTATGAAAATTTGAGCAAGAAAGAGAAGCGTGACCTTTACGAACTTCCACTTGCCTATTCGCAGTTACTGAAAGAGCTCAAGCAGACGCAAGAGAGTGAGCACTTGGAGCACAAATATTTGCATGTTTACGCGCCAGATGCGGCGAGGTAGAAACACAAATGCTGCTGGACGCTGAGATCAAGGACGACAACTACAATGAGATGCCTCGCCAACAACTGCAGGCTCAGTACGCTCATCCTACCAACACGTATTTGCGGGCGGATGCATCGACTGGGAAAAATTACATCGATCTAAATGCTGCGGCAAAAAATTACACCGGTGCCTGGCTTTTTGGCAATGAGAATGTGCAGTGTTTCGTTGGTACATTGAAAGCACAGTGGCAGCAGTGGTGCCCCATTCCAGCTGGTATCGCTGATGGTGTATTAATGCGCGGTAACGTAATCTATCAAAATCCTGATCAAACATATCGCACGTCGAGCGATCAGTACGAAGGCGTTATCCGCACCGTTCATGGTGAGCGAGTCTTCGAAGGAGAAACACAACACACATTTACTGGTAGCAATTTGCCGAATGGTTCGATGCGCGTCGTCGCCAAGCTGTACATTCCGTTGACGCAGCGCTTGGCCTACAATCCCATGATTGTCTTACCGTCTCGACAGACAACAGCCTATGCCAGCACTTCCAGCTCTCGACCGGTGATGGCATCTAGCTATTCGAATTATCAAAGATACGGCCAACCCTCATATCCACAACGGAATCAACAGACCGGCTCTTCACAGCCTTACACTGCTACCTATGCCAGCCAGGCGCAGGACGGTGGATTTTAGTTATCAGCAGTTATTTTATTCTGCGAATTAGGATTGATTGATCGTAGTTTCAAGTCTACAAGGTGTTTTAATCGAACTTGAATGAAATGGCGACAGTTTCGCCAAAGTCTCCAGGAATAGTGGTGACCCTAAAGTTCAGGTCAGATCCGCCTACTTTTAACACTGCTTTTTTATCTTGCGGTTTGGACGTTTCGTGGATGTTCAATCCAGCAATAACTTTGTAGCAGAAGACTAGCTCAAGGTGCACTGGCTTCGGCAATTTAGACTCAAGCAGAAGCTCGCGATTTTTCAGGTAGCGCAAGATTGTGTGCTCTTGATCTGGCTCAACATGCATGTCTGAGCAACGAATATCAATCGCCTTGGCGATCAACTCGTTGGCAAGCAGCATCAATGAAGCGTCTTGACCAGAGACAATACTCTCGTCATCAGCTACTGATTGGTTGGACACTGCTTCTACATTGCTTAGCGGGGACTCTGCAGTTGTCATCGGCTGGATCTCCAATTTGTTTCTCTTCTATTCTAGTTTTGGAGGTGAATTTCGCCATTCAACTTGTGAGAATGGTGAATCTGGGCATTAATCCGGCCAAGGGAATTGACGGCCACCAAAAAAAGCTCTTCAATACGCAGAAAATACCTTCCTATATAGATTCTTCCCTAAATCGTTTAGCTGGTCACTACACAAAAGGGTGATTTACGTCCAGGTGGAAGCTTGAGTTTGGTCTTAAATCTATCCATATGAATTTAAAACCAGCGGACGGGCGTTACAGCGATTCTTAAATCAAAAACCGGGGTTCGAAAGATTCGAATCCCGGGTTGAATTTATGTGTGCCCGCAATTTCTAGTTCAAGTTGTCCATAAGGTTGCGAGCTTGGTCGTCCTTGCGCAGTTTTTTTAGAGCGCGGCATTCAATTTGTCTGACCCGTTCGCGAGAAACACCAAGTAGCTGCGAAAGTTCTTCTAAGCTCTTGGGAGACTCGTGCTCTAATCCATAGCGAAGCTTGATGATGTCTTGCTCTCGCGAACTTAGTCGGGAGAGTAAATCGTTTACATCACGGCTGAGCAGGCTCTCTTCGGCAATTGTTTCTGGATGCGGCAGAGATTTGTCTTCAATCATGTCAGCAAGTAGTGTGTCGGACTCGTCGCGCAATTTGCTATCCAGCGACAGAAGCTCTCTAAAAGCTCCGATCGTCAGCATAACCTTTTCGCGACTCAACCCTGAACGAACGACAATTTCGTCCATCGTCGGTTTCCGTCCCATTTCTTCTACCATGGTGCGCACTAACTTTCTTAGTTTGCTCATGCTCTCACCAACGTGCACGGGCACTCGAATGCCACGTGATTTATCGGCTAGTGCTCTGGTGATCGCCTGACGAATCCACCATGTCGCATACGTCGAGAATTTGTATCCGCGCTCCGGATCAAATTTTTCAACAGCTCGAATCAATCCCAAACCACCTTCCTGGATCAGATCTTGAAAGCTCAGTCCACGGTTGTTGTATCGCTTCGCGATGCTCACGACTAAGCGCAAATTGGCTTGGATCAACCGTCCTCGAGCTGCTACGTCACCATCTCTGACGGCGCGTCCAAGTTCGATTTCTTCCGTTCCATTCAACAATTTGTGTCGACCGATCTCGCGTAGATAGATTTTGAGCGAGTCTTCTTCAAGTACAGCGGGTTCATCAGCTTCAATCACGACAACGTCCTCGGCAGCTTCAGCTGACGGAGCCTCGTCGTCCTCGAAATCGATCAGGTCATCGAATCCTTCTTCTTGTCTCTCGCGGCTAACCTTACTCGTGTGTCTGGTGCCCCGAGTTTGTTTTTTTACTGTTCGGTTCATGATCAAAATGGTTACCCTCGAATTCCGCAAAACGATGCAGGCTAAAGCGGGCGGTTGGTCGCCTGCTTAGTCTAAGAAGCAGCCATGGCGCACGTTTAAAGCACGCTTGCTTTCGAAATGGTCAATTCCTACCCCATCAAAGGCGGGCGAAAGCGCTGCATTTTGTGGTTATGCCCAAGCAAATTTATTGGAATCGCATCAAAGAAATCGAAATTGATTTTGGTAACTAAACTATACAAATGCGAAGACGATGGAGAGTGTCTTTCCGTAACCTTCTTGCTATGCCAAGCCGGATTGGAAAAAAACGCAATTGCATTAGTTACTCAGATTCGCCAAATAATCTATTGGGTGGAGATTTGGATATATTCTAGGTCAGTGCGCAGGTCATCCATTGATGCATACCGTCCACCTGGATCCTTCTGCAGTGTTCTGAAAAGAACTTGCTCTAACTCAGGCGGTATGAGGATATCCGTTCGCTGAGTGCTGGGGCGGGGAGGCATCTCATGGATATGTTTAAAAATTGTCTGTACAGAATTTGATCCAAGGAACGGAGTTTTTCCGGTAATCGCCTCATACATTACGCATCCTAATGAGTATATGTCCGATCTTGCATCCAAGGTCGTTCCCAGACACTGCTCTGGGCTCATGTAGAGCGGGCTGCCAACCAGATCACCGGTCTGCGTCAATTCTTGAGTCGTTAATGCGTCACTGGCGATTACTTTTGCAATTCCGAAATCAACTATGCGAATGAAATCTTTGCCGTCATCTGATGCAGCCAAGATCATATTGGCCGGTTTTATATCCCTGTGAATAACACCGCGTTTGTGTGCGTGTGCAAGTGCATCGCTTGCCTGAACAAATATGTCGCAGAAACGTTTTACGGAGAGTGGTCCGTAGTGCCGGATTTGCTCTTGCAAATTGGTTCCTTCGATCAGATCCATGACGATAAATGGGACATTGCTCGGTGTCAGTCCAAAATCGTGTACAACGACGAGGTGTGGATGCTTGAGCGCGCTGGCTGCTTTTGCTTCTTGCTCGAATCGAAGAATGTGTTTTGGCTCGTGGGCAAGATGGAGATGCAACGTTTTTACGGCAAGTTTGGCCCCAGTCATAACGTGGCGAGCCTTGTATATAACGCCCATTCCGCCCTGGCTGAGGACTGATAGTGCCTCATATCGCTCAGGCAGATCGAGAATACGATCGCTCTCTGGTTTTTTTGGAGTCAGGTCCGAAAGTAATTTTGGCTCGATCAACGTCGAATGGAGATCAGCAGGGCTGTTAGTATCATCCCCAGAAACAGCCGCAATCTTCAGGGGCACGATTGGAGGGACAATCGGTGTTTTCACCTTATGGCAATTGATCAAATGCTGCATGAGAATGGCTACAACGAGTGCAGAGCTGCGTTTATCATTTCCAGAACGATGCGTATATCGATAGTAAGCGTATGCCAGTCTGCGTCGATCAAGAACGAATTCCCAAAAATTCTCTAGTGACTCAGCTGCGTCTTTTGACGATGGAATGCGGAACTCTGGCACTTTCGGCAATGTTTTGAAGAGCACAAATCGGTCGAAAAAGAAAACGGCAAGATAGCAGACAATGAACAGAACTATTGTTATATAGCCTTTTCCGCTCACCCAGTTGAGCATCTCTCCGGTCAGGTCGTTCCTGTTAAATCCGAAATTGTATGTGATGTGATCGATCAGTGCCCAGACAAAACCGAGTGGTGCTACCAGCAATAAGGCGCTTTTATGTTTTTGTTGCATGAGGGCGAGGCCCAGTGTGCCCGCTGCTATGCCGGTCCAAATTGAATGACCAGCGACCATTCGACCATTAATAACTTCAGTAGCTGGCAGCCAGACAATTTGTGTTTGCCACGCCGCAGCGTGCACGAAAGCATCTTCTGCGTAGGCGAAACCAGTACCCGATGCTACTCCGAGCAGAAAGACGTCAGTAGCTCCCAATGTCAGAGAGCTGAAACTTCTGCCGCGCAATAGCAAAATCAATACGGGAAGAAGCTTCAGTATCTCTTCAAAGATAGCCTGAAGAACCGGAATCAATGGATTGCCGGCACCGATGAATCGCGCCATCTCCAGTCCCGCAGATCCGGCTATACCCATCATCACTCCACCGCATAAAACCATTGTCCCAGTGGTGGCAAGAGGTACGGTCGTGGTGGCACGTGAGATTAACGTCAGTCCAACTAAGAAGATGGCATTGTAAGCCAGGGAAATTAATCCCTGCGGACCAGTTTTAAATATTGTCCAGGCTACCCACGTCAGCGCTGCACACCAAAATACTACAAGCCTGATCTGCAAACGACTGCGACCCAGAGCAATGGTGCCCCAGGTATTAGCCAGTTTTAGTGAGGGAGCGCTCTGCAACTATCTTCCGCCTTTCTTACCCTTAGCCTTGCCTGGGTTGGGATTAGGGGCTGATTTGCTGGATCCTGCAGCTTGCTCGAAGGCGATCAGTGCATAGTCGAGTGCCGAAGTAGGCTCGCTTTGAGATAGTGAAGGATTCTCAGCTGACTTGCTGACCAGCTGCAAATAGGCGCTCTCGTACTTCTTTAATCTAGCGTTTGCATCCCTTGGAAAGCCTGTTGGTCGAACATCAAGTTTTTGTCCTCTTGTTCTGCAAGCCAAAGCAAGCGCAGCCATAGCCGCGGCGATCGCTCCAATTAGTGCGGCATCACCAACTTTGTCTGCGACATCGTGCACTGGCGTTCCTCATTTGACAAGATGTGAATTCTAACATGGGTAAAAGCTCGCAGCCGTGGACACTCTGCTACATGTCAGTTTGTATGACGAAGAAAGAAATCTGTGATCAGTTCGGTGGCATCGACGTCACCGCTTGTTTTACCTAGCAAGTCGGCCGGTCCACTGTAAAATGCGCCAGGCCAAGTATGCCCGCCGCCCTGAATGGAGTACAGAACAACTTCGCTGTTGTAAGCGCCGAACGTTTCTCGCTTGACTCGCGTTCCATCGTGTGGATCTTTGTCTGGTTCGTTGGTTGTATAAGGACTTGGTGATGTTCCGTTATGACGACACCAGAAATCGACTGCCTCACGCTCAGTCATCAGCCCACCCATTTTTGCCAAGGGCACACTCAGGTTGCCTAAACCACCGAGCCCAACGGCATCTCCCAATTTACCTAGCGTGTCGTTGTGTTCGCTATCTTCCGAGGGCACTAAAGGATCTTGTGAGCCGATGAAAAACATCGCCGGCATTTTTCTGTTGGCACCACAATGGGCAGCCGTTCCGTCCATCATTGATGCAGCAACAACAGCTATAGCAGCCAGCTTGTCAGGCATTTCGCATGCTAATCGCTCAGTGAAATATCCTCCATTTGACATACCGACTGCATAAATTCTTCGCGGGTCGATAGCCACCGTTCTGGAGATCTGTCCGATCATGTCAGTTATAAACCGCACGTCATCTGGACTGCCGTTATATCCAGTCTGCCATTTGCCGCCTAAACCATCGGGATAGACAACGATAAAATTCTTTCTGTCTGCCAGTACATCGAACCTGGTCAAAGGCGACATGATTCGTCCATTCATATGCAGTCCATGGAAGACCATGACCAGCGGCATAGGCTTGGTGCGAACATAGGACCCAGGCACATGCACAAAATAGCTGCGCGGCGTTCCGTCTGACGTGACTACTTGTTTAAAATCGTAGTCCTTCTTGCCTGTAGCGGTTTGAGCCCTGCTTTCCTGTGGACTAATATTAAAAGCAACCAGAGCGCAGGCAAGCAGCCGACATATTTTTTGCTTTCTTGCTACATATTGCATAGAGAGATTATTCCAAGTGCGCTGACTGGTAAACATTAGGAGGATAGTTATGATCAGTCGGAAAAGTTCAGCTCTGGCTCTGTGTGCCTGGTGTTGGCTGGCAACCACGGCAGCCCATGCAGATGAAACTTCACCGGCTGCAGGTTCAGCGAAGGTCGTGACCGACCCAATCCCCGCTGCTACTTCACCCCAAAAGTCTACTCCTGTGCCCTCCACCATCGTCACTGATCAAACTCCTCCAGGTCGGGCTGAACCACCGCAAGACCCCCCCCCTATTCCTGTTGACACGACAGTTAAAGTTCCTGCTTCTTCTGCCACTGCGACCACCGTCCCGCTAGCCAGTTCTGTAGCACCATCTGATCCAACAGCGTTGCTTTATGCAGAGAAGGTCACTCCAGGAGCATTCCAGGAAAAGCGACAGCTTTTGCTCTCCAGCATCAAACTGGCGAAAAAGCAAAATTTTGGTGTCACAGTTTATTTGAGCGAATTGAATAAAGTTGAGGACCAGATCAAACAAGGAAATGTGACTCCGCAGTTGGAGGCACGAATTGATTCGATCGCTGATGGTTTGCAAGATCAGCTCAAGCGCAGTCAAATCCTAAAAACTCAACGTCCGACTGGAACGTCGGCGCGAACATCCTATAACGGCTCCGGCAGCGGCTCACCGGAGTCTGGAGCGCGAGGGCACAAAAATACCGATGCCATGATCAACGAATTGCGTCAGAAATATGGAGACAAAATTCCAGCTGGCTTGGACAACAATGAGTTGAAGGAAAAGTTCTTGAACAACCCGATGGCTAAAGAATATCTGAAAAAATTTACCCAAGGTCAGTAGAGCTTTTGAGATCTTTATAGCTTTTGAAAGTCAATGTATCCTTTGGCGGGATTCGTAGATAGCAAACGCACTTTAACTTTGTCGCCAACGTCAACACCGTGCTGACCTTTGATTATCCGCCCTTCGGCTGAAGGTTTGGAGATGCGAATGAACGTGCCATCTTCTTTGACACCAGTGACGATGCCTTTGAAAGTTTGCCCGATTCTGTCACTCAAAAGAACAGCAGCAGCAGCTTTCCTGATCAATCGCTCGACTTTGTTGGCGGCGGAAGCCATTAGAGTGCAGTGTGCTGCGATCTCTTCCAAGTCAGCTTGAGAATATGTTTCAGGCTTTTTATCGATCACACTCTTCAAAAGCCGCTGTGTCACTATGTCTGGGTAGCGACGGTTAGGAGCGGTTGAGTGCGTGTAATCTTGCACGGCCAATCCGAAATGGCCTTCGTGTGCTTCACCTGATTTGACGACAACATATTCGCCCGGACCGAGCAGTTTGACGATTGTCAAAGAGAGATCGGGGAAATGCTCCGGATCGACAGCCTTTCTACGGGCAAGGAACTCGGAAAGCGCCTTGGAATCTGGTTCTTCCGGTAGTGAATCACCAAGTTCTTTGGCGGTTTCGACGATCTTCGGCCAGCGTTTAGGCTCTCTTACAATTCGTCGAATTGAATAGGTTCCTTTCTTATCCAGTTCTAGGGCCATCGCAGTGTTCGCTGCCACCATAAGATTTTCTATCAGGTCGCGCGCTGCATTATGATCGGTTGTAGCGATATCAACAACTTTTCCGTCTTTGGTAACCGGGGTCGCTTCAATCGTTGCGAGATTGAGAGCACCATTTCTTACACGCACATCGTGTAGCCAATCCGACCCTCTTTGCTGCATGCGCAGCTGTTCTGCCAGACCCGGCTGCTCTAGTTTGTCCGGCAAGTCTTCTTTGCTGTCTAGCCATGGACCAATATCTACGTATGCAAGCTTTGCATGATTTCTGACCAGTGCACGATAGAAATCTGTCGAGACAACTGTTCCATTTTTATCCACAATCAGCTCGGTGACAATTGCTAATCGATCGACGTTTGGCAGCAGAGAGCTGATCTCGAATGACAATTTTTCCGGCAGCATCGGGTAAGTCATGATGCCCATATAGACTGATGTTGTGTTCATCCTCGCGTGCTGGTCTACCGGAGAATCTTTTGGTACGTATGCATCGACATCGGCGATGCCGATCAGTATTCGCATCTTGCCATCGGGCAACTGCTCAGACCATTCGATTTGATCTAAATCTCTAGATTCTCGATTGTCAATCGACGACCAGAGAAGGTTTCTCAAGTCTTTGGTAGCGGCATCACCTGACGGAGGAGTGGATTTTAGGCTGTTTAGTTGAGCTTGAATTTCAGGTGTCAGGTCAGGCTGAAAGCCTGCCTCGATCATGGCATCATGAGCCATGGTGCTGAGGTTTACTTGATTTGATGTTGACATTAGCTCTAACGTGGAGGGGGTCCACAATTATTGCACTAAATTAGTTTTATCAGGCGAAGTCGAATACTTCCAACTGCCGAGCTTCGGGCAAGCTGATCAATCGTCCTTTACCGAGCGTACCGCCAATTCCTCCAGAACTCCAATCGCATCCTTTTGAACTATCGAAGCGTCCGATGCATTCCTGATATGCCAACTGTTCATCTACTCCTTTCTTGCTAAAGTCATTTAAAGTCGATATGTTGCCACACTTTGGACAACAGAATTTTGCTTTTTCGATTGCGCCGTAACGCTTTTTTGCCTCTTCCAGCCACTGATCTAAGGTTTGATTGATCATACATAGCTCCCCGGTACCCGCGCGCCATTTGAAAAATTTCCGGGCACCATTTGTATATTGAAAGCATGCCCTCTATTTTTCAAAGAATAACGTCATAGATTGGCGAATCGCATGTCCGCACTGTCAAACACGGTCGGAGAAATGGGCGGATTTCTTAAAAGTGGATGAAAAGTTAGTAGTATCGTCATCGATACCACTATTCCCGATTCGGATCCAGCAATTTGCCCAGGCAGCTATTTAGAAGTTCCGAATCCATAGCGGTTTCTTCGACAATAGTAACTAGATTTTCAGGGCAGGCATGGTCTGACTTCGTTTTGTAAAACTGTTCGATATCCTCCTTGAGAGGAAGTTCAATCTGTTGTCGTGATTTCAGTTCGACAATGCGTTTATCATCCATCCATGTTTCTTTCAAAATTGCTTTATTGAGATCCGCAATCAGCCAGGCGACATTTCTGTCGTAGAAGAAAGCTTCGGCAATGCTGACAAGAGTGTCTGTGGATGCGACAAGCGTCTTCGGTCTAACCACGCGTTGTTTGATGGTCCGACTTGTTTGTGCCAAAGTTTTATCGGTTTCGATCAAGAGTTTTTCATCGCTAGAAAATGGTGGAACAGTTGAGTCTTCGATCGGAATTTCCGAAGTGCGATTCGAACCGCTCGTGTTATCGCCAGGGATCAACTCTGGTCGAGGTCCACTTTTGTTGACACCGGCTCGAATTCTCGTTGCCCCGGCTGCAGCTATCACTACCGCCAACGCAATTTCGCTGCCCAGTATGAAGCGTTTTTCTGTTGGCACAAACGGTTTGCCGGTTCTGCCTGCGGACGGGGATAAATCGCTAGCGCTAGCGCCAGGGCTAAGCGCACGATGGATTCGCTGAGCGCTTTCGGATTCCGCAGTTGCGTCAGAAGCAGCTAAGTTTCGTGACTGTTTTGTGGTACTTTCGGCGGTGTCGTCTCGAGTTGATGAAGCAATCGGTGTCGATATCCTATGGCTTGGCATAAATGTGTCGACTCTGCCGATCAGTTGACGCTCACCATTGTTCAATGAGTACTGCCAACTTAGCGAGATGATTCGATGGTCGTTAAGCAAGTGAACGAATCGTTCGACATCGGCTTTGAAGAAATTCGCTTCCTTGATTTTGCTCTCTTGCGAATTTGGCTGGACGACGCTATCCCACGTAATTGGGACGCTCTCCACGTTTCCAAAGTCTGCGTTCTGGGTCTCCGTCTGCGCGCCGAGCTTAGAACTCACCGGTTTAACAGTAACCTCGTCGATCCCGTCCAGTGGCTTCGACTCTGGTGCGATTTTGTCTTTTTGTTCTTCAGGTACGTCCGCTGTTCCGGTCATGCGCTAGCCTCACCCTGCACAAGCCATTGTGCCCAGTCGAGCCAAATAATCTTCGCTCAACGCGATGCTTGAATGCGTTTCACCAATCGAGTCACCATACGTCTGGGAAAAAATCGTGTGGCGAAAGCCATTACTTTGTTGAGCGCCCCTGTGATCACGATCGTTTCACCATTGATCATGCCGCGATAGCCAATTTCGGATACTGTTGTCGAGTCCATCGGTTTGACTTTGGAAAACAATTTGGAGCGACCTAGCCCTGCCCGCTCTTGAAACTCTGTCGATGTGGCACCGGGGCAAACTGCCGTCACTGTTACTCCTGTTCCTTCTAGCTCGCATGCAAGACCCTGCGAGAATGACAAGACGTATGCCTTGCTCGCATAGTAGACAGACATCTGCGGTCCCGCGACAAAAGCCGCCATAGAGGCTAGATTCATGATTTTTCCGTTCTTGTTTTTTATCATTGAGGGAAGGAGCAATTTTGTCAGTTTTGTCAGGGCAACGATATTGACTTGCAACAAGTCCATTTCCTTTTCTAAAGAATTCTCCGAGAAGTTCCCGTAGTTCGCGAAGCCGGCGTTGTTGATCAATACGTCGACTTGCAAACTTTTTGCTGCAAGCTGTTCGACAATTTTTTCACAGGCATCAGGCACGGACAAATCTTGCACAATAATGTGTGTTTCTATTGCATGCTCTTTCAACTGTTCCACACGCAGTTCCAGCTGTTGCTGATTGCGCGCCGTCAGGACGATTGAATATCCATCCTTGGCCAGCAATTTGCAAAGCTCAAAACCGATTCCCTCTGATGCTCCGGTCACCAATGCAAGTTTTGCCAATTTGGGTACTCCTGAAAGACGGTGTCTAAAACGTGTATTCTTTGAAAATGTTAGTGAACAATAGAGGCTTCAGTATGACACCTGAGGAGTTAAAGGAATTTCTTGATTTGAAACCGCTTCCGAGAGAGGGAGGTTTCTTCAAGGAAGTTTTCAGGTCCTCTGAAATTCTCTCGCAATCTACCTTGCCGGCTCGCTACGTTAGTGACAAGTCGACGATGACAGCTATTTTTTACATGTTGGAACCTTCAACATTCTCTGCTTTTCATCGATTGAAATCTGACGAGATCTATCATTTCTATCTTGGCCACCCCGTTCATCTTGTGCTCCTCAACTTGGACGGCTCAATCTTGCAGATCACGCTTGGACCAGATATTTTGGCGGGGCACCACTTACAATACGCCGTCCCAAAGGACGTTTGGCAGGCATCAAGTCTCGCACCGGGTGGTAACTTCGCCTTGATGGGCTGTACGGTGGCTCCGGGCTTCGATTTCGATGATTACGAACATGGAGATTGGCAATCGCTCTTGCGGCAATATCCAGCGCACCACGCCATGATCATGAAGCTCTCCCGTCGCTAATCGAGCCGTTTTAGCACGTAAACCAGTCGCTGAGAAAGGTCTGGATTGAATGGAGTGTCGGGATCGAGTGAACCAAGCTTAGCGACAATTTCAAAAGCCTCGGTCTCCAGAATCACAGCTTCAAGCGCCTCTGCCGACCACGATCGAATTACCAAATGGTCCTTGAAGTCGACAGTTTCACCGCGCAGTTCGCCGAATATATGCAAACCGACTTTGCGAATCATCATATCCAAATCAAAATCGTCGTCTGTTGTTCCAAAATCTACACGCAAATTGAGCTCTTTCATTTCGACCAGCCATGATGATCTTTTCAAAGAAGCGCGATCGGTCCAGTTTGGAAAGTGCGCTTCTATGACGTAGAGCCCACCGTCGTTGAGGTGTCTAGAAACTGCGAATAAGTGACTGCGAAGATCAGAGGCAGTGTACAAATGACCAATTGAATTTAGCAAAATCATCGCTAAATCATATTTGTCCGGAATCGTGAAATCACGCATGTTAGCTGTATAAACATTGAGTGTAAGTGAATTGTCTTTTGCCAGGGCTGCTGCATATCGACACATGTCGGCGGAGTTGTCCACTACGGCGGCAGCATAATTTCGATGGGCAAATTCGAGCGCGTGACGACTGGGACCAGAAGCCAGTTCAAGTACGTTTTGCAATTGATAATCAGGGCGAAATCGTTTGTGGGTTTCAATCAAATAATCGACGAGGTAATTGACTCCAATCCGTCGAAAGGCAAGGTCATACAGGAAAGGAATTTCGTAAAGCTTCGGCATCGGTCCAGGCGGCTTGGTTACTGTCTATACGATAACATCCAACCGGCAAGGGTCGAATCAGTGGACGAATATATACGATTGGCGACACGGTTGAATTCTTTTCAATATTCGAAAGTCACACAGGTTCCGTGTTACTCCGCTTAACGGGGTCGCCAAAGTAGACCGTTTTGCATTAAAGTAGTTGCTTGGTAGATAATACTGGGCAGGCTGGGCGGAATCGAACATGCAGAATGTCAAACTAGACTGGGATGAGCTGCGACAGGCTGGTCAACTGGCGTTCGTTGAACAGCGGTATGAAGACTGCGAACAGATTTGGCTCGAGGCCCTTGAGACCGCCAAGCAGAACATCCGCGACCTGCAAGAGGCGACAACCAGTATGGACTTGTCAATTCTCTACAACACGGTCGGGCAGTATCAGCAGGCTGAACCTAATATCACTCATGCGCTAGAACTGCGCGCTCGCAATCTGGGCGACCAGAGTATTGAGGTTGCCGAGTGCTTGACGGCTTTGGCAAAAAACCAGGGCTTTCAAGGAAAGGTGCACGAATGTGAGCAACTTTATCGTCAAGCTTTGCAGATTAAAGAAAACCTTCTGGGCGCAGAGCATGTCGATGTGGCGGATAGTTTGCAGGAATTAGCGAATTTCTATGCTTCGGTTGGAAATTTTGTTGAATGCGAGCCTTTGATGTTGAAAGCGCTGGCAATCAAAGAATCAAGCGCCGGATCTGTTAGCAAAGAAGTTGCGAACAGTCTGAAAACACTGGCACGTATATACAGAAAACAGGGACGCTTTACCGATGCCGACTTGTTTTACTTGAAGACTCTTGAAGTAAAAGAACAGTTGTTAGGAAATGACCACGAAGAAGTTGCCGAAACACTCCGCAGTCTTGCTAACAACTACTCATATCAAGGCAAGTATGCAGAAGCGGAGCCGCTCTACAAGCGCTCTCTAGAAATCTACGAAAAAAATTCTGAACCAGATCATTCTGAAATTGCCACCAATTTGCATAATCTCGCGGTGCTATATTACAAAATGAGCAGAGACGGCGAGGCCGCTATGTTATATCGTCGAGCCCTGGAGCTTTTCTCTACTGTGCTTGGCACTGAACATCCAGAAGTGGCGACAACGTTATTGTCGATGGCTAAATTTTATGAGGAACGCAAGAAATACGACAAGGCTTCGACTTTGACAAACCTTGCTGTGCAAATTTACGAAAAAAACTACGGACCAGACCACAAGACGGTTGGTGCAGCGATAAAAGATCTGGCAGAATTGTATGGTGCCCAAGGCCGAACAATCGAAGCTGAAGAACTGCGCAAGCGTGCTCAAACGATATTGTCTAGCTGATCAAAAAGCCGACTGCTCGCGGCAATCGGCTTTCAATGAATTAATGGTGCCTCTAGCGCTGATTTAAGAGTCACCAAGGCAGTGCGTTTATTTACTGCGCTGTTTTTTCTCAGCTTTGTCCACTTTCTTTTCAGCTTTTGTTTTCACAGGCTTCTTTTTGGTTTCTTTCTTGGCGTCTTGTCCTTTTCCCATAACCTTTCTCCCGCTTGACTGGCACTTCTTTGAGTCCATGCTCTTCCCACCAACCATCTAACGTGAGATGTGTGGGCAAGGAACTGCTCTAAAAGAATAGCAGTTTCCTCGGAAGATGAGTGGCAATTAGTGTTCAGGGAATTTGATTCGGGAACTTTCGAAAACAGTGCTCCGTCCTGACAAGCACATCAATTACAGGCCCTATTGCGCCTACACCACGCCAGATCGTTTTGGCAAATAGAGAGTCACAATGGCATATTTCATGCGCAACGTTTGCGCTGCTCTGATTGTCCTATTCATCTTTTCAGCGCCGGCATTTTCATCACCTATTCACAAAATTGAGAAGTTGTTTCACGGAGTCGCTTCCTACTACGCCGACAAATTCAACGGCAAGAAAACGGCTTCTGGTGAGATTTTCGACAATTCCAAGTTGACATGCGCTCATCGGACATTGCCTTTCGGAACCAAAATATTAGTCAAAAATCCGGATACCGGTTCATGCTGCGAAGTGGTCGTTAATGACCGTGGACCCTACGCACACAACCGGGTCGTGGACCTGTCTAGAGCCGCAGCGCGGAAGTTGGGCATCACCGGGTTGGGTAAAGTAGTCTGCTATGCAGGTAAGACCGTAGGCAAGAGTGTCGTCAATGCTATCGATGTGGATGGACCTAAGTCGACTGAGACGACTGCTGTGGCTAAGGGTATAGCCAGCAAGGTAATCGCTTCAGCTGCGACCACGCCGTCTTTAGAGAAGTCGGGACAGCCAGGCGTTCCGGGAATGAAGGCTCGAGCCGACTAGTTTGAATTCCTGCGAAGATGATAGAATCCTCAAATCATGACTTCTGACGATTCCAAAAGCTATCGCCCCGGACAAAGCATTCTATGCCGTGTTGAGGCACCGGAGGCTGGTGGGTATGCTGTGACCGTTTTACCCACGGGCATCAAGGGCTTCCTACCCAGTCAAGATCCTTTGGATATTGGACGTCAGGTGCCTGCCACATTTGTCTGCATGAACGGCGATCGCGCTTTGCTGACGTTTGCTTACATGATCGGCACGACTGAACGAGTTCAATTAAGCACCAGCAGCGACTCTATTAATGCGTTTTCCGTTTGGGCTGATTCATATCCCACCAATATGAAAACGCGACGAGCCATTGACGTCGTCATGCCTTCTATTGATGGAAATATTCAAACCATGACAAGCAACGAGCGCACGCTCGCTGAACTGATGGCGCACATCGAAGACACTAAATTCACGGGATGTTTGAAGGCTCAGAACGAAGAGCGCCTTTCACGTTCTGCGGCACTGCTCTATGACGGTCGAGTGGTTGGTTGCCTCTACGGCACCAAAAGTTCGAAGCCCGAACCGTACACCACTGAAACAGCAATGTATTTGATGATTGGTGATCTGCAGCAAGACGGCACAGAGATTCAGTTGTACACGCTGCCTGAAGAAATTATTTTGTCGATGTCTTCTTTGTTCCTGGGAATTCCAATCGAAGGATTGCCTCTTTCGAACACTCCTACAGTTGCCAGTGGATTGCTGCAAGAGTTTGGAAAACGGGGACAAACTGGCTGTCTGACTCTATCAACAGATGGCAGTGGCACCATTTCAGTCAGCTTCGTTTGCGCAGGCGAATACATCGGATCATTCCTTGTTGAGAAACAACAATTTTTGCCATCTGCTGAATTGCCGCTGCATTTACCCACCGAGTACGACAATGCCAGACTGGATGCTTCTTTCCTGCCCAATGAGATGATCTCTGAGTCGATTCAATATGGATATATTTTTCACAGAGTAGTTGAAAATTTCCCGAACGTGCCTCAGCACCTGCGCGGATAGTCCTTGCGGTTAGGTGGTCGGCGACTGGGTCAGGGCGAGGCAGCCACCACATGATGGAAAATTCCGGCGTGCATCAGAGCGCATCGTGCAGCTCCGAGTAATGCGGTTTTGTCGTTCATGATCACTTTGATCTGCACTGTTTCAAGCACGCTTCGCAGTCTGCCTTTATCGAGGAACGCTTCAAGGAATCGAGGCTCAGATAGCTTCTTGATCATCTTCGGCGCAATGCCACCGCCGATATAAATCCCACCTGTAGCCATCAGCTTCAGGGCTAAATTGCCGGCTTCAGCACCATAAATATCAGTAAAGATATTCAGTGCTTCGACGCATATTTGGGTTTCGCCTTTCAATCCGTGTTCAGAAACGATGGCAGGGAGATCTCCGGTCTGGAGGGCATCGGCTAACCATGCTGGTTCTGGATACTTGTTCTCTTCCCGTAGAAACTCATAAATGTTTTGCAGTCCTTGACCTGACAGAACTCTTTCACAACTGACATGATTGAATTTGTTGTACAGATATTGGAGAAGCTCAGTTTGGATCGGGTTATTTGGTGCGAAATCGCAATGACCACCTTCGGAGGCGAATGGTCGCATCTTGCCACTTTCCCAGATGATGCCTGCTTCTCCAAGACCAGTCCCTGCCGAAATCACACCTACGTTTCCGTGTATTTTTTTGTCCCCTTGATTTATGGTGACAAAATCTTCCTCAGTCAGTTCGTAAATTCCATGGGCATTGGCCTCGAGATCGTTCATTAGTTCGATGTTGCTGAACTCCAGGCGCTTAGCCAGCACCGCCGAGTCGATCACCCAGGGCAAGTTGGTGGCATGACAGGTGCCATTGACCACCGGCCCAGCCACCGCGATGCAGACATGGTTGGCTTGCTGTCCGGATTCTTTTATGAACTCGGCGATCAGCTCGTGCAGATCCGCATATTCACTGCTCGGATATTGCTTTTGGCCAATCAAGTTCAGCTTTGTATCGCCAAGTGCATAAAAAGCCATGTTGGCTT
>JBBQFO010000031.1:0-31920 GCA_038322035.1 Candidatus Obscuribacterales bacterium
ATATTTCCAAACCTTAACATCCGGAGATGAGGTACCTCATGGAAAGCCAGCGCCTGATGTTTATCTGCTGGCCGCAGAAAGAATTGGCGTTTTACCGATAAACTGTTTAGTCATAGAAGATTCTTTCAACGGGGTTTTGGCGGCTAAAGCAGCTGGAATGAAGTGCATTGCAATTCCTTGTCCAACCACTCGGCATCAAGATCACTCAAAAGCTGACACAATCTTAGGTACACTGGAGTCTTTGAATTTAGATGACTGGTGCCAGCCAGCTTCTGATAACTCTGAATAATCGAGCTCATCGGTTGTCTTGACAACGAATATTTGATTCAAGCGACTAAATTGCAGCAAGATTGTGGGTATAACCACTTCGGAGCAGTTTACTATTGGTCATTCAAGAAGGTAAGTACGGACTATGAAGAGTATTCAGAAGGAGCAGGTTCTCAGGTTGAACTGCCCCGGGTTCGGTGAGGAATCTTATCTCACCATCGGTAAAGCAAAGCCGTTAGACAACTATGACGTCATCGTTGCTAATCCGGTCAGCATTCTGCATCTCTTCGATCGCGACCCAGATGTCTTGAAAGAAATTGATGGCAAGCTCGACGAAGGGCTGACATCATTCGCATTGAAAAACGATTCGCTTTTGCAAGCACTTGAATCGGATCTGAAAAAACGCATTTTTGAACTAGTCAGTTTCTTGGAGCGTGGTGGATTGCTTGTCTACTATCTCTGCCGTCCGTTTCTGTTGCAAGGCACGTCGCTTTCGATGGACAACTATTTTTGGTTGGAAAGTTTGGCACCCGACACTCCAGTTGAGAACAATGTCCGCCACATGAGCGCAGTCTCGCATGGTCGTACTATCGAACCAACTGAGCAGGCTGATAAATCGGAATTTGCAAGCTACTTTCAGCAAAGCGGCTTGGAGTGGAACACGATCATTCGCACTGATTTCCTTACGGAAGGTTACATCGTGCTTGCTACTGCCGGCCCGAGAAAGTGTATTGCTGCACACCTGATTGCTGGTGATAACGGCGGCAGAATCATTTTTCTCCCTGCTCCTTATTCACCAGACTTCGACCGTACATTAATGGATTGCGTGAACAACTGGTATGTTAAACGCAGCGGCGAAGAAGTACCTGTTGCCGCCGCGGACAAGACGGGCGGAGCTGGACAGAAATTCCCGCAGCCCGACAACTCGTTTTTGAAGCCAGAACCCGTTGCAGTCCCCGCGGGCGACAAGCAAGCCGGCAGAGCAGCTGCTGCTCACTCGGCCCAGCCGGCCACTGCAGCTCAGGGTCAAGCTCCAACGGTATCCCGAACCGGACTACCGGCTCAAAACGCGGAATCACCCAATTCTTCCAAAACCGGACTGCCAGCCCAACCTGCTGTGGTAGTTTCTCATAGTTCTTCGAAAACGGAAATTCCCGCCCAAACTCAAGGTTCATTTGATTCTCCGAACGCATCTAGAACCGGCATGCAATCGCAAAATCCATCGACGTCTCGCACCGGGCTGCCCCCGGTCCAGAAATTCGATGCCAGAGTCTCGCGCAGCCAACCACAAGGTCCTGCTGACACAGACAACGCGAAAAAGAAAATGACCGCCGAGGAAATTCTAGAGTCCGTTTCCGCTCAGGCTGAAGTCACTGATGGGCCAGCTGAAAGACAACCGTTCAACGAACGCACAACCTCAGACATTGGCACTGCTTTTAACAGCCTTAATCAACCACTACCACAACACACTGCTGACCCAGCCGGAGTTCCTAGCGCAGCAGATCTGCTCAAGGAGCTTGAATCGGTAGGTACAAAGACTCCGTCTGCTCCAGCCGAAGAGACAGCCAAAGACGATCAAGATGCAAGCGAAGCGGGATCCAGAAATCTTCTCAAAGAGATGGAGAGCCTGGCCGGTCCAGCGCAAACAACGCCGGTAAACAAAGCGTCCGAATCAATTGCTGACAAACCAAGCACCGATTTTTCCAACTACAAATTTGCTGCAGAAGACGCAAATGTTGGTGATCCTGGATCCCAATATGGCATCGAGGAGAAAGCTGTACCACGCGCAGAGACCACAAAACCAGCATCCAAATTCGAAGCAGCTGCTAAGTCAGGGGCACCATCGCTGCCACCGCAAGGTAGCAACAAACCTGAGCCAGTCAAGGTCACTAGCCAAGATTCTGGCAATAACAATCACGAAACTGAAACACCTGAAGCAAAGGATCTCATAAAGAAGATGGAAGAAATGACAAAAGCCGGTTCGTCGGAATGGTGCGCTGAATATTCCTTTTCCGATCTTGACGACTTGCGCCGTGAAAAGTCTGCACTGACGGACTCGATCAAACAGGCGCAATCGAAGATTTCTTCGATCGATACTACAATTTCGCAACTTGATGGGGTCAAAAACGCGCTCCTATCATCAGACGGAGACGATTTGATGAACGCCAGTGCGATCGTCTTCAAACGCTTGGGCTGGGGCGCAGACAACAACGTCGGCGCAACTAGCGAACTGCTTCTATCAGCCGATCGCCCAGAGGCAATCGTCCGAGTTTTGAGAACAAATTCTCAACCAAAGAGTTCAGATATTGCTCAACTGGCTCAGTCAGTGATCACTTTCTGGGGCGAACACGAAGTCGAACCAAAGGGTGTGCTAGTCTCGTGTACATGGGCCAACAGACCACCTACTGAACGCAACGAACCCGACTACACTGATGCTTTGTCCGAATTTGCACAAAAGAAAAATTTGGCATTGATGACGACGATGCAATTGCTATGCATTTACAGAGATCTAGAAATTGGAAAAGCCAATAGTGACGAGATCCGCAAACGGATCTTGGAAACTAACGGAAAACTCTTGGGCTATTCGCTGGAGCACAGCATGACAAAGGCTACGGCAGGTTAATAGGTTAATATGGAGGCCATGTACGGTCGCCATGAAATATGTGAAACTAATGAACTGGTAGATGTGGAGACATCGTCGAGTTGATTGGCACCGCATTTAATACCATGACGGGGAAGCAAACCAGTGAACTTACCAACAATAGTAGTTTGCGATAATAATGCAGGACAGAAGGAAGCGATTGAAAGTTTGATTTCAGCGCAGCCCTCGTTAATACTCCTGGGCACCGTCAGTCGACAAGCGGCTAGCCAGCAGACTTTGCAGCAAGGTATAAAAGTAATTTGGCTAGAATTAGCGCCGGATCCCCAGAAAGGATTGGCGCTGCTCAACGAACTCAAGGAAAAGTATCCCAAAGTCCATTACCTGGTGAGCTTTGAAACTCTGCAAGCAGATTTGGTGAAAACAGCGATGCAGTTAGGAGCGGTAGAGTATTTGGACATGCCGGGCGCCTCACAGTTATTACCGCCAGCAATCGCTCGCATCAACCACAAAGAACAGACAGCCACAACTGCTGCCAGTTCAGCGCCACAGGCTCCACTGGCTTCCAGTCGCCCCAGTGCAACTCAAGACAATTTGCAAGCACTACCCGCGGGGCAAGGATCGATTGCCCAGGGTCGGGTTGAAAGACCCGCCAACGCTCCTGTGCCAGAGCGAGTCACCAACAACAGCTTGCGGAAAGCTCGAACTCTAACGACAGAGGGCGATCCCAACAGTATATTCGCATCACTTCCGAGCTGGCTTTTGCCATCAATAATGCTGGTAATGGTGCTTGTGGCCGTGGCTGTGTTAGTTTTGATGCGAAACCACTAGTAGTATCACTTAGCGGCTGCGCACTGATCGATTTTAGACGCCAGAATGAAGTCATTTTCAGTGAGCCCATGACTTACGTGCGTCCAAACTTCAACACGCAACTCGCCCCAGCGCACAATCAAGTCTGGATGATGATTCTCTTTTTGGGCTACAGCAGCCACTTTCGTCGCCAAATCCATAGCCTGCTTGAAATTGTCGAAGCGATAACTTTTGACGATTTTTTGATGGTTTTCGCACTGCCACTGATCCAATTGCGCCAAGAATGGTTCGATTTGCTCGGGCGTCAGCGCCGGAATATCGCCTCGACAAGGCTGACAAGTTTTGTCCGACAAGCTCACCTTTGACTCTCCTTGCTAAATTGATCTACGAAATCTTCTGGTTCAGCCTCGGCGATCTCCATTGAAAATACATCAGCGTGATCTGGCTGCAGTGCATCTCTATCCTCAGCAGGAAGGTGCATGAGAACTTGTTCTATGTTGTACATCAAATTGAATGTGACGCGCGACATTTGCGAATAGTTGATTGCCTCAAACCAACCGATCACGGTGGGCACCAGCGTCCAACACATGGTCAGATAAATCAGACCGGGAACTTTTTCACCTAAATAGAACCTATGCATGCCCAGACCGCCAAGCACCGCAGCTAATACCACTGCCGTATTTTTCTGGCGACCTTCAAGCAACTGATCTGAAGCAGCTTGAATCAACTGTGATTTCCGCTTGCGCACTGATGACGCGGTTTTCAGGGCACGCACGTGCTTGGCGTCGCTACGCACCAGGGGTACACCTTCTGCTCCGCAGAAACATCGCACTCTCAAGACACGGCCTTTACGCACCTGATAAATCTCTGCCTCCAACAATATCCTCTTGCACTGTCCGCAGTAAAGTGGTGCCAGTCGGATTTCGCTGCCAACCGGAGGTCTAAATGACGCATTTTTGTCTACAGCAGATAGAATATCCATAGTGGAAAGACTCAGCTGCCGTGCGCGTTTCGTGAATTCATCCACCTGCCCGGCACGTGCATCTTTATTCAAAAGAGAAAGAAGCATGTATTGCTCCGTTGCCTCACCTTTCTTATCCAATTTTTCAAGTGCTTTGGCGAGACCCTTGCGCACATCGATTTCTCGAACAACTCGATTAGGCAACGCCTTGGTGCGAGCCAGGGCTTCCAAAAAACACGTCTGTGCTTCGCCGTAGCTTTCTGTTTCAATGGCGGCGTTGCCCTTATCTAGCCAATCTTGAAAGGACTCCACCAACTCGGCTGTTTGATGAGTCTCTTCCTCACGTTCAACAACATGGATATCGATATTCTCAGCATGATTGCGACCACAATTGTGACAGGTAACCTGCCAAGGCTTAAGGAGAGTTTCACAGTCGGGACAAGGGAGCAAGTCCGTGGTCGGGTCGAAACTATGTTCTGTGGCCGTAGCAGCAGCCGCTGCGTCAACTGCAGCATCTACAGCTGCGTCAATGGGCATATCGGCGAAAGGTTCGCTTTCAGCCGACGGCTTTTCATGATCTTCAATACTATCTTCGGGTTGATCTGACATTAGTAAAAACGATGCGCTGATTGCCACATTATAGATGACAGAATGCGCAGCGGAACCAACTATCGATCTTCGCGCTTCTCAACCGGCAGAGAATAAGCAGCCAACGGCTTCAGTGACGGTGCAACCAGTGCATTATCCACAACTCCGTCTCGAATGGCAGACCAATCTCTCCTCGGATTGAGCAGATCCAACACTTCTGAATAGCTAGCAGCGGTTCTGTAAATCGGCGGATAAACCTTCTTTGGTGGCGCCATTGTGTCCGGCAAGGACGTCGATGGACCAGCTTCGCGACCAGAGGATAGCTTGGAGAAGATGTTCTGATACTCAGTGGGAGGATGTGCACCAAACTTGGCGTAAAAGAACTTGATTCCGGCGGCCTCAGCCAACCCGCCATCTTTAATACGACTGTCACCGAACATCGCTGTTTGGCTCGGTCTGACGTTCAATTGATCCATTCTTTCCTTGAGATTGCCCATGTGCGGCTTTTCATCTGCCTTGGGCAAGACTTTGGTCAATTCAAAAGGTTTGTCTGCGGCCATGAAATCAGCAACACGCTTGACTCCATGCTCCATCAATTTTGGATCCGTGAAAGATGCTGGATTTGGCGCCGGGGTCTCAAGAGCGTAGAATTCATCCGTACGTCTCGCCAAATCCATGGTGTGCAATCGGGCTAGCCCGATGTAGTACGGAGCGTCACTGCGAGCCATGATGCGGACGCCATTTGCACGAAGAGTGTCGAGCGTCTGGGGAACTCCGTCAAAAGGCTTAAGAAGTTCGCCACGACGTTCATCCATGGATTTCCAAAACGGCTCGACCACCTCCCTGGTGAATTGTTCTGGCGTCATTTTGAATTTTTCTGGCAATCCGGATTGTTCCAAACTCCACGGATAGTCGTGTGAGCGGTACCTATCCATCACACCGCCGATCTTTTGATAAATTTCAAGCTCGGGCACACCTCGTTCAGCGCTGATTTTCGCTACGTTTTCCCGCACAGCTGGCGCAAAATAGTCGATAAACGGTCCCATGGTGCCATCAATATCAGTCACTAGAAGTTTCAGCTTGGGTGGCTTTAAGCTATCTGCGATGTTCCAGAGATTCGCTGTCACTTCGGCGCCAGAAACTTTTCCGGTGACAAGGTCGAAGGCGCCCATGTCCTTACCGAAGATGGCGTTTGCCGACCCTTTGCCAGCCATACCACCAACCATCGCCAGAGGCATGGACGAGAGGAAAGCTGTACCCTCGTGTGAAATAGTCTGACGCAAATCACCAGTGACTTTGGTCATATCTGCGTTCGAATCACCGGCTTGATACATTGCTGATGCTGTAGAACCCCACAACCCACGTGTTGCGTAAGCCACTAATGCGGCATTTGCGAGACCTCGGGGATTCGCTAGTGTGATTGCTGCACCGACCGCGGCATCTTGCCAGTGATTTTCTAAGAAGGTCGCGGTAGCACTGACTGGGTTGGTGGTGAAGTCTTTTTTAGCCTGTTGCAGATCCGACCAGGTTGTCGTCACTGCATCTTGAAGTCCTGGACCGATTCCATCGGTGACGACCGCTGACTCTCGTTTGAAAAATCCTTGATCCATTGTGCTTGCTCGCGCTTGGGTTTCCGTGATGTGGATTATCGTGGGCGGGGGGCGACGGAGCTACCGTGGAAATCCCATATCAGTGGTGAATCACGCAATTTCGACCTAGATTTAATGGACATATTTGCATTTTGGACAGATCCTCACTATATGGGCGTTTTGAGGGTTATCCAAAACTCAAGCGATATCGCTTTAGCAATACAATCGTCAAATCTAAACCGATTATCGCGTCAGCGTCGCTTTTTTGCCGTTCAACCCATATCGGTTTGAGCCTCGGATATAACACCTGAACCGATATCCGACCTAGCTTCGAACCAAGGCACCTCTGAGTTTACGAGGGCGATCGCAATGGTGCCAATTCGGGGAACTATATGGTTATGCTCGCCAAAGAAAAAACGCCCTATCTGATATTTTCTATCGACGACAAAAAACTAGCGATAGAACTCGAACTGATCGAACAAGTTTACTCGGCAGTTGAAGTCACCCCGTTGGTGGGAGCGCCAGATACAATTCTCGGGCTAATTAATGTTCATGGTGCAATCATTGTCGTTTTGAACGTCAGAAAAAAGCTCGGACTGAGAGAACGTTCAATTGAATTATCAGATCAAATTGTGATCGCCAATGTGGATGATCGCCAGTTAGCACTTCTAGTTGACGAGGTTGTCGAAGTTCTGCATGCGCCATCCGATCAAGCGGCTGAAGGATCGAATACCACGGACGAAAAAACAAGCATCAAGAAAGAGAACGAATCTATTGCGCTATACGAACTAAAGAACTTTCTCTCGGATCAGGAAGAAAAGACACTTAGAACAGCACTGCAACTGGCGTACACCAATTAGTGAAAAACGAACTAACAGACGAATCACTATTGCAACTGAGCAAACATCTTGCTCAGCACATGGGTATCAATTTTTCCGCTGAAAGATTTAGCGATCTCAAAACAAAAATGACGGCACTAGCTGATGCTTTTGAATTTGAAGATCTTGAAAAATTTACGGCATGGCTCCTTTCGGATAGTCTCAGTCGAGAGCAAATCGAGTTGCTTGCAGATTTTCTGACTGTGGGAGAAACATATTTCTTTAGAGATCCGAAATCGTTTCTAGTCCTTGAGAATGAAATTTTCCCTCAATTAATCGCGGACCGACAAAAGACTCGATTCATGCGCATATGGAGCGCCGCTTGCTGCACCGGTGAGGAACCCTACTCGATTGCCATGCTTTTGAGAAAAATGATACCGGACGTGGACAGTTGGCAAATCAACATCCTCGCCACTGACATAAATCAGACGTTTCTAGAACGGGCAACTGAAGGACTTTACGGGGATTGGTCGTTTCGCGCCACTGCGGATTTCTTCAAGGATAGATTTTTCAAACAGAAGAAAAACAAGTTTCAAATTGATGACCAGATCAAAAAGATGGTTCGCTTTGAGTGGATGAATCTGGCGGAGATCGAGTGCCTGGACGATCCGAACTATGGTTCGATGGACATGATTTTTTGCCGCAATGTGCTGATTTATTTTAATAGCGAACACTCAAATGAAATCATCAACTCACTGAGTAAGTGTTTGACACCAGATGGATATCTGTTTGTCGGGCCAAATGAACTCCCGGCCAGCCATGACACTACCTTTCACTCATTGCACAGAAATGGTGCCATCGTCTTGCAAAAAGCGAATCAAATCGCACCGACTCAATCAACCCAGACCACAAAATTTGAATCGGGTAACTCCACATTCGGTTCAGAAGCTGTCATTGACAAGCATATTCCAACCCTTGAGGAAGCTCAAGCTAGCTACGATCAGGCTCTCTATCAGGAGGCTGCCGAATTGCTTCTGCGGCGCTGTAAAAATGGGGGCGACTTCTCGTCAATGGTTCTTCTTGCGAAGAGCTTTGCCAATCACAGCGACTTGAAGAGCGCCTTGAAGTGGTGCGATCAGGCAATCAAAGCGAATAGATTGAATGCCGCCACTCACTATTTGCGTGCCACCATTTTGCAAGAGCAAGGTGCAAACAGCGAAGCGATACACTCGCTTAAACAAGCGCTACTGATGGATTCGAGTTTTGTGCTGGCTGAATTCAACCTTGGCATTTTACTTAGACACTCAGGCAACTTACGCGATGCACAACGGCATTTCAAAACCACTTTGAAACTGTTGGGGACCTACGAGGACAATGAGATCTTGCCCGAATCAGAAGGTACAACTGCGAGCGGTATGCGAGTTATTGTAAGCTCTCTCATGGCAGACAGCAGGCATTGATTATGGACACGCCATTTACAAAAGCAGAACAAGAGAACTTGCAAGGCATGAAACGGGCCGTGCTAAAAGCACGTGCGCGGCTACTTGCAAAACCGCACAAGCGAATCGAGACCAAAACTGATCTGATCGAAGTGGTGGAGTTCATTCTATCTGGCGAAACCTACGCGGTACGAACCTGCGATATCAGAGAAGTGCATTACCTGAAGGACGTGACCAGGGTTCCGTCGACTCCGGCTTTCGTTGTTGGTGTTATCAGCCTGAGAGGCCAGATAATAGTAGTCATAGATATCCGTAAATTTTTTGAACTGCCGCAGACTGAATTCGCCGTTTTCAATAAAGTGGTGATCGTCGAAAAAGGCGATGTCGTAGTTGGTTTCACAGCCGACGAAGTAACCGGTGTGCGCCAAATCGAGCAGTCAACGATCCAACCTTCACTGGCTAGCTTAGCCGGGAAACGAGCCAAGTTTTTGCGCGGTATTACAACCGATCGCGTCACCGTACTTGACGTCGAAAAAATGCTACAAGATAGAGAGCTGCTAGTCAATGAGCAAGTAGATAACTGAGCGTGGATAAAAGGAAAACTTAGGCATGTTCAAGAATTTGGCTACACGGTACAAGCTGCTGATCAGCTTTTCGGTAATAGGCTTTTGCATTCTAAGCATAGCTGTGATCGCCTGCTTGTCGCTCTCTGCAAAAAATGGTGCCGAAACAGCGGCACAAATATCCAATGATCTGCTTCTGGTTGCCGCCGACATTGATGCAGCCCAATTGGGCATGATCTCAGCTAACAACGATAAGAAAGAAGCACTTGATGACCTTTCAGACTTATCCTTTGAACTGAGAGGCAAGGTAACCACGCTAGCTCACCAGGCACCCCAGCAAAAAATCACTGAGCTGGAACAATCGGTAGTTCAGTATCTTGGTGGCATCAAGCAATACACTCGAGTCCTCACAGATGGTGACGCAACAGGCGCTCAGAAAATCGCACTTGATCAACTACAACAGTGCAAGAAAATCCATTCGGTTTGCACCGCTCTGGCCAAACAAACAAATACAGACCGCGGCCAGCAAGAACCGATTGGCTTAATCGCCTTTATCGGATTGTTTTCCATTTTCTTCGCCATCTTCTGCTTTATGGCTCTGTGCGAAGAGATTGCGTCGCCTCTGCAACAGTTGACACTGGCTTCAGAACGACTAGCAGCGGGGGATTTGGGTGCCAAATTACCTGACTCCAATCGGTCTGATGAAGTCGGTTCGGTGATTAAGGCGTACGCCAGCATGGTGGCATCGCTAAGAAACATTTCAGCAGCGGCTCAACGCGTCGCGCAAGGTGACTTGCGAGTCGAAGTTCAACCGCGTTCTGAAGAAGATTCATTGGGGAAAGCATTTGCTTCAATGGTCGAAAACATGTCGTCCGCCACATCCCAAATCAAATCGGCAGTGGAAGTTTTATCGAGCGCCGTCAACAATATTATGGCGTCAGTAGCGGATTCAGCTTCAGGTGCGACGCAGACAGCTACAGCTGTGACAGAGACAACTACTACCGTCGAGGAAGTGCGACAAACTTCTCACATAGCGAATCAAAAAGCAAAGAATGTAGCAGAGAGCGCACAGAAATCTGCACAGATTTCAACAATGGGAAGAAAGTCCACCGAAGAGACAATTCAAGGCATGAAGCGGATTCGCGAACAGATGGACTTGATTGCTGACAGCATGGTGCGCCTGAGTGAAAAGAGTCAGTCAATCGTCGAAATAATAGCGACTGTGGATGACCTCGCGCAGCAGTCAAACTTACTGGCCGTCAATGCCTCGATCGAAGCCGCCAAAGCTGGCGACTTGGGTCGAGGATTTGCAGTCGTTGCGCAAGAAGTGAAGAGCATGTCCGATCAATCCAAACAAGCGACTGCGCAGGTGCGAAAAATTCTGGGAGAAATTCAGCAAGCAACAACTTCGGCGGCGATGGCAACGGAACTGGGGAGCCGCGCTGTAGATGCCGCCGTCACTCAATCCAATCAAGCCGGCGAAGCGATTACCACTTTGGCAAACAGTGTAATTGAATCAGCCAACGCCGCCGCGCAAATTGCGGTATCGAGCCAGCAGCAACTGGCTGGCGTCGATCAAGTTGCCACCGCTATGCTTGGTATCAAGGATGCTACCGCTCAAAATCTGATTGCAATCAAGCGTGTTGAGGAAGCCACTCTCACACTGCAAGAGCTTGGTGGCACTCTCAAAGTTCTCACCAAACGATATCAACTTTAGGTGAACAATGACGTCCTCAGAAGAAGCGTTCTTGAAGAAGCTGAGGGCTGCCTTTGTCGGCGAAGCCCACGAGCAAATCGAGCGCATCTCGAGCGCACTCTCACAATTACAAAATATTGCCGATCAATTGGCTCGACAAGTAATCATCGAAAATACCTTCAGAGAATTGCATAACATGAAAGGCTCTGCCAGAGCCGTCAATTTGCTCACCCTGGAATCCGTATGTCAACTACTAGAAGACGTTTTCGCCGAACTTAAACGCGGTGAACGAAAAGTAACAGCTCAGCTCATGGATGTTCTGCACGAAAGTGTGGATGCTTTATCCGGAGTGCTTACGAAGTTGGAAGCCGATCAGGACTTCCAAGAATCAGCGCATTTCGAGGGCGTCCTTGAACGACTGCAAAACAATCTAGAAAAGAAAGCTGCACATCCTGACGAAATCGCGATCTCCGCAAAAGCACATGATCAAGCGAAGAACAAAGAAAACGAAGAGAGTCCTGAATCGATTCTAAATAGTTTTGTTTTTGATCCAACATGGCAGGAGAGTACTTCGCAAGATTCCTTGCAAGATTCTCTAAAAACCATTCCTCAAGGCATGCCACAGAGCCTCTCTCAAAGCGGACCGGCAACTACGGCTTTGTTTCAAGCGCCTTGGCAAGCATTTGCCTCTTCGGGCACGATTGATTCGACGCGTGAATCGATCCGCATCCCCGCGGCCAGACTCGACGAATTGTTGATGCGAGCTGAAGACATGCTCAGTCTCAAAATCATGAGTCGACAACACAATCTTGATTTAAACAACGTCGGCTTCAAGTTCGAAAACTACACTCGAGACCTATCCAAAATCTATGCAGAGGTGCGTGCGGCCAGACAGCTAATTGATCGAGATCAGGCATCCGCAGAAGAGTTGTTCATAGAATCAGTCCTGATAAAAGTGCTGGAATTTCTTGATCTTCAGGAGCAGCAGCTGAGCGCTTTAAGCGCACAACTAAGCACATTGAAAACAGGATCACTGAACGATTACAGAGTGGCAAGCAGCACGGTAGATACGTTTCTTGAAAATACCAAAAAGCTCTTGATGATGCCTGCATCAACCATGCTGGAGTTAATGCCAAAATTAGTGCGTGACCTGGCAAGAGAGTTAGGTAAAGAGATCGATCTGACCATAAACGGCAGCACAATCCAGCTGGATAAGCGAGTTTTAGCACAAGTCAAAGATCCACTAGTGCACATTCTCCGCAACAGCATCGACCACGGCATGGAGAAACCAGAAGTAAGAGAGCAGTCAGGCAAGTCCGCGCGAGGAGCGCTGACAATTAGCGTCTTGCCGCAAGAAGGAAACACAGTTGAAATCGTCGTCACCGATGATGGTGCTGGCATCAATATAGACAGAGTCAAAACGATGGCCATTAAGAATGGACTGGTGGATCGGCCGAGAGCTGACGAAATGACGGATGAAGAAGCAATCTCGCTGATCTTTCAATCAAGTTTTTCCACCAGCTCTACCATCTCAGAAATCTCCGGAAGAGGTTTGGGATTAGCAATCGCAAAAGAGAATATTGAGAATCTGGGTGGCCGCCTGATCGTAGAAAGCCGTCGTGGTCTGGGCACCACTTTCAGAATCAAACTGCCAGTTACAGTCGCCACTTTTAGAGGGGTGCTGATTAAGTGCTCGGATGAAATTTTGATCGTGCCAACATCGGATATGGAGCGCTTGTTAAAAGTTAAAAAAACGCAGGTAAAAACGAGCGACTATGGCAAAACGATTGAAGTGGACGGGCAAGAGGTTGCGCTGCTACGATTGGATCAGGTCTTGGAGCTCCCAGCCTCACAACCGAATCAGAATCATCACCTGGTGATGGTATTGCGCCATAGTGAACACAAATACGCCTTTGAAATCGACGAAGTTCTTGAAGAACAGGAAATTTTAGTCAAGAAACTAGCCAAACCGCTAGTCCGCGTCAAAAATGTTGCCGGCGTAACCGTGCTCGGTTCAGGTAAACCCGCCGCCATTTTGAACGTCAACGACCTGTTGAAATCGGCAGCAAAATTAGCGGCAATGAAAGCGCGCCCAGAGAATGAAAAAGCTCCAGTCGATGTAAAACGAATTCTTGTCGTAGACGATACAATCACAGCGCGGATCTTAATGAAAAATATCCTCGAATCGGCAGGATACTTGATAAAAACCGCAAATGATGGCACTGACGCCCTGAAGTTGCTTGAAAAAGAGCCCTTTGACTTGCTTGTCACTGACATCGAGATGCCCAAGATGACCGGAATCGAACTGACCGCCGCTGTCAGAAAAAGTGGGCAAGTTATTCCCATAATATTGGTCACATCAATGACCGACCAACACTACCGCGAAAAAGGCACCGAAGCTGGTGCCGATGCCTTTTTCGTCAAAAGCAGTTTTGACCAGAACAATCTATTAGATGTGATAAAGCGTTTAATCTAAAATGATAAAAGTACTGATAGTCGAAGACTCACTGGTGGCACAGCAACTGCTCACGCACATCTTGAACGGCGAGCCAGGAATTCAAGTCATTGGCACCGCCAGTAATGGCGCAGAAGCAATCAAATTCGTCAACAAAGCAAAACCAGATGTGATCACCATGGATTTCTACCTGCCCGATGCCAACGGTCTACAAGTGGCGCGTCAGATTATGGAAACGAAACCAGTTCCGATCATTATCGTCAGCGCAACGTGGACGGCAGATCAATATTCTGAAGCCTTCAGCCTGATGGATGCTGGAGCCGTAGGTGCTATGAAACGCCCACCAGGGCCCGGTCATAGCGAACACGAAATGCTGGCACAAGAACTGATTCAACTTGTGAAAAGCATGTCAGAAATAAAAGTCGTGCGACGCTCGGCAAAATTCAAAGCCAAACAATTCGAAGTGGCCCAGATCCCGTTCATGGTGCGCAGACTGGTGGCGATCGGAGCTAGCACCGGTGGACCGCCAGTCTTGGACACTATACTCAGCCAACTGCCGGCAGATTATCCATATCCGATTCTGATCGTCCAGCACATCGCAGATGGGTTCCTGGATGGTCTCGTTAACTGGCTTCAACCAAAGTGTAAACTGAAAATTCTCATCGCTCAAAACAATCAACCAATAGAAGCGGGACATGTGTACATCGCAGCAGACCATCACCACTTGGGAGTGACGGCACAAGAACGACTCGTACTCTGTGATGCGGAACCTGAACACGGTATTAGACCATCCGTGTGTTTTCTGTTTCGCTCGGTGGCCAAGACATACGGTTCACGCGCCATTGGCATCCTACTGACAGGGATGGGCAAGGATGGCGCCGAGGGATTACAGTCGATGCGCGAAAATGGAGCCATTACAATTGCTCAAGACAAGGATACTTCAGCCGTTTTTGGCATGCCCAATGAGGCAATCAAACTTGGTGCAGCTCAATTCATTCTGCCACCAGATAAAATTGCACAATCGTTGATTTTGCAGCAAACTAACAATCAATAAACGAGGTAAAAGGTGACCAAGAGTCTAGACGGTGTGCACGTCATGGTCGTTGAAGACACAATGACTCAAGCGATGATGATTCAGCACGTTCTGGAAAAGGAACGCCTGCGGGTGACCATTGCTCGTAGCGGAGAAAAGGCGCTGAAAGCACTTTCCGAGCTCGAGAGCAAACCCGAGTTAATCTTGTGCGACGTCAATATGCCTGAGATGAATGGCTTTGAGCTGTGCAAGAAAGTAAAAGCTGATGCCGAATTGCACAAGATTCCGTTTGTCTTGTTATCAACGCTGGTAGACAACGCCGATTTGCTTGACGTGATCGAGTGCGGAGCCGATAACTTTGTCTATAAAACCTTTGAGGACGATTACTTCCTACAGCGACTGAGTTCAATCTGGTCATCCTGGAACCTCTATGACATGGAAGAGCCGAAAACTACAACAATTTTCACGAACGGAGAGCGACATCACATCAAAGTGTCGAGCCAACGACTGGTTAATCTACTCGTGTCGGCCTTCGAAACAGCCGTATTTCATAACCGGACACACAAATCCGGCGGATAGGAAAGGAATCGACCTGGTCAGCCAGCTCTGGAAATCGCTTGCTTGCAACCACTGGTTTGGCTTTATGGCAACAGCTTGGACAAGAGGCAATTTGCCGCGAAAGCCCGACAATATCTGCCATTACGGGTTTCATTGGAATCAGATCGCAAAACTAAACCGATATCGGCTTAAGGTTTTAAGTCATGTCTTGGATGGGCTTAAAGAGCTTACAGTACTTGTTTATCTGACATGGCGATTTCGAAATGCTCTAGATTCGCCAGTTCTGCACAAAGTTGCCTTATAGTATTAGTGGCACTCACGGCTAAGCCAAACAGGTTGTCAGCAAAAGCAAACCCGAGAAGATGAGCATAAACTGGAACAATCACATTGACCGATTGCGAAGTCAAATTGCAGACTTACGCAGTACTCTTCGGGTCATCAAGACTAAGGCGCACGACGAAAGACCGGGTCTAGAGCAGACAACCGCTCAACTTCGAGAACTCGTTGATAAAGACGAATCACAGAAAACCCTTTATCAATTCCCCAAGATTCTCCACAAGATTTTGCACAATCCAGCCGTAGGAGCGATCATTCTTGGTCCCAACGGTGAGCACCTATTGTTTAACACGGCTGCAGAAAGGCTTCTCGGCTCAGATTTGATGGCCGATGCGCTTGCCGAAAAGTCAGGCAACTTCGGCTTTTATTTAACCGATAAGGTGACTAAGTACACGAAAGTGCAACTACCGTGGCAACAAGCAGTCTTAGGGGAGCAAGTGCCAGAGGTAGATCTCTTTGTGAGACGGCAAGGATATGTTGACGGACTTTGGATCAAAGCAACATCGACAGCACTGAAAAGTGAGACCAACGACATCGGTGGTGCAGTCGTTTTTATCGTAGACATAACAGAGCAAGTACAAGTAGAAAATCAAATTCAATCTACCTGTGAAGCTCTCGAGCAACAGATTTCGCAAATTGGAATTGCACAACTAGAACTGCAGCTGCTCACGGAAAAACTAGGTAAACTTGATTACCTTTCGGAAGCCACACCAGATGCGGTGCCAGTGCAAATAGCGGAGAGCACACAAAAAACAGCGGACAGCAAACCCTCTGTGTCCGAGGTAGCTTCTACTAAAGTAGCTGCTAAACAAACCTCTGAATTAATTTCGGATTTAATTTCCGAGTTAATCCCCGAATCCTCGCCGCAGCCGGAGAGTCCTGCAACCTCCAATAGCCAGGCAGCTTCGATTGCCCCTGCCACTCAAGATTCTTCATCGGTTATCGACTACGCCAGTGACGAACTAGCGAGTTGGGCCGACATCGAGCCCGTAGAAGAATCAGCGGAAAAGAAATCATCAGAAGTCACAGCAGAAGGGGAATTGTCGAAAGAGAAATCGACGGATCAGATAAATTCGGAACTGAAATCGTCGCAAGACAGATCATCCCAGCAGACAGAGAATTCTGATAATACGACCGAGGAAGCAGTACCAGATCAAGCCAAATCATACGCGGGATCAGCTGATCAAGTGGAGGAAGATTTTGCGGCCTATGAAGCGCGATTAGAGCAAACATTAATCGCTCAAGGCGACGCAATAGCCGCCCATGCGACAGCTGAAACACCCGAGACACTTGAGGCAAAAGCGCAGAAAGTAAACGAGTCCATCGTGAAAAAATTGACCTCTGAGATTTTTGCGATTGCCAATCAGGTAACGCTCGAACCCATCGCTGACACTAAACCTGATCAGCAAGAGTTTTTCGCTCCGGACAGCTCCGAAAAACAACCGATGGCACAGGTAACCGAAACCGCGGTTGAAACTGATAAACTTCAACACAAGACATCCAAAAAATCCTCGCAAAAACCTACCGAGGCTGTCGAACCGGCGCAATCGAAGCGTCGAAAAATCCTGATTGTCGACGATATTCCAGTCAATCAAAAATTACTGCGCCTGCAACTGAAACGACTTGGATTCGAATGCGATGCCGCCAACAACGGTGATGCAGCTCAGAAAGCCATCGCCAACGGTGATTTCGCACTAGTTTTGATGGATTTGGACATGCCGGTTATGGACGGATTCGAATCAACCGCTGCCATACGCAAAAGCGAACAAGGGCTCGGAAAACGAATCCCAATCGTCGCGATGACCTCGTACGACCGTCAGGAAGACCGTGAAAGGTGCCTGGCTGCGGGAATGGACGACTTCTTAAGCAAGGGAGCGACTCAAAAACAGCTCCACGAAGTAGTCGAAAGGTGCATGAGAGCCGCCTCGACTGAAACAACAAAAGCCCCACCTCTGCCAACAGAGCCGCTTAAGGAAACAGGGCTGGACATCGAGTCACTTCAGAAGCAATTTGATAAGGAAGAAGTTCAAGATGTTTCCCGACTCTTCCTCAGCGCCGTCAACACGTTTATCGACTGTATACAGCTGGGCATAGAGGAGAAGGACGCTGGTGCGGTAACGCACTTCGCACATTCGGTGAAAGGACCTTGTGCCGCCCTCGGCATCGACGAAATGACACGCTTGACCTCAGAAATAATGAGTGACGCAGAGGCAGGAAACTGGACTCAAGTGCGTGTCAAATACATGAAACTCAAATCCTCCTTCGGGGAGGTCAGGGACCAATTGCGAGAGCTTTGCACACCAGGTTACGTCTAACCGTCGGGAACACAGTCTGGGTCCGTCTGCCTTGGAAGAAAGTACCATCGCCGCTTTGCCTGAAGCCGCTGTCAATCTCAGGGAACTTGAAGAAGCTCTCGAAGTTGAGGGCGCGCACGAAATCGCAGCCGGTTTTTTGGAAGACATAGCTTCAATTCCGGACAAACTGACCAACTCACTGCGCGCCAGAGACAAAGACGGAGTGCGGTCAGCAGCCCATCTCCTCAAAGGTTGTTGTTTGATTATCTTCGCTCGCAAGACTGCAGAATTTGCTTCAAACATGGAGAAACTCTCAATCGCAGGTAATTTTGATCAATGCGATCAACTATTGCCGAACCTTTTAGATTCATTGAACGATACTGTCGGTTGTCTCGAAAATTATTTGGATGAAAGTTGATTCGATTGAAATTGTAATCGCTTTGGTCAGCGCCCTGGCTCTGATTATGACTATCGTCGTGTGGCGCATGCTAACCTCGATAAAGTCGCAACATCAAGGAGAAATTGACAGCCTAAAATCACAACTCCTAAAGGCTGAAGCGGATAAGGAAACTACTCGCCGCGCTATTACGGGCGAATTTAAGCAGTTGCTGAGCGATCAAAGATCTATCACCGCCATTGGTGCCACCGTCGAAATTGAAACCGTCACAAAAGCCTTGCATGAACAATTTGCAAAGCTCGAAAGTGAGAATATCAAGCGACTTTCAGAACTTGAAAACGGCCAATCGAACCTGCCTCCGCTTGAGTCGATTAATGACCTCATGAAGTTGGTGAAAGAAGAGCTGGAACGGCTGAAGGTTCAGCAATCCGCATCTCTAGAACAGCTCAAGCAACTGGAAAAAAATCAAACAGACATATCCGCATTCCAAAAATCCTTTCCAGATCAGGTGGTTGAGCAGGCAACTAAAGCGGTCAGCGAAATCTCAGCGGAGAATAAAGCGTCGGTGCAAGCATTGTGCGGGTTGTTCGAACAATTGCAGGAATCGCTGCAAGCCGAATCAGTGAAGACGAAAGCAGAGATCAGTGATTTGGTCGGTAAGAATGCGATCAGCGTGAAATCAGCAACACTCGACAAATTTCTAATGCTCATGGACTCAGATGAAGAGAGAAAAGCTGCCGCTCTTTCGTTCGTTAGACAAATGGCAAGCGAAGACCTTTTTGCTGAACTAGCTATTCAATTTCCTAGTACGATCGCGGTCGCTGCTCTTGAACAAATGGCGAAGAAAAGCGACCGCAAAGATGTCTTCGTGGCGGCACTGGGAAATCTTGCTACCCAGAAATTAGACGCCGAAATGTACGATGATGCCCGGGCTCTGTACATGCAAGCCATCGACATCATGCAGGAATCGGAGAACCATGATCAGTCGCAACTATTGCCCATCTATGCGAAATTAGCGTGCCTCTGTCGCGTCCAGACTGATTTCGATTATGCGAAAGTGATTTTCAAAAGAGTTGTCGATGCGCAAAAATCCGCCACGCCGGAGTTGCGCCAAGACGCTATCCAAGCTCTTTTAGAACTAGCACAACTTTATGAAATGAGCAGCTTTACGAATCGTCTTGAAGAAGTCTACAAACGACTGCACGAAAACTACATAGCCATCGGTCAACTTGACCGAATGGACGCCGCTCGAAATTTGCGAAAACTAGCCGATCTATATCTTAACGAAGAACGCTACGAAGAGGCAGAACCGGCATATCATCGAGCTCTGCCGACATATAGCAAATCAGCTGAGGCAGAAGATCCTGAGCTAATTGCGCTGCTTAGAAATTTGGCCAAAACATACTTCCATCTAAATCAACTGGAAAAATCAGAATCGCTCTTAACTCAACTTATTAACGGACTAGTGAAAGCGAAAGCAACAAGCGAAGAAGTATTTATAGCAGTCGGACAACTTGAAGACACAGCTCAAGCCTTTGTAGATCGCGATAGTTTTCATAGAGCCGAAGCAATCTACGAAAAATGCGCCGGTGCGCTAAAACAAGTGCTCCCGGGCAACGACGAAAGAATCCTTGCACTCTATGAGAAGCTTGAAAATTTAGCCAAACGAGCTGAAGACAAAGAACACCTCAAGAAGTTCTATCGTGAGCAGTTAGACTCCCAAAAGAATGGTGGCAGCAAAAGCGCAAAGTACGTCAACTGCGCCTTGAAGCTGTCAACACTTCACGCAGCAGATGGCAATTTCCTAGAAGCGGAATCAATATACAAAGGCGTAGAAAATTCGAAATCATACGACCAGGAGACTGCTGAATTATTGGACGAACTCGCAAAAGCCTGCAGCAGTCAGGCTAAATATGACCTGGCGCAAAAGTCGTACGAAAAGTCATTAAGTCTGAAAGAAAACATTCTCGGCCCAGCCAATCCAGAGCTTATAAATTCGTGCGCAAACCTGGGGGCATCATATTCGGTGCAAAAAGAGTACAAGCTTGCCGAAGGCATGTTCAAGCGCGAACTGATGCTGACCGAAAAGAACTTCGGTTTCGACAACGAGCGCACAATCACAGCCCTTATGCACCTGGCAGGTTGTTACATCATCTCTGGACAAATCGATGAGGCCGAACCATGCTACAAACGAATCCTGGAAACTCGCTACAAAGCTCTAGGTGAAGAGCACGCCGATATCATCGTGTCACTGTTGCACCTGGCCGAACTTTACAGAATCCAGAAGAATTTCACCGAAGCCGAAATTTTTTACGAGAGCGCCTGCGAAATGGCAGAAAACATGTACGGCAGCGAAAGCCCGAAAGTAGCAGAAATTCTAGAGAAACATGCCACTTTGGCCAAACAAGACGACCAGCAAGATAAGGCTTCTGAATTGGCAGAGCGAGCCAGCAAAATCAGAAGAGTTTTGGAAGAGGAATCGATGCCGAAATTGACAGGGGCTGACGCAGCTGCGGCAGAAATCTAAAGTACTGGAACGCAGGCAACACTGGGTCTCTCGGAACCGCGAAGCAATCCTTGTCCGATTCTAAACCGATATCGGTTTAGCGACTTTTTCCAGGTTCGCTCGCGACCCGATTTGGTACCCCAAAATTCAATCTAAAGCGATATCGGCTTAAAATCCGCAGGTGATCACTCTGACCGCTAAGGCTGCGCCAAAGAAGCGGCTGGGGTGGGACTTGCTCGGTTCACATGGTCCTTAATCAGCAAAACAGATGAGCCAATGCAGCCAAGTGAAACCAGGACCAAGACAATCCTTATCCCACGGCTAAGATTTTGATTGGCTTCGGGCCCGTGATACTTATTCTCCTGAGCTTCGGCCTTCTCCATTTCGCGCCGAAATGGTCCTGTGAACATCCACAACACTGCAATAGGAACCAGAGCCCCTAAGTCTTGTAGAAGCAGGCGCTGTACGTCTACCTCGACTATGGCTCCACGCAGTGATTCTTCACTGGGTGGTTCCCATATCGAACCGTAGCCGAAAAACTTGGGAGCAGCTGAGCCTCCGCCTGCGGATGACCCTATAACAACCCACGGTGGATAAAATGCTAAAAGCATCCAAGTGAATGCAGTTAAGGCAGCAAAGGCAAAATGCGAGAGACTCAGTTTCAGAAATTCGCACCAATTGAACGGACCTACATATTACGATACCCGGCACGAATGACAATCAACTGGGTCCAAAATCCTTGACTGCGCGCCTATGGTACCGAATATGGTGCCGATGCTCTCTACATATACTGTGCCTGCTAATGGCGAAACAACAATTGATCGTACAAGTCGCGAAATCAGTAATTCAAATTCTCAGGATAAGTCCCTAACTTAACTTTGCGCTCTTCGTGTCCATCTTTGCGCAGCAAGGAAAAAGCAAGCACATCGTCAGGTTTGTGCCCCTGCACTATTTTCCTTACTTCAGTTGTTGACTGGACCGGAACACCATCAACTTTCTCAATTAGATCATGCAGGTCAAGTCCAGCTTTTTGACAAGGTGAATCGGGCACCACGAATGCCACGATTACCGCATTCGCTTCAGGATAACTCATCGTCTTTGCCGTCTGCGCATCAATATCCATCATGTTAATACCGAGGTACGGGCGAGCAATATTGCCATGCAACTCCAGTTCTTTGGCAATCGACTGAGCGCTATCTGACGGAATGGCAAACGAAATATTTTGCGCTTGGTTTCGAATCGCTGTGTTAATGCCGATTACTTCTCCCTTTGCGTTCAACAAAGGTCCTCCAGAATTACCATGGTTCAAAGCAGCATCAGTTTGAATCATGTCCATATTGTTGTTCATTTGTTCAAGGGATCTGCCAATACCACTGATGATGCCCAAAGTGACACTGTGCTCAAAGCCATAAGGGCTTCCCACAGCTATCGCCCAATCACCAACGCGCAATCTATTGCTGTCGCCGAATTTAGCTACCGGCAGGCCTATTGCTTCGATTTTTATCACCGCTAGGTCCATAAATGGATCTTTGCCAATTATCTTGGCATCAAATTTTCGTTTGTCGTTCAAGGTGACGATGACATCGTAGTTTGCATGTAGAACATGGGAACTAGTCAAAATATAACCGTCAGAGCCGATGATTATGCCTGAACCAATCGGTCGTCGATCCTGCGCGGCTCGCGGCAGGGTATCTTGAAACTGCAGCATGGGCATGTTCAAATCGGGCGTCTTCTTCCTCGAATCAACTGGATTGAGGTGAATCGTCACGATAAACGGATCGGCGGTGGATGCAATCGTCGCTACCGCAGGAACAGCTTGTTGCGCCCCATTTGTCTCTGCTGACCCAACTTGTGCCGCATTCTTAGACGGCAAGCCCATGCCGTACCAGATGCCCATGTTAAACGCCGCGGAGGCAACCATAGCAACACCGATTCCAATCAAGACAGGCTTTTTAATCGAGTCCTTTCCTGGCGAATTCGGATCATTTGTTGAACTTCCGTTGGAAATCTCTGACATATTTTTGCTACTCGGTCGGGATCAAGGCAATGGTACCAGAATTGCTACGAGGGCAGCAGTCGCGTCTTGCTTAGGGGTCGCGTAGTGCCTTGGAAAGCTCCTCTCCAGTCACTCCAAGATCTTTCAAGACCTTTAGTGCCACTCCTCTTCCAGGTTCTACGAGACCAAGCAAAAGGTGTTCAGTTCCGACATAGCTCAAACCCGAATTTTTTGATCGCTGCAAAGCAGTCTCGAGCAGCCGCTTTGCACTGGGAGTAAACGGTAACTCCTGAGGCACACTTCCTCTACTCTCACCCCAAATCTTTATCACTTCAAGACGCGCCTTACCGAGATCTATTCCTCGCGATGTCAATGCTTGCGCTGCTGTTCCATCCTTTTCAGCAATTAATCCAAGCAGGATGTGCTCAGTGCCGATAAAATTGTGCCGCAGCGAACGAGCCTCATTCGTGGCTATGTTGACTACTTCAAGCGCCTCGGCCGTAAAACAGTCAAAAATATTTGACTTCACTTCAAACAACGATTTGATTCTTTCAAACACTTAAACGCAATTTCCTGCTATTACTCTAGGCTAATGCGATAAAGGTAAAACCGCTCATCGCCCTGGATGCTCTTGTCGAACTGATTCAAGCATTCGACTTTAAATCCGCTCGGAATCGCACCAAGCGGATAATTTAGAATCAACAGAGCATGATTGACATGCCGTGCATCCATGACGTTTTTTGACTGGCGCCACAACTCTTCAAATTCGATATTATGGCGAGTCGTGTTATTAACAACGAACCCGATATATGTCTTGCTTTCGGGGCAAAAGATTTTGCGGTCTAAATATCCGGAAACTGATGTGATCTCGTGATCGTTGCTACCGATGATCAACATGTCGGAAAGACCTTTTTGTTTAATGAATCTTGCCACCAGTTTGGCGGATGAGAACGGACGCATCATGTCCTGGTAGTATGCGTAAATGCCGGCAATCATTTGCAGTACTAGAATCACAGTCAGAAAAATTGAACGCCCTTGATCACTTGAGATACGTTTTAGAGCAGGCGGTCCGAATTCCCTGGACGACAAGTAATAGGCAATCCACAAACTACAGATCAGCAGAAGGTATAAGTGCCCCTGCTGCCTCAGTCCCCCTAACAGATGCGTGAAACTAAAGAATACAAGTCCACCTGTACCAATTCCGTATAAGAACAAGGCAGACGGCTTCGTGTACAGGAGAATCGAACACAGCACCACTAGCGCCACCACGAGCAGGAGGGTAGCGAGCTCATTTCCAATTTTGGAAACCAAGTCGGTATTCCAGAATTCACGGACTTCAAAATTCGGAATTGGTGCATATGCAATCGGAATCGCCCGCAATGATTTGAAAAATCTCTTTGGTTGCTTCTCCTTAATCGCACTGAGCTCGCCGTGATATCCGTCCGCAGGCGCGCTCATCTGCTTAACGGTCAGTCCGGCAGCAAGCAGAATTAGAACGGTACCGATCGCTGCCACTTTCGTCGGAAAGGGATTTCTCTTTCTCTCCAACCAATATTCAAGTAAGAGGGTGGCCGTGAATGCAAACGCGATCATCACTCCATAGGCATTCACCGAAACTAGTAACACTAGAGTTGAGAATAGCCACCAGGGATGCTTATTTCTAAACTGAAACAGGTAGCAAAAGGTAAGCAGTACAAGAAGTTCAAGAGAGTAGCTGCGGCTGATGATACCGTATTCGAACAATGGGAAATATCCAAGACAGAAGAGCATCCTCTGTAACTTGCTAAAGGGAGAATGCGCAAGAACCAAGTAACAAGCGCCAGACGTTAGCGCCACGTTTAGCAATTGCATCAGCAATGGATCGTGCGTGAATCGAGTAAACAGGAAGAGCGGCAGATACCACGAGATCGGATGTCCTTCGTAGAGGAGATGCTGGTGTACTTCAAATAGGCTGGCGCTATCTCGGGCCAGGCACCACGCTTGCAATTCATCTCGCCACATCTCGTGACGAAAAATTCCAACAAGCAAAAGTATGACGACCAAAGCCATCGCTGATAACAAGAAACGTCTGTCGACCTTCTCGCCTTTCGCCCCAGCCACCATGTTAGTTGTAGATTGCATTTTTGTCTGGAAGTGAATTGGTGTTTTTTGGTTCAACTGTAGGCTGGGAAGCGATGTCGATATACGGACCGAGACGAGCCATGATCACACCGAGGATGGGCATCCGCATCATCGCCGAATAGATTCTAAACAACTGCTGCTTCCACTTTGGATGATGGGCGTAATCAGCCTCTGTGATCAGTGGAATCTTCGTTTCAAGTTGACGGTCGCCAACTGTTTGGATCGACTGATTCAAACTTCCAAAGGATTCCAAATGAATGTGCTTATAAGGAATACCTTTCACCAGTTTGACGTAACCGTTCATCAAAGGACGGGGAAGATAGCCAACGCCCCAAACACCTACGTGCGGCTCTGGTGCCATTGCAAATCGATTGATAGTGCGCGCTAAAAACGCACCGGCACTGCGACGGATTCGTTTAATTTCACCGAGCACTTTAGTGGTATCACTACAATGCTCAATCAGATTTTCAGCCAGAATCACGTCGAAAGAGTCAGCAACAAAAGGCAAGTGATCGGCACATGCACATACTAAAGTGACGTTGCCACAGTTCAGATCACGGAAACGACTGCGCGCAATCACCAGCCATCTTAAGGCGATATCGGCTCCCACACAGGAAGCTCCCTGCGCACTGGCGGCGGCCAGAAATCCACCTGTGCCACAGCCAAGATCCAACAACTGCACTCCGGGCTCTGCTTGTTTGCTTAGCTGATATGAACGCATTCGATTGATAATACCCTCGCCTCGCTTGACGCCGGCGACGTGATGGTTCAAATAGTGCCGCCCTAAATCATCTGGAACCTCTGGCGTTATCGAGTAGTAAAAACCGACAAGTTCCTCAAACGTCAACCCGCTTGCCTTGTCAGCGATCCTGAGAGCCTTGGCCCGATCAGCCGGGATATCAATGTAAGGGTCTTCACAAATGCGAAAATCTAAAATCCCTGCAATTTCAGGATACTCTCGATCGCAAGCACCACAGGCGAAGCCATACTCGATTACGTTCAAAGCGCCCTTGCACAAGGGACAACAAAAAAGTGATTCAATTTTTGCCGGCATCTCGATACTCATCTGGCTGCCAGTCCGGTTGAAATACTCTCTTAACTCGCCGTAGCGCCTGCCTAAATCCCAGATAGGGTGGGAACCACGGCTTCTCCAGGTTATCGATCCACGCTTCAGTGAGATAATAGGAGTCGATCCTGGGTAATAGATATTTGTCGGAATTTAATCCACAAATCCCCAGGTCGGTAGATACCGCTCCGTCATAGTATTGCCTGACAGCGCTGATAGCATCGCCGCTGGTATCACCGTATGGGTAGGCGAAAATCGAAGCGTCCTGCCCAGTTACTTCCATAATCTTGGCCTTTGATACGACCAACTCATCCATTAGCTTCTCGCCAGATAGAGTCGAGAGCGGCTTATGGCTGAGAGTGTGACCACCAAATTCGCAGCCCTGCTTGGCTAACTCTTCAACTTCAGACCAGGACAGCAACGGCGCCCTGGGAACAGATGCAGGCTGCCCCACCCACTGATTGTCCTTTCCGCAGAAGTCTGTTATCAGAAATACAGTCGCGTTAAAACCATACTTTTGTAAAAGCGGCCACGCGTCAGTATGGAAAGTGCGATATCCATCATCAAAAGTGAGCACGAAGGATTTTTCAGGCAACGGAGACTTAGCCTTAATCAGCTGCACCAGCTTTGATACCGTGATGGTTTTATATCCACCTTCGGCAAAGGACTTAAGCTGTTGCTCAAACTTCTCGATTGGGGTGTCGAGAATTGGATTGAGCGTGCCCACTGAGTGATAGGTAAGGATCGGTACCATCAAACTTTGATCTCACTGCCTTCCTTCGAAGAACGATAAATCGCATGCGCCATCTGCATAGTTCGGAGTCCATCTCGACCGGTTGGTTCGACTGGAGTATTAGTGCGAATACCTTGAGCAAAGTCAGTCATCTCCTTGATGAACGAATTGATGATCGTCCATCTCCAGGAAAAGAGGCGCTCTTTAATTTGAAAGATCGGAAAGATTTCCCAGTGCTTTTTGGCCCGAATCCCTGCTTCGGGTGTTTCGCCCCACTCCGCCATCATTGGCGGATATGAAGAGCGCACATAGCCCTTGGTGCCAACAACTTCCATGGAGAAAAAATAGCCGCGTGGATCCGTCCAACTGGCGTGAACATAGGCCTTGGCACCATCTGCAGTGCTAAAAAGAGCGAAACTATTGTCTTCTGCATTTTCGAACGGCCAAACTAAATTGGCAACGTAGCCTTTGCCCACTTCAACATCGCCTAGAAAGAAACGTGTCAGGTCCATGATGTGGATGCCGTTGTCGACTAAGCTGCCACCGCCTGTAACAGCGCCGTCGGTCACCCAGGCGGGACCGAACTCTTTGCCACCAGGATGTCCGGCGTAAGCCTTGACAGTCAAAATCTTTCCCAGCCGACCTGAAGAGATTAGCTTTTTAGCAAACGCCATCGATTCGAAATAACGATGATTGAATCCAGTCTTGAGCAGGACCCCTTTCTTTTCAGCGGCCTCGCACATGCGCTCGGCATCTTCGAGTGTGTGCGCCAACGGTTTCTCGCAAAGAACATGCTTGCCATTCTCGATTGCGTAAATGGCCATGTCCGCATGCAAACTTGGTGGCGTTGAAATAATCACCATGTCGACGTCAGAGCGACTGACGGCACTTTTCCAATCAGCATTGGCATCGCATTTAAATTTATCAGCAAGCTCTTTGGCAGCATCTAATCGTATGTCTGAAACTACCACGAGTCGAAGTCCCGGAGTCTTAGCGACGGCAGCCGCTCGAAGCGCTCCAATCGACCCCGCACCAATATGACATACTCCTATTTCACCGGGCATGAAACCTCCAAATGTCTCTCTTGTAACTCTATTATCAGATTCAAATAACTCTCCATATGTTTGGCTTCGCTGTAATTGGCTTTGAAATTAGCCAGACCAGCCAAACCAATTGAACGACGCAATTGATCGTCCTTGAGCAATTTTTGCATGGCATCCACCAGTTCCTGCTCAGAACCGTAAACGATACCACCACCATCCTTAACAACTTCAGGCAAAGCGCCTAAGTCGTTGACAATCACTGGCGTGGCTGTAGAAAACGCTTCCAGCGGCACCAAGCCAAAGGTTTCATAACACAACGACGGAACGAGCACGGCAACAGCTTGTCTATAAAATTCACTCAATCGCTCAGACGACATTCGTCCAAGGAAATGTATGTGGTCGAGCCCAAACGCCGCTTTGCGCAAAGTCTCCTCGTAATTGCCATTGCCGACGACGATTAAGTCGGCATCCTTGAATCGAGAGAACTGCTCGATTAGGACTTGCACCCCTTTTATTTTCTCGAGCCGTCCAACGAAGAGAAAGAATGGACGCTGGTGCACGGGTTCGGTTACCACAGCGGCTGAAGGATCTGCAAGGAAGTGCGGCAAAACACGTATTGGAGCTGGAAAGCCATTCGAGATGTGGCTGCCTCGAGCAAATTCACTGGGCGCCAAAAATGCATCTACACTTTTGGCAGCGCGTTCAATCGCACCGGTGTAGCGCCAAATTTGCGGTGGGCGATGCGCAGCCAAAGTGCAGCTCATGCATGTCCGCTTCGTGCACGCTTCCTCGTCATTGCGCCAGAGAACATGCGTTGCGCAGACGAACCAATGATCGTGCAGAGTACAAAGTTTGACGCCCTTGCCGTAAGTAAGAACACCGGGTCCACCGAGCAAAGAAACGTTGTGGAAGTGGATAACATCAAACTCTTGGTTGAGCAACTTCTTTAGTTCGTCGGACTTAGCGACGGGCGTTCCCAGCTGATGCGTAGCAATTAGATCAAGTTTCCCGGCCACACCGCCGTCCAGAGAATGAACTGTAACTCGATGGTCAGTCGAGTCATGCCCCTCACTTGTATTGGCTACAAGAGCCTTGCTACCAAGCGAGAACGCGTCCTTATCGTGAATGACATGGACATCGTGGCCGCGCCTTGCTAGAGCATTAGAAAGCCTCTGCACGAAAACACCATCACCGCCAAAGTTATGAGGCGGAAAGAAAGTAGTGACCATGGCAATCTTCAATTTGCTCAAGATTTACCTGCCACCCTACTGAGCATCGTATCCATTTGTGATGCAGACCGCTGCCAGGTCAGCTGTTGGGCCTTGCCAGTAGCAACGCGCGCCATCTCATCTCGCCTGGCAGGGTCACTAAGCATTACGACTAAGGCGCTCGTCAGCTCGGTTACTGAATTGGGATCGATAAAAATGCCACCACCTTGAAGCAAATCAGGAAGTGGACTGTTTTGAGTGGCAATAATCGGAATGCCGCAGGCAGCACCTTCCACTGCGGGGAGTCCAAATCCCTCTGCCATCGAAGGCAATACCAGGGCTTGAGCAACATTGAGCAGATGAATTACTTCCTCATCCTTGACGAAGCCAGTAAAAATTACCGCATCATCTTGATGCAACTCGGCAATTTTAGCCTTGAGCTCACTCACACCAGGAGTGAAACCATCTTTCAGATCGCCAACGACGACCAGCTTCACATCCTGCATGCCAGGTTTGGTGCGAATCTCGGCCAGACTTTGAACCAGCATCGGCAAATTCTTGTGGGGATTGATACCACCTATGTAAATCAAAAAACGCGAGTCAACAGCCAAGCCGAATCGTGATAGTACGGCGCGATCAACTTTATCCAAAGGCAAGGTAGTGAAGACTGGATCCGGTGCCTCGTCGATAACAAAAACACGATCCTGATTGTGTCCAAAATGACGAACAATGCCCTTTTTGGCGTGCTCCGACACAGTCATGATGTAATGCGCCTGCTTGTGCGCCAGCCACCCTTTCAGTGCCCACAAACGTCGATGCTTCTTATCCGGAAATACCAAGTCAGGATAGTCTTCAGCAATCACATCATGAACACCAAGGATAATTTTTCCAGTTGTGATCGCTGGGAAATATGTGTAGACACTGGGGAAGAAAAAAGCATCTAATGATTGTCCGGCCACGGCCCGAGTCATAGCCAGTAAGTCTCTGATGGAGCGACTGTCTGACGCCGATGCGGCATCGGTTGGGCGATCGCCAGTGTTCACAACAACGGTGCGCACATTGCTGGGCAAATCGCCATCGCCTGCTGTTTGCGAGTCGACAAAGAAAACCAATTCGTGTTTCGTGTTCAACTCAACGAACGCGTTCAACAAGCCCCGCGTAAAACGACCATAGCCACGTTTGTTTGACCAGCAAGCGGCATCCACACCAACGCGCATCAGTTGTGCTCCCTTATCGCCACTGCTTCAGACTCCCACCGGGACCGAGTAAGTAGCCAACGAATTCGCCGACCGACCAACTGACGCAAAACAATCCAACTTGAGGCAGGCATTGGAAAAACTTTCCAGCATGACTTCCCTTTGCCAATACTTGCCGTCCCATTCTCATCATCTGCACCGCCGGTAGCACCATTGCGATACCGAGAAAAGGCAAGCGCTCCAACAAAGGCTTGCTCATCAATCGCATCGCAGCAAATCCCCGACCGTGATGGAACGGCACATCGACGAGATTGGTCAACTTCCATGAATTGATATTCCGCACCGAGAATGAGGGATCAGCCTTCAACTCTTGGCCGGACTTCTGCAGTTCTCCATTGACGAAGACCTCATAGACTCCGCCACTTGAATCCGTCTCCAATAATTTCTTCAAGCTCTCCGACTTGTAAGTAATATTGTTACCGGGCAGCGCCGGAACAATGCCAGCGAAGGGACGCATAAAACGCGCATACTCACAAAAAAAGACTGCCCAATCCAAATTGCGACTATAGTCACTCGGCTCAACGGACCCGCCGATGGCAACGTTTTCGGACTTATGTGCTTCGATCACTTTCGCACACCAATCGCTTGAAACAACACAATCATCTTCGGTGAATCCAACCAGCGCACCTCTACACTTGGCTAGAGCTAGTTTGCGCATCGCCGGGACAGTGCTACCGGGTGGTGCATCTATCCAGTCAAACTGCGGAAACTCGGATTTGAGTTGACTAGACTGGGATGTGGATTGGCGCGACTCGGATAGAGATTGGCGCGGCTCGGATTTGGATTGGAGCGACTCACTGTCAACACGTCCAGTCCAATCCCGGATGACGACGATTTCAATTTTGTCTCGCTCTGACTGCGAGTTAAAAGCAGAAAGACACTGACGCAAAACAGAAGGCTGATTAAACGAAACGACAATTACAGATAGAGCGGGTGATTCAGTCATCTATGTCAAATACAATGCGCTGTCACCGGGGCCAGTGGCATATCCGACGAACTCTCCTACAGACCATGCCACCATAAAGCTGAGCAGATATGGAAGCGACATCGCGAATTCCGGGAGATGGCGCTTCTTCGCCCAAACTCTCTTGCTTATCCGCAACATCAACATTGGCGGCAAGAGCGGTGACCCGAAAAGGTAAATCAAGCGCTGCTTCGGTGATATCGACTCGTTCCTTGTGCCGGCGAATGCTCTCGAATAGTGGAAGCGCTCCGATATAAAATCCGAAAACGTGAAGTGCTTTTTGTGAATCATGCTGACTGAGGGATCGGACCAGAGTTGCTTACCTTCAGATTCAATTTGCCCGTGCACAAAAGTCTCCCAAAACTCTTCTTCGTTTGAATTGAATATATGCTGGGTCTCGCTGCGCTTATAAGAAACGTTCGGTCCCGGCAAATCATGCACGACGCCGTCAGCAACGGGACTGATGAAATTACTGTACTCACAAAAGAAGACAGCCCAATCAATGATCCTCTTCGTGGCACCATTATCAACTGCGCCACCGATAGCGGGGGCAGGGTTGACTTCGTGAGCCTTCAAGAGAGACTGATACCATCCTGGCGGCGGAATACAGTGGTCCTCGGTGAC
>JBBQFO010000032.1:0-31749 GCA_038322035.1 Candidatus Obscuribacterales bacterium
CGGCTCATACAATACATTGCTTCGGCAACGCGCGACAACATCGGCCGCGTGCGTCCAGCAGCCGGCTGTACCAGTGAGCTTTGAACGATGCGTTCTCCGACACGCCGAGAAGGATTAGAGACCGCAACGATTTTAGTTACGGGCCGGCCTTCCTCTTCTTGTCCGGTTATTTCAGATTGAGTAGTCAGCGCACGTCCTCCACAACCCAAGTATCTTTACTGCCGCCACCTTGGGAGCTATTTACCACTAAACTTCCCGCTTCTAATGCAACGCGCGTCAACCCGCCCTGCATCACAATAGGTTTCTTACCATACAGAATATATGGACGCAAGTCGATTCTACGACCTTCAAAATGATCTGCGACAAGGCTAGGATGCTGACTCAATTCGATGATTGGCTGTGCAATGAAATTGCGCGGATCGTTTTTGATTTTCGCGGCGAATTCGTCACGTTCCTCTTGATTCGATGTGTGTCCCATCAGCATTCCATAGCCGCCCGAGCCGTTTGTGTTTTTGACGACGAGCTGATGCAGATTCTCGAGAACGTATTTGCAATCACTTGCATCTTGGCAGTTGTAAGTGTGCACGTTGTTCAAAATCGGTTCTTGCGACAAGTAGAATTTAATCATCGCTGGCACGTATGGATAAACTGCTTTGTCATCGCAGACGCCCGTTCCGACTGCGTTTGCCAGTGCCACGTTGCCGCATCGATAGACGGTCATCAATCCCGGCACGCCGAGAATACTGTCACCGCGGAAGCAGAGTGGATCGAGGAAGTCATCGTCCAATCTTCTGTAAATTACGTCGACTTTGCGCAACCCGGCCGTGGTGCGCATGTAGACGAAATTGTTGTCGACAATTAAGTCTTTGCCTTCGACCAGTTCGACGCCCATCTGCCTGGCTAAGAAACTGTGTTCGTAGTAAGCAGAGTTGAAGATTCCCGGCGTCAGAACGACGATTGTCGGGTCATCGACTCTGTTTTGTGCTAGCTCTTTCAGGCACTGAAGCAAGTTGTACGGATAGTCTTCGATTGATCTGACCCGATAACTGGCGAATAAGGCTGGGAAAACGCGCTTCATAATGGCGCGATTTTCGAGCACATAGCTGACGCCGCTTGGGGTACGACCGTTGTCTTCAAGAACAAGATAGTTGCCGTCTTTGTCTCGGATTAAGTCGGTTCCGCAGACGTGGATGTAGACATTGTTTGGCACAGGAACGTGGATCATTTCGCGTCTGAACATCTGCGCTGAATAAATCAGCTCAGGCGGCACGACTCCCTCACGCAAAATGCGTTGGTCATGATAGACGTCATGACAGAACATATTGAGAGCGGTGATGCGCTGCTCCAAGCCGCGCTCAATCATGGTCCATTCGGAAGCTGGCACGATTCTTGGCACAAGATCGAATGGGAAAATTCGTTCAACGCCGGTGTCGTCGTTGTAAACAGTAAAAGTGATGCCCTGGTTTCGGAACGAAAGGTCGGCCATGCGGCGTCGGCGCTGAAAAGCGGAGCTGCTGAGTTCGGCTAATTGTCCGAAAACCGATTCATAGTGAGGGCGCGGCACGTCTGGCGATTCGAACATTTCATCGAAGATGCCGTTCAATTGATACTGGTTGAACATGCCGCCAGCAATTCCCCTGTGTAGATTTCCCTGGCTTATCCAGCCTTACCTCCCATGATACTGTGATTGGCAGAGCTTGCAAGTGTTCTTATCTTTCTATAACTCGAATTTCCCAATTGGCATCCACCTCTGGGGCTATGCCCAGCTTGGGTTTGAGGGCGTTGAGCGGGAGCTGAGTTCGATTCGGCATTTTTCTAGCATTTACCCCTTCTAGTCAAGGGACACGGTTGTCCTGACGAAATCCACCGGTTTTCAATTCGAAAGATGGCACTACATGTGGTGCCAAGCGTTGATGGTAATAATCTTAAACCCGCCGTCATCAATTCGGACCGTTTAACCATTACAATGTGTGCGTGAGCAGGATTAGGAGTGATGCAATGGGTTCCAAGGAGATAGCAGCTGCTGAAGCGATTGAGCTTAAAGCGAAAGAAGTTGTGAAGTTGGTCAAGAAGTACCGCTTCCATGAACTGGCTCCATTAGTGGATCAACTGAAGGCTTTGATCGAAACAGCAAACAAGCTGCCAGATGCAAATCCGTATATCGATCCGGACGAAATTGAATATCCATTTGAGCGTCAAAGTGCTTATTTGCTCGGCACGAAGCCAAAGAAAGTAATCGCGAAGATCGAAGAAGCGGCGCCTGCTCATGCCTGTGCCTGTGACCCGACAAAGTGCCAGTGTGTTGCTTCAGAAGAAGGGATTTCACAGATCAAGGGCGTTTGCTGTCATTTTTGTGACGAAGAGGTTTTGGTTGGCAACCCAATATTCACGAGCGAGATTCTCGGCGAAAAGATTTGTCCGACTTGCGCTCGCATCTTGACTGAAAAGGTACGACTGAAGGAAAGTGTCGGCTATGCGGTGATAAACCTTGTTGAAGATGCTTGCACAGAGTGCAATGATCCGTATTTTCAGTTCAAAGAAGCTTTGAAACTGGTTGAAGAGTCGCAAAGTCGTTTGGAAGAATTCCGCCAAGTTCAGCGAGCCAAGGCGGCAGTACGTTAGCAGCATTCGGCTAGTGCGAGGCGCAATCTGGCTGCAATTGCTCGTTGCTGTCTGGTTGGTGTGCGCATGCGGAAGCGCCCTGGCTGATGATCTTGCCGGCAGAATAGCTGTACCTGACCGGGTTGCACCAGCTGAAGTTGGGTGGAAAGTTGATCCAGCGGCATCGGCTTCTTATACCGCCGGTGGTGGCATAAAAGGTTTTACCACAACTGCTGCAAATCTGAAATCAACCATTTCGAATCTGATTTTCGAGATTCCAGTTCGTGCAGTCGAGCCGCATGCAGACCGGCTTGTGGGCTCCAAAGTCACGACCGAGACGCTGTCGTTGCGTAGCGACAACAAAGGTCCTTTTAAAGACTACAGTGAGTTTCAGGCACTCGGACTGGCTAAGATTCCAACCAAGGTAAGATCCTATGGTGTGAAAGGATTGTCTGATGTGCGGATCGTTTTGCCAGAAGCTTATGCCGTGCGTCTGGATGAAGGCAAGTTGATGCAGAAGGATCCTGGTACCGGTCAGATGTCGCCACGAGTTGCGCCCGCAGACTTGCCTCAACTTATCGATCAAATGCCTGATCCCCGTTATTTCAAGCGTATCTTTATCTCCGACAAATCGAATCCGGAAGATGATTGGGTGACGCAGACATATTTCTCGAAAGGGTTTGTCTCTGCTACTGCAATGATTGAAGGTGAGTTGTTCCTGTACAAGACCAATTTGACCGACTATTTGCGACGCGATTTGATGCACGAATGGGGGCATGAACTGCGCTACAAATATTGGAAAGACCCGGTAAAAGATTTATTCCATGATGCTGTTCAGGTTGAGACGCAGTGGAATCCCCGTCAATATGCGGCGCGTGGTGACAGTGAACAGTGGGCCGTGTTGGGCGAGAAGTTGTTGGGAACCAGCGCAAACGATTTTATCGAGGCTTGCGAAAGGGCTCCGATTCGAACCACCCTGTGGATGTCGACTTTGAAAAAGTGTCTGGCTAATGTCCCGAAGCGGTTATGGACCGAGGATCAAAAAAAGTACGCTGGAAGAGCCGACTATGTGGCTCGCCAGGTTAGGGGCAAAGCGTTGGATAGCGTACGCGCCATGCGTACCAGCGAAACAGACCCAGCTAAAGTGGTTGTCTTCGATCGCTTAGCGGAAAAACTTTAAATCGCCTTCGAACAGTTTAGTTTAGGTCGACCCAGTGTCCATCTTTCCATTCGCACTCGATGGTCTTCGCATCTCCTGGTTTAGCTAACCCAAAGCGAGTCATGCACAGAGAGTAGTTTTCATCATCTGGCTTAATCGTTGCATCGCCATGAGAGCATCCATGGTCGGTTTCGGCGAAAAACGTAATCGTAATCTGCTGGTTGTCTTTAAGTTCGGCAGTTTCTGAGCGTACAGTTTTAGTGACCATGATTTACACCGACTATTTCGGAACGACAGCGATACTCCAGGATTGGTAGTTATAACATATTGCTGGGCGGAAGGTAAGTACCTGCGTCGCTGTTCGATGGCGCATGATGGCACCACAGTCGGTGCGTACGTCCGTGGTTAAGCAGCCTGGTGTTTGGAGGCAACCTGACTCCAGAAAATGACGCGTGCTCCTTTCTTCTTGGACATACCAACCACGTTGGAGCCTGCGTCCTTACGATACATGGGTGGAGGTCCGACGCTCAATTCATTTGCCGAGCTGGTAACTTCACCGACAGATGTGCGGCTGACCGACATTAAATGCTCTTGCAACGATCCCGTCTTGCGCACTGCAGGCTCAACGGTAGTCTGCACTTGATCCGGCGTGACAAGCTGATTGAATGAGTTCATCAGGCTGGTCATTGAAAATTGCATTTGAATATCTCCGCTGTTTCTTTAAATGGAATAGCTTCGGCTTTGTTCGACTACTACTGCATGGTAGGCGCAACATGCAAGGCAAAACACCCCCATCGGAGGTATACCGACGTTTTTACCTATTTCGAGCGCCGGGAAGCTATGCAGAGGCAGGGCGAATCTTTACGCCCGCCAAGGTACAAATTGGTCACAACGTTTGATTAGACTAAATTCACTCGAATAAGCTTTGCCGTTCCCCCAATTCGAGTTTTGAATTCCCTTACCAAATTAAAGGCAGCAAGGGCAGTGAGATATCGCTGTTGCTTCTGAATGCGATGAAAAAAAACACCCCTATCATTTCATCACTGTCCGCTATTTTTGCGATATTCGCTCTGGCAACAGCTGCCCACAGCATACCGGGCTCTACAGCCAATCTCAATGAAATGACGAAATCGTACAACAAGGCTCATCCGATAGCAAAAGAGAAGTACGATGCTTCTTCGAAAGAGCCGTTCAATATGCCAGGCAGTCCGTCGACTTTTGGCAACAGTCAAAAAGGCGGTGGTGACAATGGACATCAGGTCACCACGGAAACGGGACCGCCGCTAGTACAAGAAGAGCAAAGTGCTAAACCGGGTGACATGCCCAATGAACCTGATGAAGTCGATAAACTAGGCTACACGAAGTGCCCGGATTGCATGAAGAGTCACTTGGGACCGTTGCAACCAGGCGATGAGATTGGTTCCAAATTTATTAAGCCAAAGCATCCTGAACTCGCCTCACATCTAGGCAGTAAGCAGGAGGCAGCTTCGTCACGCGCAGGTTTTCCGCAGTTCGCGCATCCCGGTGTCCAAAAGAACGCCTTTATGGAGTTCGTCCAGGGGGCGGCAGCAGGCCACGCCAGGGGCGAAAAATTGATGGCGCCCGAGAATTTTGTAGGGCCTGCGAAGGCTGCCCAAGAAGCGCAAGCTCAGCAAGCCTCTGGCGCTAGCGCCGAGGCCGCCGAAGAGTCCATGTCGGATGGATTGGCGGTGATGATGACCAGTCTGATCAACGTTGCCAATGAAGGTGTAGCCGTTCCAACAACAACTTATGCGCCAGTTCGTCTACTTTCTCAAGCGATCTGGATGGTTCAGCAGATGCTCAAACACGTCTACATTCCAATGGCCATCTTGCTTGTGCTGCCAGGCGCAGTGCTTACCCAAGTGAAATGCGTTGCTGCCTCCGGAATGATCGATCTTGAAGATGAAGACACCATGAGTCCCTTTACAGGAATTCTGCGAGCTGTGATCGCAATCTTTTTAATTCCTGCGACGCAGCTAATCGTAAGTTTCGCAATCGACATCGGCAATTCGATGACATTCGAGGTGCAGAAATACATCGTTCCTGTTCAACTTTTGGCGTGGGCGAAGGAGCAAACATTCAGTGCGCCACCAGCCAACGAAAAGAACAAGTTGTTTCAGCCTGGGCAGCTCTCCAACGTCATAAATGCTGGAAAGATGACAGGCGCGTCCGAAAAATCTTCTTCAGTTGAGAGTCAGTCCACCGCCACTAACTTCATGCAAATGGGCTTCAACATGATGAACATGGCGCTTGGATTTGGCATGGTCATACTGTTGGCTTTCCAAATCGTGATGATGTGCTACTTGATGCTCATGGGACCCATAGCCGCCGCATTGTATGCCTGGCCGACAAACATGGGCAGCTTGTTCAGCAAAGTCTTCGCTAATTGGATTGATGCTGTCACCAACCTCGCCTTGTGGCGCTTTTGGTGGTGCGTTGTGGTCCTCTGCATGATCACCCGCCTGCAATGGTTGCAAGAGCTAGGTGAATTCAATCCAAATGCTGAATGGGAAATGTTGGTATTTACCGCGTTCATGGTGATCCTGACGTACGTACCTTTTATGCCGTTCGATTACAAGCCAGGAGAAATGGTGGCTAAGGTTCTCGAGAAAGCCTCGCAAGCGCAGCAAGGTGGTGGCGGCGGTGGCGGTGGCGGTGGCGGTGGCGGTGGCGGTGGCGGTGGCGGAGACGCTGGCGGTGGCGGTGGCGGCACTGAATCGGGCGGAAGCTCAGCTGGTGGCGGCACTGGAACCGAGCGTGCAAGTTCGTCGGGAAGCAGCAAAGACTCTTCGTCAAGCAAATCGCAGCCATCCAGCCCTGATGACGAATCGTCTGAAAAAGCAGATGAGGATGTGAAACCTCCTCCAAGTCAGTCCCCAATCAGTAGACCGGTATATGCGCTGGTGGAACCTCCACCTCTGAGCGAACCACTACCGGTTTAAGACAAATTTGTTAGTCCAAAAAAATGTGGTCAGGTACAAATTGGTCACACATTTTCATTAGACTGATTTCACTCGGACTAGAACTTCGCTTTTTCCAAGTAGAAGTCCCGAGTTCAAGAAGTCCCTTACCATCATCTGAGCTTGGGGCAGCGAGTTTATCGCTGTCACTCCCAAATGCGCTGAGCGCAAATAAAGCCAAGATAACAACAAATAGGCAAATCAAAATGCACCACTCAAAACTAATGTTGTTGATTCTAGTCCTCGCCACTTTCTGTTCGACTGCCACAGCCGCGTCCGCGCAAGGGAACAATCCAGGCTCACGTAACCCCGGAACCGATGAGGCTCTCTGGGGAAAAGGCGCAGCTGGTGCTGCCAGTAAAAAGATGCAAAACCAGGAAAACGGCGGTGATAGAGAATTCAATGAAAAACAAGAAGTAAAGAAGGTGCAGACATTTCCTAAGGACATGGCTGCAAAAGGCGTTACCAAAGCCGGACCCATGAATCCGATACCAAATCCGGAATGGGAAAAGGGATTTGAGAAGCAGGTCGTAGAAGACATGCCTTTTACAAACAATGAAGAAGCCGGAGCTGAACCGACTGCCACGACTGGAGAAATTGCGGCAGTGGAAGAGGCCAAAATGGAGACTGCTGTACTTACCGATCCACAAAATTGGACGAAGCCAGCTCAGGCAGCCGCACAAGCTCAAGCCACTCAAGCAGGAAATGCAGCAGGCGAAGTATCTCGCGATCAAGCCTCTAGTGCGATTGATTTCTGCGCTCACTATCTAAACAACTTCACCACAGACGGTGGCAATAAGTGGAATGTTCTGCGTAACAACATTTTCGTTCCGATGGGAATTCTTTTGTTGCTGCCAGGCGCTTTGCTTACTCAGTTACGCGCCATCATGGCTGCCGGTAACCCTATCTTGGGTAACGTCAATCCTCTTGAAGGCATCATGCGTTCAGTGATTGCAATCTTCTTGATTCCAGCAACCTACCTTGTCGTCAACTACAGCATCGATTTGTCCAACTCCATTACGTTCACAATCAACAGTGAGTACTTCCGACTCTTTGGTTCGGATATGTACAAAGACGCTATTTGCGCCGAGATTCGGGCATTCCCAGTGCGCGGCGAGCAAGAAAACCGCAACGCCTCAGACTTGCCTATCCCTTCGATGACACCGATGGTTAATCCAAGCGGTTTGTTCGCTAAGTTCGAAGGCATGATGGAAAACAAGATCGAAGATCCATGTTCAGGAATTTTTAAAGCGCCAGGCAACAGAGCTGACGAGGCAATGACTTCCGGTAGCATCGCAGCGCGCCTCGGTTTGAATGGCAGCAATGCAGCTTTGACCGCATCATGGAACATACTTTGCGCGTTCCAAATGGCTTACCTCTACTATCTGTGGTTCATTGGACCGATCGCCGCTGGACTATGGGTCTGGCCGATGAAGCAATTGCGCGGCGCGCTGCCTAGCTGGGTAGAAGGCGTAATCACTCTAGCTTTCTGGAGCTTGTTCTGGAACACAGCTATTCTCTTGATCGCTTGCTTCAAGGGTGTGGGCGAAACTGGATGCGTGCTGATCACTGCACTTCACTTCCTCGCTACCGCATCCGTTAAACATGCATTCGACTTTGCCGGATTGGTTCGCGCTGCTGGTCAAGAAGCTGCAAGCATGGCTGAAAAGGCGATGAAGAGCGGCGGTGCTGGTGGTGGCGGCGGTGGTGGCGGAGGCGGCGGATGCGGCGCATCCAAAGGTGGCAGCTCGCAAGGACAAGGTGCTCCTAACACTGCCGATGGTATCGGAGCTACCTCAAGTAACGTTGCTTCTCATGCTGGAGTCAGTGGCGCAGCGGTAAGCCCAATGTCCATTGCCAGTTCGAATTCGAAAGATGATTCTTCTACCGGCACTGAACGAGTACGCTCAGGCGGCTTGGGCGAAGTCTTGTCACCGCGCACGGACAGCAAGGGCGACGGAGTTGCACTGGCAAGTCATACAGGCTCTCCATTTGGTGACAAAGCATTAGGAAAAGATACGGAGGCCTTACCTCCATCAGCTGACAAGATCGGCGATGTTGACTTGTCCACTGAATCTCAGTATGCAGCTATGTTCTGCTCAGCAGAATTTGCTGGCTCCGATATCGACGCTCTAGCTGTCGACGACATATCGCAAGAATTTGAAGTAGCCGATGCCACCGATTCGAGCACTTCCTCTGGTGACATAAATAACTTGACTGCCTCCGACAGGTTCAATTCAACCGCCGACGGTACTGCTGCAGACGCAAGCGGATTGCCACCAAGCGCCGCTGCATTTGCCGAACAACAGGCGAAGAAAGACGAAATGAGAGAGTTGGTTGCAGCTCACGCCGGCGACAAAGCCAAGGAAGCCGAAGCTCAACGCCAAGCGAAGGCTGAGCACCTTGCTGAAAGTATCAACAATCATCTGCACAATCTTGGCGCTTCAGTCGCTGGTGCTAACCATGTGGGAGCCGGTGCTCATAGTGCTGGTGCCAGTGTTCTGAATGCAACCGGACTGACGAACTTTGACGTCAATAATGCTTTGACTAGCGTGGCTGCATCGAATTCTGCCAATTCCACAAATGTTTCGAATGGTTGGGTATCGAATGATTCCTACTCTGCTGATTTTGCTAAGTTTGAAGCTGGCGATATTCTCGGATCGGTTGATTCAATCGACGCTTCAGTTGACAATTCGCTTTCAGCAGTCGCTACGTCTGCGAACTTTGATAGTTCAGTCGTAACGAATCCAGCGTTTGCAGCACCTGCGGTTGGTAACCTCAATCAATACGGTGATGTAACCAATTACGGTGGCTCAGTAGTTCCTTCCGGAGCGGTCGATCGCTCGGCACTTGTCGCCACTAATGACACAGCGAACGCCTACACTGCTAACGCTTATACTGCTAATGCTTACACCGCTACTGATGCATACGGAGCTCCGATCGTTACCAATGCGTTGGGTGTGCCAGCAATGACCGGTAATCAGATTGATGCTAGTTCGAATCCAGTTTATTCAGCGCAAGCAATGTCTGGAAATCCAGTCGTCGCTGCTGTCGAAAACTACAACAACATTCCAACCGGAGTTCATGCAACGGTTGCTGCCAACGAGGTTTACGCCGCACCGGCAATGTCTGGTAACTATGTAGCTTCGGCTCAGTCGACAAATTCATACGCTGCTGATTACTCGACGCAATCTACTCCTGTTTCTTCCAGCAATTACTCCGTCGATTACTCGCAATCAACTCCAGTCGCCTCAAACAGCAACTACTCAGTTGATTACTCACAGTCCACTCCTATCAATTCCGGTGCTCAGCAACAAAGCACTCCAGTGTTTGCTTCGGTACTGCCATCGTCAACTCCAGTCGACTACACTGCACCTGCTCAACCGATTGCCGGAACTCAGTCTGCCGGAAACGTCGAGTACTACTCGGCACAAGCTGCGCCTGCAGCATCGATGGTAGCAAGCTCTAGCCAGTACGTCGACAATTCATCGTCGAATTCGGCACCAGCTCAGTACGCCTCGTACAGTGCACCAGCTCAACCTCAATATGCGTCGAACTCAGCACCGGCTCAGTATGACTCGAACTCGGCACCAACTCAATATGCGCCGAACTCGGCACTCACTCAGTATGCGTCTAACTTGACACAAGCTCAGTATGACTCGAACTCGGCATCAACCCAGTATGCGTCTAACTCGACACAGGCTCAGTATGACTCGAACTCGGCAACAACCCAGTATGCGTCAAACTCGGCACCAACTCAGTACGCTCCGCAACAAGGTCAGCCAAGCAGCTTCATTCAGCCAAGCGCACCAGCCAACGAATACTATGCTGCACCTTCTCAATCAGCTCCTTTAATCGCTGCCTTGATTACTCCAAATCAATCAGCTCCCATTGAAGTCGCTGCCGTTCAGAGTCAACAACAATCGTATTCCAATCCAGTGCAATACTACTTAGCTAACTCCAACACTCAAGCTGAAACTCGTTCAGTTGAAAATATTGCTCCGATTGAACGCACTGCTCAACAGTCATCTGATGTTGTTTATTCACGCTCAAACAGCGAAGCCTACACGACAGTAACTCCTTACCGTCATGTGGAGAATACTGAATCGAGACCAGTGAGCTTTGCTCCTGCTTCTTCACAGAACGTGCAACATGGACCGCAAGCTGTAACTCAGTACGAAGCCGTGCTTTCGCAACAGCAAATACACAGCAAAGTTCAACAAGCGCAGGGATTGATCACTAGAATGAACACTATCCTGTCTGGTTCTGATGCACCACATGCGGTGAACAATAGCAACGATGTTAAAACCGCCAGCATCGCTTTGCCTGCGATCCAAAATCAAGAGCCATCGAATCAAACTGTAACCAAGAAGTCGCTCTCTGATTTGCTACCTGTTCAACGACGTGCTAAAGCAGCTCCAAAGGACGAATTTGTAGTCGCACCACCTCCAATGTCTAGCTCCTGGTTCGAGACATAAGTCGGGCAGCTTGCTGCATAGACTATTCTAGGATAATCCGCTTTCAACAACGACCATGAAGACCAAGTAGCCACCCCACTGCCGGGGTGGCTGCTTTGTTAGTGAAGATCCGACTCGAGTTTCTGTAGGATTTCTTTTTTCGCATCAGCGATCATCGCATTGTATGCTTGTTGACTGCAGACTTTGAATGCAACCTGCTCAAGCAGGACGCCACTGTTAGTGTGAACTTGTAGCATCAAGTTGTCGTCAAACTTCAATTTGCTCGCCCCCACGGTTGGCAGCTGAACGATGGCTTTCACCGCATTCACAGTGTGCTCTCTTGGATCTCTTTTGCAGGTCGCCTTCAAAATTGCACCTGCCACTTTAAGCGTTACGTTCGGCATTGCATTCAAATTATATGGATAAAAAACAATCATGTCAGCCACACTCGCGTTGAATCCAGGTGTGTAGGCATTCACATGCATGTTTACACCGAGCCTACTGACGGTTTTTTCTCTGCCCAATCCAAGTTTTTCACCAGCGGGGGTCAGTAATAATGTCGCCGGCAGCAAATTGGGAGAGAAGTATGCATTCTTGATGATCACGTTGCCATTCAGCACTGGACCCCAAATGCTCACACTGAAGTTCGGCTTGTCCCCGCGCGGATAAAAGCCGATTCCATCAAAATCTTGGCTGCGCACCGCAGGCGATGCCAAAAACAAAACCGAGGATAGAAGTAGTAAGATGCGCATCAGATGATCTCCAATTTGATGATGCTTACAAGGAGCCATCGTTTGGACCACCAGTCTTGTTCCACAAGTCTTTTTTTGCTTCGCTGAGCATTGCCTTGAATCCTACTTCTGGGCAAATTTTAAATCCGGATTGTTCGAGTAATGCACCAGACTCGTCATAAATACTCAGCAACACACTGTCGCCAAAGTGCATCTTGTTCGCGACTGCGGGTGTGAGCGGAATTGAGGCAAATATTTCAGAAACCTTGGGCGAATGCGGTTTCCTTCTGCAACCTGTCTTTTTAAATCCCGTCCCCGCAACCTTCAGTATGATGCTCGGAAGTTTGGAAACAGTGAAAGGGTAGTAGATGCTGATGTCTATGCTACTTGCATGAAATCCCGGTTTATCGAGATCCACATTAAAACTTACATGAAGTCGAGAGGCGGGTTTTGCGTCACCCAACGAAAGTTTTTGACCTGCAGTCGTCAGCATTAGTGTCCCTGGTTGCGGGCCGGTCGCCGTGGTCGCACTATTTATAATGACCTTCTTTTGGACTAGCGAACCCCGAACGATCAAGCCGTATAGCGGACTGCTTCCAGGCGGATAGAATGCGTACCCTTCGACTTCTTCGGCGGCACGAACCGATGGGAACGCCAAAAGTAAAAAGCTAACAAGCAAAAGCAGGATGCGCATCTCGTGCTCCGGTCTGAGGATCTCCAGGACAGCGAGTATGATACCACGCTGTCCTGAAGACGCTTAGGTTCGCCCGGTCTTAAGGATGCGGGTGAATGCCTTGCGCGGATTGGGTCAATGCCCTAAGGGGCAGAATTTTGCAGTTCGTTGGCTTCTGTAGGTTCTTCGTCTGGTGGCAAAACGTGAGTCGGTGGTTCTTTGATGAAGATACCTTTGATCGATTTGAATACCAGGTACAGCACTGGTACCACGTACAAGCTCAGAATTGTTGAAAGGATCATGCCACCGAGCACGGTGGTGCCGAGTGAATGTCGGCTGTTTGCTCCCGCGCCTTCTGCGATTGCCATTGGGAGAATTCCGAAGACGAATGCCAGTGACGTCATCAGAATTGGACGCAATCTGGTTAGGGCAGCTTCGAATACGGCGCGGTGATAGGAGAGTCCTTTTTTGTGCAACTGGTTTGCGAACTCTACAATCAGAATTGAGTTCTTACTCGCCAATCCGATCAGCATCACCAAACCGATTTGGCAGAAGACGTCGTTCTGCAAACCGCGCAGCATTTGTGCTGAAATCGCTCCGAGCACCGCCAAAGGCACGGCGAATAGGATGACCAGAGGGTCTATGAGGCTTTCGTACTGTGCGGCGAGCACAAGAAATACGAACAGCAAACCGAGGGCGAAGATCAAGATTGCCAGGTTTCCTGATTGAATTTCTTCAAGAGAAATTCCGGTCCATTCGTAGTTGGTGCCGCGTGGCAAAACGCGTTTGGCGATTGCTTCCATTTCTGCAATTGCTTGACCAGAGCTTACTCCCGGCAATGGTGCGCCATTTATTTCGATTGATTTGAACAAGTTGTAGTGCGAAATCGTTGGCGGCGATGTTGTTCGTTTCATCGTCACCAGGTTGCTGAGTGGGGTCATGTTTCCCGCATTGGTTCGCACGTAGAGTTGGTTGATGTCCTGCGGATTGCTTCTAAATTGCTTGTCTGCTTGTACGTATGTTCGGTAACTTCTGTCGAGGTAATCGAAGTCGTTGACGTAAAGAGAACCGATAAAGGTTTGCAGAGTGGTGAAAATTTCGCCGACTTTGACGCCAATTGATTCGGCTTTGTCGCGGTCTACATCGACAATGATCTGCGGTGAGTTCATTCGGAATGTTGTTTGGATGCCGGTTAACAACGGACTCTTGCGCGCTTCTGCCACGAATTTGTCGGAGATTGCGGCGAAGTCTTCGAGGGGAAGTCTCTGAGTGTTTTCCAACTCATAAGCGAATCCACCGAAGTTGCCCAAACCTTGAATCGGAGGTGGGTTGAATGGAATGCAGAAGGCGTCGTCGATGCCAAACAGAGGTCCGCGAAGTTTGTTGATGATTGCGCTTGCCGATTGGTCTGGTCTGGTTCGCTCGCTCCATGGTTTAAGCGTGCAGAATACGATGGCGTTACTTGAGTTGTTTCCTGAAAAGCTAAATCCGCCGACTGCAAATACTCCAAGAAGCTCCGGAATGTTGCTGACTACTTTCTCGACCTTCGCCACTACTTTGGATGTGTAATCCAACGAAACGCCATCGGGACCTTGAACAATAATCATGAAGTAGCCGACGTCTTCATCGGGTAGAAAGCCGGTTGGCATCTTCGTGTACAAGTAACCGGTCAATACAAGAGATGCGATGAACGCGGGCACCACAATCATTTTGAATCTGAGAACGATTCCTAGCGCATGTTCGAAAAACTTGCGCACCATATCGATGCCCCAATTGATCTTAGCGAAGAACCAGTTCGTTGGACCCGTTTCGTGTTTCAAGAGCAATACGGATAATGCTGGAGTCAATGTAAGAGCGTTGAAGGCTGAGATGCCAACTGAAATCGCAAGCGTGAGCGCGAACTGTCTATACAACTGTCCGGTAGTACCTGGGAAAAATGCTACCGGGATAAACACAGCTGCTAGAACCAACGCAGTGGCGATCACTGCTCCCGTCACTTCCTTCATACTTTCTCTGGCCGCATCGTATGCAGAGAGATGTCGTTCTTCCATCAATCGCACGATGTTTTCGATAACAACGATGGCGTCGTCAACAACCAATCCTGTGGCCAGAGTTATTCCGAATAGCGTCAATGTATTGATTGAGAAGTCGAGCGCTTTCATGGCGGCAAAGGTTCCAATCAATGACACCGGAATTGTGATAGCGGGAATGATTGTGGTGCGCCAGCTTTGTAAGAACAAGAAGATTACAAGGATAACCAGGAAGATCGCTTCCGCTAGAGTTTTGATTACTTCTTGAATTGATTCGTCGACTGCTCGGGTCGTATCGAATGCGATTTGGCAGGTAATGTCTGGAGGCAGGTGGGCTGTCAGCTTTGCTAGCTCGGCTTTGCATTCTCTGGCAACGTCGAGGGCATTGGCGCCCGGAAATTGATAAATTGCAATGCCGACTGCATTTGCTCCTTTGTATCGCAGGAAGGTTCCGTAGTTTTCTGCGCCTAATTCGACGCGTCCAACTTCTTTCAATTTGACAACGGAACCATTCGGTCCACGTTTGATAACGATGTTGGAGAATTCTTCCGGCGTCCTCAAACGTCCCAGGACTCGCGTACTGATTTCAAACGCCTGACCTTCCGGATATGGCGCCTTACCTATCGATCCGCTCGCTACCTGGACACTCTGTTCGGCAAGTGCGCTCGTCACATCCGAGGTAGTGATTTGTCGATTGTTTAGTTTCGATGGATCGAGCCAGATACGCATTGAGTATTTGCGTTCACCGAATATGGTGACGTCGCCTACGCCTTTGACGCGTTTCAAATTATCTTTGATGTAGAGGTCAGCATAGTTGCTCAAGTACAGAGCGTCGTGAGTTTTGGAGGCTAGCGCTGCGGCGAAGATGATCGTGGTGGAAACCTTGTCCACGGTCACGCCTGTCTTCTTCACTTCTTCTGGAAGACGACCCTGAACTGATCCGACTCGGTTTTGCACGTCCACTGCTGCAGCGTCGACATCTCGGTCCAAATCGAAAGTGACGTTGATTGTGCTGGTGCCGTCGTTGCCGCTGGTGGAGGTGATGTACTTCATCCCTTTGACGCCGTTGATTTGTTGTTCGAGAACGTTGGTTACACTGGCTTCAACCGCGGCTGCACTGGCTCCGGTGTAGACAGAAGTGACTTTGACCTGCGGTGGAACGATGGCTGGATATTGCGAGATCGGCAAATTCGGAATCGAAACCAATCCCGCGATCACGATGAACAGCGAGCATACAGATGCGAAGATTGGACGACTGATGAAGAAGTTGACGAACATGAGCTTCGGTTTCCTTTGTCGCTCGCCTATGGTTGGGACGCACTGATCAATGAGTACTCTTCGAACCTTGCTGGTTCGGTTCCGCCTTTTCAGCCATTTCAAGTTTGTCTGCGATCGGTGCGCCGTCACCCAATCGTTGGATGCCAGTGGTGATAATGCGATCTGTTGGTTTTAGACCGCTTTTGACGTGATAGGATGCGCCTTCAATTTCTCCAACTTCGATTTCAACTTGCTTGGCGAACAATTTCTCTCCGTCTTTTTGAGCAACAAAAACGAAATATTTTCCGCCAATTTGACTTACAGCTTTTGTTGGTACCGCCAGACCGGCAGTGGTTTGCCAAACGAATTGAGCGCGAACTGCCTGGTCAGCTCGCAATTCATTCTTAGAATTAGGATATAGCGTCTTGACTAAAACTGTTTGACTGCTTGGGTCAACGGTTGGTGAAATGAAGACCACTTTGCTGTTGCCGAAGTCTTTTCCTTCTGTCGAAACCAATTCCACGTCCATCCCCTGGTGCATCAAACTGGCTTTCTCAGCCGGTATTGAGATGTACACTTCGAGCGGATGATTTTCCGTCAGAGTCGTCAGTGCTGTCGCGGACGTGACGTGATCGCCTACTTTTACTGGGATGTCGCCGACCATTCCTGTGAACGGTGCTGTGATGCTGTAATACTTGAGCTGTTCTTTTTGCGCTTGCCATGAAGACAGCGCTTGTTTGTGGCTGCGATCGTATTTCTGGACCGTCATTTTTTGGGCTTCAATTTGCTCTTTCGTTGCGTCGCGATCGGCTATGGCTGCCAACATATTGTTCTTCCAGTTGTCCAAATCTGACTGCGAGACCGCGCCTTCGGCGCAGAGTTTCACATAGCGAGCGTGTTGAGTCTTGGTGTACTCGACCTGTGATTGTTTACTGTGCAACGTGCTGTTCAAGGACATCAGCGTTGCCTTCGCTGTAGAGAGATCCGATTGGACCGAATCGGCTTGAGCAGCGACTGCATTCGTCTGAGCTGTTTGCATCAGAGAATCTATCTTCATTATTCTCTGTCCGGGTCTTACTATCTGTCCGGCTGTGACGTTGATTTCGGTGACGTTGCCTTCGACATTCGGTGACAGGGTGACGGACTTTCTCGACTTGATTGTGCCCAGATAAAGAGATTTGTCCTGGTAGGGACCGACTTTGACGGGCTCGATGGCAACGGCCGCGGGTGGCATGGCAGGCGGCTTCGGTGCCTCGTGGCAGGCAGCTAGCAAAAGTGAAACAGCTATAAACAGAATCGGCGAAAGTTTATTCATGATGCCATCGGACTGTATTTCGAAGGTCGCTCGTGGCGTGCCTTTTGAGTGAAACCATACTATAGTATGTTTCCATACCGTGTTATGCTTGTCAAATGAATACCACTGAATCGTCAAGAAAGGAGCGTAAGCGCGAGCAACGCCGACAAACCTTGATAGACGCCGCTACCCACCTGTTCGCAACGCGCGGATACGCAGGGACGACTATCGATGATATTGTCTCAGAAGCCGACGTAGCAAAGGTTACGTTTTATTCCTACTTCAAATCGAAGGAAGAAATCGCTCTCGAAATCAAACGGGCTGGGCGAGAAGAAGCTCGAGAATACATCGAAACGTTAAGCGCTAAGCAGCTGCCTGTCGATGAAATGATCGAAGCGTTTATCAACGACGTCGCCGAATGGACCGAGAAGAATTACCGCCTGCTCGACGTATTTTGTGATCAACGATTCAGTCCAATGATGGAACGCGAAAGCACCAACACTGAATGTAAGCCAGAGCCAATCACAATTTGTCTGGACGTAATAATCAAGCGCGGGCAAGACACCGGTAAATTTCGTCAAGACATCGATCGTCTAAGAATCGCTCACTTACTGGATCTCGCAATCCTCTGTGAGCAATATCATTGGGTCCGTTTGGGTCGTCCGAAGGGACAATTAAAAGAAAAACTCGGAGTCTATTTCGACTTTGCCCTTCGCGGATTAAATCTCGATAAGTCCTGACAGTATCCTAACTGTGCCTTAGTGCGCCACCAAGTTTGGGTGGCTCAATTCTGCAATTGGAATATGTTACCCTATGAAACGTCTTGATTTTAACGAAGGCTCAGAATGACCGATTATCAGCAGATTTTGTCAAAGTATGACGACACTGTTTTTTGGGAATATCCTCAAGGTTTCAATTATGCAGCAGAGACTCGTAAGTTCGAAAACTTCGCGAAAGCGCTTTCTACTCAACTAAAAACTCCGGTGAAAACTGAGAGTGGTACTCATATTCAAGATGCGAGTTTTCATAGTCAGATTGTGCTGCCAGATGTAGATGGTGTCGAAATTAGCATTCGGATGAGCAACTTCGGCAATTTTGTTTCGATATATCAGTTGGACTATGCTCCCGTCCCGGGAGACCAGTCTGCCCTCATCGAAATGTTCGACAGGTGGGGCTACACATACATTCCGATCGAGGTTCTTGAGCAACCATACACTGGCATCAATCCAGGAGTCACTGGCATCGATACTTGGTGGATTAGATACTTTGACTGGGTGTGAAACTCAGCAAACCTCGCTTATCTCAATCCCTGGCACATGAGAGTAGACCTCACTTTCGGTAAGACTGTGGCTCTGGAAGAATGCATCTTGCTCATGTCCTATTGATCCCAGCCAGCAATTCTCACCCTCGTAAAATGCCAGGTCTTCGGGAAGCGCAGGAATGGTCCAAGCGTACAGACTTGCGACTTTGTTTAGAGTTTCAAAAGTCGATTCTTTTGTTTTGTAGTGCCGTACGAGTGCTTGCTTTGAGCCTTTCATAAGCTGAGTACCTGGCCATTGTAGTGTTTGCTCTTCTCTGATTAGCGCGTCAATCAGCAATGTATGTATTGCCGCACTGGATGCCTCCGCTTCGGGGTGGTTTCGCCAAACAAGTGAAAACGAATCGCATCTAGAAAATGCAAACTTGAGCAAGTTTGTGTAAATTAGTCCAGTCGGCTCGGAAAGAATGTTGATCACGCCTTGCCCTCTCATACAACAAAACCAGTTCTATAAGGTAGCTGACACGTTGGGTCTAAACTGGGTCGGTATCTTCGATCCTCATTGTCTTCGCACTTAAAGATCGTCTTAAATGTCTATGACAGTTTTGCCTCGCGCGTGACCTTGCTCGGAATATTTTTGTGCATCTGGCACTTCTTCGAGGGTTACTGATTTTGCGATTATTGGTCGAACTTGTCCTGATACCACCATTTCAGCAATAGCCAATAGTTCCTGTGGAACAAAGGCACCACTTCCAGCGCTAACGATGTAAGCTTTCTTGCCACCGAAAAATGATGTCAGTATTCCAATTGCTGTGTAAGGATCCGGTACCGTCGTAACGTACACGCCATGCTTGTTTAGTAACCGTGAGGCGTCTTTAAAATTCAACTTAGCGCTTGCATCAAAAATGCCATCAAACTTTTCTTCCAGCGTACGGACGTCCCGTTCTTTGTAATCAATCACCTCGCCAGCGCCAAGTGATTTAACAAATTCTATGTTGTCGGCACCACATGTCGCTGTGATTTTTGCACCCATTGCTTTTGCGATCTGTACTGCAAAACTACCTACGCCACCGGATGCACCATTGATCAAAACTCTCTGGTCAGGCTGTAATTTGATCTGTAACTTGAACGCTTTGTACGCGGTCAATGCAGCAACGGGAATTGAAGCGGCGTCTGCGAACGATAAACCATCCGGCTTTTTAGCAATGCTGTCTTTTTCGCAGATGCAAAATTGCGCGTATGCTCCGTACTGCGATCTCAGTGGATTAGACATTCCGAACACCGCATCTCCGGCCTTAAATGCACTGACGGAACTTCCTACTTCGGAGACAATTCCAGCGAAGTCAACACCGAGTACGCGCGGCCAATGTTTTGGAATAATCAATGAAAGATGACCGGCTCGAATCTTCCAGTCGACCGGATTGATCGATGAGTTCTTCACTTCAATCAGAACTTGATGTTTTCCGGGTGTCGGCTTTTCAATGTCTTCTACTTTGAAAACATCTGGGGTGCCATATTCATTGATTGTTAGAGCGCGCATGGCGTTCTCCTTAATTCGTTTGTTTGACCATCCTACTTGGTTTGGACGTTGCCGTGGTTTGATAGATGTCTGTTATCTACAGATCTTTTTATTGTGCTGGTTCGATGAATCCGCAGATTGTGGAGGAGGCGGTCAACCTGTCACTTATTTGGCTGCAATCTCAATCTTCAGTCCATCTGCCCACTGTTTGTTTTCGTCTGAGTAGTACAGGTACGCACGGCTTGCGGGTCCGGTGTAAGTTCCAGGAATCGCGGCGATGACACTTAGCGGCACTTCGATCGTTGCGTTTTTATCCAACGCTCTCCAGTAAAGCACCACCTCACGTCCGCGCACTTCGTATTGATCGATTTTGCCCTTCTTCTTCAACTCTTTTAGTTGATCGTGGCGCACTTCAACCCCGCCCGGAAGTCCAATAATAGCCACCGGCGACGGTATCGCTTCTCCAGTTTTATTTGTCACCGTCACGTTCGCTTCGGTTGCGTTTCCTTCAGTGACTTTGTCTTGTGACATTTTCACTGCTATGTCGATTTTGCAATCCTTGTCTGATACAGGTGTCAGAGCATTGTAGTTGGCCGTCATGGAGTACGGCATTGCACTGCCTCCCTCCATGCGCAACTCGACCTTATGCTCTCCGGGAGTCAGCACTTCGCCGAGGTCCGGCAGTTTGAGCGCACCTTGTGTCGACGGATCGAAACTGATGTAATCGCCGATAGGCTTTCCATCGACATACTCACGAATCGTCCCGGACTTCTTTGGATGTGCGTGCAGACTGTCATAAGCAATGATGGAGCGCAGCGCGAGCACTGTCGCTTGGGTAGAACCGTAACGTCCAGCTTTGCATGAATCGGCAAGGAACTTGATGCTTTTCTCCGCGTTAATTGCGTAAGCTGGGTCACGCAACCAGGCTAGGACTGCCAGTGAAGTACCCTCGACTTCCAGCGATTCGCCGGTACTTCCGACAATTGAACTTGTCACTTCACTAACGCTGCCGTCGGATTTTTGTTTTGATGCAAGGCGAGCCATCAGCTTTTTAGCTTCGGCCTTATCACCGGCCAAGAACATTGCGTTTGCAGCCAATGCCACCACATAGTTATTCTTGCTAGCATCGGCTGCAGTTTTCAGTGCGGCTAATTCCGGCTTCAGGTCTGCGGCAGGCTGTCCAGTTTCCAGTAATGCCCACACGATGTAAGCGTTCGAGCAGTCTTTGTCCTCGATCCAGCTGTGCAGCGCACGGCGCTTGCGCGTGAATCCGCCCTGTCCATCTTTTTGCTTGAGCAACCATTCACGCGTGGTGGCAATCATCTTCTGATCGACGTCGCGCACCTTTTCCATGTCACTGAAATGAAGCAAACCGAACGCGGTCAGAGCTTCGTGACCTGGATTTTCGCCAAACCACTCGTATCCTCGGTCCGGGCACCAGAAGCTGACCAGTTTTTTATAGCCATCGTCTAATTTCTCACGAGCACTTGCCACCAGTTTTGGATCAACAGACGTATGTGAGATGAAATACTGTTGCGCCATAGTTAGTGGATAGCTCGTCGACGACGTTTGCTCGAAGCATCCACTTGGATCCTGAATCATTCGTTGCAACGCCTCAGTCATATTCGCGAGCGGCGTCGGGTAGACAGCCGTGTGTGATGTCACGCTTCCAGGGGCGATATTTTTCGCGATGGTTATTGTGTGCACCTCGGGCTTGCCCGGTTCTAACACACCACCGAATGCTAATTCGGTCGGGAAGCCTTGTGGCTTGATCGAAAGTTTGCGAACGACTTTATCTTCAAACTCTCCTGCGTGGGCAGTCACGGTCAGATTTTTGACGTCGTTGCCAACGCCGACGCTGATTGGTTGAATCCACCGCACGCGACCGCTTGTGCCAGTATCCGCACTGCCTTTTTGCAAGGTCGAGAGCTTGGAATCGCCTTCCAAAGTTACATCCACTTTTACGTCAGGGAATGTGCCTTTTGTGCCGCTGACCAGATTTATGGGAAGCAAAATTTTGTCGCCTGACGTTACTTCAAGAGGCATTTTTGCATCAGCGTAGAACGGTTGAACAGATTCGATTCCCTTGTTTGCAGTGCCGACGGCGCCGCTGTTCGAGAAGGCATCAGCGAAGACTCGGAAAGTTGTCACGCTATCATTCAGTCCGAATGCCACAGTTGCTTCGCCAGTTTTTGCGTTGGTTTTGACACCAGAATTCCAGAAAAGAGTTTCGTCGAAATCTATACGGTCTGATGACTTACGGCCTTCGCGTACGGTGTGAGCGAACTCCCGCACCAATATCGTTGGTTGTGGTCTTGAAGGGCTGGGGAAGAATGTGTATTTGTCGACCGAAGATAGTTGGGCTAGTTGACCGGTCTTTTGATGTCTTTCAGATCTTCCAGATGTGTAGTGTCGTTCGTCGATCACAGTCGGCTCGACTTGGAACAGATTTATGTCACGCGGACCTTCGACTCTTCCGATTTCCTCGGGCAAATTTAGTTCATTTTTGAGTTTAAGAGCTTTAAAAGGAATCGCCTTGCCGTTGAGCAAATCCATGTTTCTGTTTTTCTGTGATCCACTTTTACCTGCCATCAGTCCTATTACGGACCCCGCTCCAGCTCCGATACCCCCGATTCGCCCGGGATGTAAACGACGAGTGTCTGGTCCAAATGTTTGAACCGGAGTCAAATTCAGTGCCACCACGCGCTTAGCCGCGTCGCCCTTGTCATCGATAAATTTGTCCACGTCCACGAAAGCAAATCGACGCCATCCCTGGGTTCCGAGTAACAAGTCGGTCATGACTGGCGCCTTTGCGTTGGACGCGTCCAAGTAGACACTCGCATCAGCAAGGTCCTTAACCTCAGGCTCCAGGAAAACCATTACTGGCAATCGAGGTGCTTTTTCGCGCTTTTCCACTAATTCGAGAACTGTGTCGTCGGTAACCGTCAATCCGACTACTGACGAAACTGGCTGTCCGTCCTCATTCGTCGTCTTTATCGTAATCTTTGTTTGATCGCCAGGAATGAAAGTCGATTTGTCAGTTGTGATAGCGACATTGATCGCCTTGGAAGGCTCGCGGAAAATTAATCGCTCGGCGAGTGGAATGTCACCTTCTCCCCATACGGTCACAACCATTACGCCATCCACGTTTGGAGGCACATCAAACGATACTTTCCGCAACTCCCGATCGTGCTTTCCGCCTCGATTGTTCGTTAATAAGACGTCGCTGGATACTGCAACTTCCCTCTTTGACAGAGTGACACGGCATGTTTTGTCAGTGCATCCGACTTGAACTTCAACGGTCTTGCCTTTCTTAAAGACATCCTGGTTGGTAGTGATCACTGCTCCTTTGAATTTTGTCTCAGGCAACGGATAAGTGGTTTTGATTCCGGTTGGTTCCGAAATACTCAGGAAGTATTCTTTGTCACCTTCAGGCGTAAACTCAAATCGCCCTCTCCCTTCATGCGTAGTTCGGAAGTCCGTTACTATCCCCGTCTGCGAATCTTTTTTCCACATCAACTTTCCTGAGAGATCTGCAGGCTTGCCATTAGGTTGATTGGCTTGTAGGTAAACGCGATTATTAAACCCCGCAATCAGTTCGCCACCTTCAGGATACATTTGCAGATCCACTGTTTGCAGCAATATAGGAATTGTCTTCGATGCCGTTTCGACTACGCCTCCATCATCGATCGCCAATGAGAGAGTTCCTTCGCCGCGAGGAATGTCGCGCGGCAAATCGAACGTGACTGTGCTCAATCCATTGTCGTCTATCGCCGTCGACGTCCCCTTGATTTCGCGTCCGTCTACGCGTGCAATCACCGTGATGTTTGCGCCCTTAGGAACACCACCTTCAGCTCGTTTTACATCGAGTGTGGCGGTCACCTTATCTCCAGGACCATAGCCGTCACGCAGAAATGTGATCTGCGACTTTAGTCGTGGTGCTCGGTAAGAGCGGACTTCAAATTTTCGTTCGGCTGGTGTCAGTCCGTCCCACGGGTAAGTCACATACGCGGTGTACTCACCACCCGCTTGTTCTCTTGGAACGCTCCACGAGTAGCCCCATACGCTGTCCTGAGTTTCAACATTACCTGTGGCAACAACATCGCCTTTCGGACCTTTAATCTGTACTGTTGCGGTCGTTTTTAATTCATCCGGAATTGGTTTGTGGTTCGCCGCATTCAGAACCACTCCACGAATATAGACATTTTCATCGGAACGGTAGATCGGTTTATCCGTGCTCACGAAGGTCAAATACCTGTCCGTACCGCCCAACTTTTCCGTGAGTTCTCTTTCGGCACCTGCGGATGTTGACTTGCCCTCATGGCGATTGACCTTTTCGGATTTAGTTTCTTTGTCTGATTTAGTCTTCGCTTTGGCGAATATCTGATTCGGTGACCAAGACGCGCAACCTATACTGAGAGCCAGTGTAAACGAAATCCAGCGGCGAGTCATTGTTATTCACTCCGTGACGAATACTAATTTTTCAACGAATTTGCGCTGATGCTAGCACGCAAGTTAGCTTAAAAAAATGCCACTCTTTTAACCAGCTGGGTTCAAAATTCCGGGAACATTTCCAACTGATTGACTTCGCGGATCGCTTTACAATTTCGGTGGTGCCTTTTTTGCCGTTGGTTCGTAATCGAAATATTGGCTGCGTTTTAAATCGCGGTCGGCATCTTGAATTTTGCCGAGTGCTCGTTCGCAAAGTGCGCGACCGTAAATCGCCGCACCGCATCTTGGCTCATCCATTTTTATTGCTTTGGAGTAATCGGCGATTGCTTCGGCGTAGCGCTTGCTTGCACGGTATGCGTCGCCTCGAATTATTAGCGGCTCAGTGTCTTCAGCTTGGAGTTTTACTGCTTTGTTCAAATCTTGAATTGCTAAGTCGTATTTACCTTGCTCCAGATAGTAGTTTGCGCGCACATGATAATTTGTGAAGTTGCCGGGACTGAGCTCAATTGATTTGGTCAGGCATTTCATTGCGTTGTTAGTGTCTTTTTGCTCGATGTATATAGACGCTTTGTATTGCCAGATGATAGTTGATTTTGGATTGGTCTTAATTGCTTGATCGCAGGCATCAAGAGCTTCTTTGAGGCGACCCATACTTTGCAGGACAATGCATTTTCTCTCCAGTCCTTTAGTGCCTTGTGGTTGCAACTTGATTAGCATCTCGCAGTCGCTCAGTGCTTCTTTTTGTTTCTTTTGCAGTCCGTAGACGTTTATTCTTTCCTCGTACGCTTGTGTGAGCTTGGGATCGAGCTGCACAAAGAAGCAAAATGAGCTTAGCGATATTGTCAGATGGAGTCATTTAATCAGACTTTCTCCAGTCTGGTGGGGCATCAAGTTTGTATCCATCAAACAGGAAACCGCCCTGGTCTTTTAAAATCCTTTCGGCTAGTTCGATACATGGTGTTGGATTTGCTTCAGCAAACAATTCTGCAAACGCAAATTCAAATTGTTTTTGCACAGTCACATCAGCGGCACCAAGTTTCCGAAAGATAGTTTTTCCAGAAGCTGACCACTTTCCATTTGCTCGGAAATAAAAATCGGCCATGCTCTCCAGCAATTTTGAACCCGAACCCATCAACTCCGCTCGTGATCGAGGTTCTCGGATGTCGTCAACTAAATCGGAGATGTGATAACGCCGTTTGTCAATTTCAACTTGGTCTAGAGGTGGAGGTCCATTGTCCATGACTTTCTGCGCCAGTTCTTTCAATTCCGCAGATAATTTGTTGACTTCGGTAATTACAATGCCTTCGATAACCATCTGTGGAAGCGCTGCAAACGCTGATTTGGCGTCAATTTCGTAGAAGAAATATTTGAGTGTCTCGGCGTCGTGAACGAATGCTTCGACCGGCCATCCGCGATAATAAAATGACTCTCGGTGGGCCTGGTCGACATGTTCGAAAACAACGACCAGATCTAGATCTGAAAAACGCGTCGCTTCGCCGCGAACTACAGAACCAGCCAGAAACATTACGGCTGCATCCGGAAACTTCTCAGTAAAAATTTCTTTTGCGATTGATTCCGGCGTTATTGTTGTTTGTTCCATGCAATCCTCAGAAAAATATTAGCACCATAAATGGTGCAGAGCTGAGCGGCGATTTCGAAAAATCGGGTGGGTTTGCGTTTTTGCAAATTGGGTCAAGAAAGTGAGCGTTTTATGCGACAGGCTAATATTAAATCAGAGTCTGGAAAATTCGGGGCAATTGAGACGAGTGCGCTCCAGAGAGTCGGGACTTAGCGATTTAAGAAAAGAGCTTTGTAGGGGCGTAATTTCCCCATTTAAAGCGGCACCCCAAATCCATAAGATAACCATATAGTCATCGGCACCTTATAACTCGGCAAAGTTTCCCCTAGCGGAAACGTGGAGGATCGCGCCTTGGTCGGAGATCGGTTAGACATAGCCGCAGCGAAGAATCCAGCAGAGGCTGCCGCCTCGACTGAGCACGAATCGGGCAGTTGGTTAGCTAACAATGTGCTCGACCCGTTCATCCACGGAACCGGCGTGGTTCAGGTTTACAACACTTTCGCAGACAAGAAGAACCAAGTCGCTTTGCCTGAAACCCACCAGGCAAAGACTTTTTCGGTTGACTGGGCAGTCCAAAGTTTGTCTGGAGCCGCAGGCGCCATAATTCCATACGTCATGGCTGGCAAGGCCATGGGCTCAGGGATGAGAGCGTTGGGCGGAGAGCTCGGACTGCAGGGCGGAGCTGCTCGATTCATGGCCAGCGAAAGTGCCGCCCAGATTATGGGCGCAGGCGCTTACGATTTCATCAAAGCCCCCAACCAGGGTGAAACGAGAGTAGGAAACGCCGTTGGCACAATGGCTGGTTTTGCGGTTTTCGAGGGTGGAAACAAATTGCTGTCCAAGGCTGTGCCTACTGCAGCGACAACCCAAATTTCTCGTCTGGCTTTGACAGGCGTCGGCAGATTTGGTGTAGGTGCCGTGGGCGGTCTGACTAGCTATGACGCCGCCAACCTGACGACCAGTTTAGTCACCGGTCGCGAAAACCAATCAAACATGGAAGGTCGCTTGTCGGCTATGGCAAATGGCGGTTTCATCAACGTCGCTCTTCCCGCGGTTCAAAAGGGATTCACTACAGCTGCAGACTTCGCCATCAACGGACGTTCCTTCGGCGGCGGCATTCCAGTAGAGCGCTATTTGGAAAAGAACGGACTCAACGATCCTGAATTGAAAGACCTCTCGTACGAAAATCGCCTGGCCCGAGTCAAAGAATTGACTGGGAAAAATGCCGGTGATGGATCGAGCGCCGACACTAGAGCCAACGTTGTTGTTCTCGATGCCTCGCAAGACATCGGCAAACTTGCACATGAATTGACCCACTTGCGTTTGGCTAATCAATACGAAGGTGGTTACAGAACCATCGCGGATAACTTGAAGTCTGAGCCTGTGAAAGCAGAGCAGCAGTTTATGCACATTCGTGCAGAGATGGAATCACAAGCACGTCAGGCTGAAGTGCGCGTGCAGACCAGACGAACCGGCATGGCACCAGATGTGGTGACTGATGTAACCAAGCTTGGACAGGAAATTGCCGCTAACGGAAAAACCTACAACGAGATTTGGAAAGGCGAATTTACACGCTTCCAAGCTGATCCGACATTTAGACCAGCTAAAGAATATTCCGGTGCAACTGAGGCTGGCAGTGTTAATGCTAAGGCTGACAAACCTGTCGACCAACCAACAACAACAACAGATAAAGCTGGCAACGTTGTCCCAATCGATAGAGCGGTGTTCGGATCTCCAGATCATCTTGGCGCAACGCTCACAGATAAAGGTGTGAATTTCGCGATTGATTCGCATGGCGCAACTGCGATGGACTTGCTGCGGTTTTCATCAGCTGACGCAATTACTCCAAGCGAAATTTTGCCGATGTTTCAAACTGGCGACGTATGGCATCGTCAAGTACCAGGCATGAAGGCCGGCGATACTTACCTGTTCAAAGCGCACGGCGACTACACTCCGGCGCAAGATGGAACACGTTTCAATTCTGAAAAGGCTTTGCTCGACCCTTATGGTAAGGCTGTTACTGGTGATGTGCATCCAACAGGTAAAGGCGAAGAGCTGGGTTACGACAACACCAGCCCAGATGATCCAAGCCGCCACCTGAGACCAAGCACAGTCGACAATACAGCGATAATGCCTAAGAACGTCGTTATCGACACCAAGGATTTCAATTGGGAAAAAGACAAGCCTCTTGAAATTCCGATGACTGACACCGTTATCTATGAGATGAACTTGCGCGGCTTCACTGCAGCCGATACCAGCATGGCTCCTCACTTGCGCGGTACTTATCGCGGCATGATTGAGAAAATTCCTTATTTGAAAGACCTCGGAATCACTGCTGTTGAATTGATGCCGCTGATGAAATTTCATGCTGAAGATTCAACTCGCACAAATCCGCAGACTGGCGAAAAACTTCAGAATGCCTGGGGCTATAACACCATGTCGTTTCAAGCTCCGGAAGGACGTTTCGCTGCTGATGGAACACGCGGTCAGCAAGTCAATGAATTCAAGTCCCTCGTCAAGGCATTGCATGAGAGCAACATCGAAGTAATCATGGACGTTGTGTTCAACCACACAGCTGAAGGAAATCCAACTGGTCCAACGTTCAGCTTCAGAGGGCTGGATAACAATCAGTACTACTTGTTAGTGCCTGATCGACCTGAACTGTATTTTGATGCCACCGGATGTGGTAACACTGTTAATGCTAACAATCCAAAAGTGCAACAGTTCATTTTGGATACGCTCAAATATTGGCATGAAGACTATCACATCGATGGATTCCGCTTTGACCTGGCTACTGCATTCAACTTTGATGCGACTGGCAAGTTCCAGGAAAAGACTCCGATCATGAAAGCGATCGAGAGTGAGCCCGCATTTGCGAAAGTGAAATTTATCGCCGAGCCCTGGGACATCATGAATTACAGATTGGGTCACTTCTCCGATCGCATGTGGTCTGAATGGAACGGTAATTTCAGAGACACGTCACGCGCCTTTGTCCGCGGCGAGAGTGGTCAGACTGCAGTGTTGGCCGATCGTATCGCTGGCTCGCCAGGCTGGTTTGATCAATCAACTGGTCGCCATTCGATCAACTTCGCAACTGCGCATGATGGCTTCACTTTGAGAGACTTAGTGTCTTATGATGCTAAACACAACGAAGCCAACGGCGAAGAAAATCGTGATGGCAGTAACGACAATAAGAGTTGGAATTCCGGCTACGAAGGCTCAGTTGAGAACGCCAACATTCCAGAGTGGCAGAAGACTCAAATCGAGCAGTTGCGCGACAGACAGATGAAAAACATGTTGTCGCTGCTATACCTTTCGCGCGGAACACCGATGATGTTAATGGGTGATGAAATTCGCCGCTCGCAAGGCGGCAATAACAACGCATACAACCAACTACGATTGAATGACATGCAGTGGTCTGAACTGCAAAAGAATGCAGACATGCATCGTTTCACTAAGATGATGATCGAATTGCGCCAGTCACACGAGATTGGTCGCAGTAAGCCTTCTGATATCAGCTGGCATGGTGTCGAGCCATTCAAGCCAGACTTCTCAGATGGTGCCAGACTGATTGCATGGCAAACTGCTTCGAAGACTCCTGGTATTAAACCGTTGTATCAAGCATTCAATGCTTATTGGGAGCCAATCAAAGTTCAGTTGCCACCAGGTGAGTGGTCGCGATTGGTTGATACCAATTTGCCTACTGGTCAGGATATCGTCGGCAGTGCCAACTCCACTCCATTAGAGCGTGAGTACCTTATCCAGCCACGTTCTGGAATCGTATTGGAAGGCAAATAGGGTTGCGCTTTCCTGGTAAAAGCTGGTTGGACGCAATTGAAATTACGCCTGACTAGAAGCGGATTTTCGAAAGACCTTGATACAGTGTGCGGTTTACGGCTCCGTTTACGCCTACGTTGATAGCTCTTCGAGTTGCGCCTTCAGTTACTTTGCCGGCGTAGTTGGCTGTTCGTTTTACAACGTTTGGTCCGCCGCCGCCGCCTCTGTTCATGAAGACCTGTCCGCCTCCTCCACTATTAGGTGTTGGGAAGCCGCCTTTGAAGCCACCAAGTCCCCCTCCACCGCCGCCCTGCGGCATGATTTGCATGAGGAACTGCATCGCTCCTGCTGCTTGCGCTGGATCGATTGGTGGTAGACCTGGTATTTGGATTGGTGCTCCGCCTGTGCCTGCACCAAGGGCGCCACCAATCACGCTAGCTGGTGACGGTGGTATTGATGTTCCCATCGGAGCCATTGTGTTGGCTGGTGGCGGCGTGCCACCACGCTGTTCTTGCTGCAAGACTTCGCCTAGCAGAGGTGTGCCACCACCGCTGGTGCCAGTGCTTCCAGGTTGCTGCCAATCAGACTGCCCTGTAGAGCTTGTTTGCGGAGTTTGCCACCCTGACTGGTTAGGAGAACTTTGAACTGGCTGTTGCTGCTGCACTGGTTGCTGCTGCATTGGTTGTTGTAGTTGTTGTTGCGCTGGTTGCTGCCAAGTTGATTGAATTGGTGAATTCTGTTGAGCTGGCTGTTGCCAACCGGACTGTCCTTGCTGTGGCATTTGTTGCGGCATCTGTTGCTGCGCAGATTGTTGTGGCTGTTGCCATCCCGATTGGGTTGGTGACGAAGGTTGTTGCGACTGACCTGGAGTTTGCCAATCAGACTGCGTGATCTTCGGAGACTGCAGCGACGACCAGTTATTTTCGTTGCCTACATTTCCGATCGGCGCACTAGAGGTTGTAACGCTATTCTTCGAATGCTTACTACCTTTAGATTTTTTATTCGAATCAGCTATATTGCTTGTATCGATGTTCGGTGCTTGCCAACCAGATTGAGTCACTCCGCCACCAGTACTGGTGCCCGCCGGAGTCTGCCATTCAGATTGACGAATTCCGCCACCACCTGACGATGTGGCTGGTTGTTGCCATCCCGATTGCGTTGGAGTAGATGATGTGGCTGGTTGTTGCCATCCCGATTGTGTCGGAGTTGACGACGTCGCAGGTTGCTGCCAATCGGATTGTCCTTGCTGTGGCGGCATTTGTTGCTGTGCCGCTTGTTGTGGTTGTTGCCATCCGGATTGCTGCGGCTGTTGTTGAGGTGATTGCGTTGGCCATTGCGCTTGTTGTTGTGGCTGCGCTTGCGGATTTTGTGCCGGCCATTGACCAGCATAAGGAGGATAGGTCATTGGAGTTTGTGACTGTGGAGTCTCCGCTTTCAGACCAGGAGCACCACCTTTGGTAGCAGCTGTTTTAGTCGCTGTTGCTTTTGCACCATTCGCAGCAGGCTTTGCTGCAGCTGCTGTGGCAGGCTTCGCAGCTGCGGCGGGCGTAGAAGCAGTCTTGGACGCAGGGGCAGCAGACTTCGATTTGGCTGTGGCAGCCGATTTCGCTGGCAAAAAAGATCCAGGAGGTGCTGACTTCCAGTCTGGTTGACCTGGTCCGCCCCGCGTCCCTGGTAATTCAAGTGGAGTCAAACCTTCGATAGCCTGAGATTGCGAAAAGGCTGGCAGACTCACATTCGAGAGAGCCAGAAATCCGCAAAGTACAGTCAATTTTTTATGGTAAGTGAACATCGTCGTAACCCTTAAGCGTAACTCTCAAATGTAAACCCTTAACGCTGCAGCATTCGTAAACCTTGATTGAGAACCGAGTTCATCATCATATTGTTTCCACCCATGCCCATGCCGCCCATCGGCAGTCCCATTCCACCCATGCCCATGCCGCCCATCGGCATTCCCATTCCACCCATGCCCATGCCGCCC
>JBBQFO010000033.1:0-31143 GCA_038322035.1 Candidatus Obscuribacterales bacterium
TTCATGCACATGGCTGCTGGAACACAAGATGCTATGAAGAGAGTACTTTTCGGAGCAGCCGGTGTGACCGGTGGACTGGCAACACCAGGTTGCATCAACTGGCTCGTAGCATCAGCCCGCGACGCCAACTTGTTCAGCTAACTCGATTTTTCCCCCGCCAACGCCAGCCAGAGACCTCCCGTAAGGGGGGTTTTTGGTATTTTTGGATAAATACAAAGTGTCATTTGGTTGCCAGTATAAAACTTGAATGCACCGTAGGTGGCATCACTCGATCCGTTCGACCCGAGATTGGGTACTCGATTTTACGAATCGCACTTCTAGATCGCTACGGAAATGATCACAGAACCAGCTGCGTCTTTCACGAGACTATCCCTGGATAACTCGTGTGCGTTATTCTGTTTACTACCAGATGTTTGGAGTCGGAGCTGTTTTAAATTCTAGTGATTCATCGAAGAAGACAAGTCAACAAGATGCTCTGCCAGGGCAGAGCGCAGAGGCACTAAAGCTGCTTTCACTCGGTTGTGTTTCTATTGCCGGCGTGCAATTGAGTGGTCTTGTTGCGGCTAAATATCTGGTCGAAGCCGGCATCGGAAAACTTTGTTTGATCGATGAAGATCCAAAAGCCTTGTCTTCTGCTTATAGATCGTTGGGCTCGACGCAAACTGAAGTTTCGTGTAGAGCATGGAAAATCGATGGACATGATGCCGAGTCGATTTTTTCCGAATGTGATGTGGTTATAGATGGATTAACCAATTGGCAAGACAAGTTGCTAGCCAGCGATGTTTGCATGCAGATTGGCAAACCCCTCGTTCATGCTGGTGGAAGTGGTTTTCGATACCAGCTTTTTACGATGCGTCCAAATCGTTCAGCATGTTTGCGTTGTGCTTTTCCGATGGCTGGCATCGACGATGTTCCGCTTCAGCCTCCTGAGCATAAACCGATTTCTGCAGTGCTTGGAATGATTGGTGCGTGGCAAGCTGTAGAGACAATCAAACTAATTGCGAAGATTGGCGCCATTCAGGGAAACGAACTAACCAAAATCGATTGGTTGAGTGGAGAGTTTGAAACTATCAGGGGTCTGGATCCACGAAAGGATTGTCCCGACTGTGGCCGAGCTCCTCGTTAGATTTCTTCTTCCGGGAATTTATCCAAATCTTTGATGTAAGGACAACTCGCTTCCTTCATCGCCGTCAGTATTGCGTTTGCCCTAACCGCGTGTCTCAATTTAATCAGAGCTTCTACCGAATTCCATTGGCGAATAGTTTCCTTGACAGCCAGTTCCTTCGCTATTTTGAAGTAGCAACTGTTTCCATAAGCAATTTTTCCTTGCGCACCATTTGGATCATCTTTATACAGTTCGTGCGAACTTTGTAGCGCGTTCGTCCTGTTTGAGGCTAACTTGGTCCAGTCCACCAGGTCTATTGCGTATGGATCTTTAATCCCTGCTTGACTCTCTTTCGTGCGCGCAGCTGACAGCTCGACATAATTCGTGTGACTGTAGAAATCTTGAGCTGTATGGAGCAGAAGCCCCAGATGATAGAGCGCGCGGGCTCGGTCCATTGGATTGGTGTCAGCGCTAGCTGAAAAATCGATGATCAACCGCTTTTGCCTATCCATATAAGATAGCGCTTTTGAAAAGTTCTCATCTCCGAAGTGCCGTCTAGCTTCGCTTGCTGCTTCGCTGCCTGGTTTGCACTGACTTTCGCAGGCGCGCTCAACCAGATTTAGGTTTGCGGCGTTAAATGTGGCGGCGAGGGCATCGTGCGTTATTTCCTCATGCATGGGACCGCAAGTGGCCTCGTTAGCCGTGGCCGGCCCGAACCATATACAGAAGGAAAAAGCTGCAGCTGCAATTGCTAAGAAGTTCTTGGACAAATGACTAATCCAGTAAGTGGCTCTATCAAATCTAACATGCATATAGAAAGTTCGGCACCTTTGAAAAAAGTTTGGCAAAACTTCGAACTTTTTTTGGTTTTTGTACGTTCTAGTTTATAGATGGTTGTATGGAGATCGATAGCGGTCTGATATGTATCACCGTGTGTGGTACCACTTTGGCATATATTCAATCTTCCAAAAACCGCACAAATAGTAGATGTCATAGTGATCAGTTGAATTTTTGCTTAGTCGAATTCAATTGGCAGATCATCCACATTTTTAGTTCGAGAATCGTTCTGGTGCATCCAGTGTCTGTGCCTTCGAACCCGCGAGGTGACTGCCTTTGAACACGTTGAATACTGAGCGCGTATCGATCGATGATGCGTATGAAAGTCTGCTGGATATTGAATTCGTATCGTTTGATACCGAGACGACCGGACTTTCGCCGATTGCGGCAAGATTGGTCGAACTATCCGGCGTCAAGTTCAGATTAGGAGATGACAGAGTCGAGACGTTCTCGCAGTTGATCAATCCTGAGTGCGACATACCTTATGAGGCCAGTGCGGTGCATGGAATCACCCAAGAGATGGTCGCTGATTGCCCGAAATTTTCTCAAGTGGTGCCTCAGTTTTTTGAATGGATAAACAACGATCAAGCTGTGCTTGTCGCTCACAATGCGCCTTTCGACGTTGGCTTCTTGCGCGTCGCTTTCGCCAAATTGAAAATGGATATACCGAATCACTATGTTCTCGATACCCTGACGCTGACTCGTCAGTTGTTGACCGATGCTCCTAATCATCAATTGGGAACGATAGTTCAGTTCCTGGAATTGGAGCAGGGCGGCTACCACCGAGCTTTGGCCGATAGTCACCATGTGCGAAATATCCTCACCAAGATTACTAAGATGAACGAATCGCTAAAGGGCTGGAAAGACTTGTGCGATTTGTATTCCGTTTTGAAATTGGATGAAGAGCTGGATTTCCAGCCGCCAGTGCCAGCTTTCGTTCAAGAGTCCATAGATGTGATCAATCTTGCCATCGAACAAGATGGCGCCATTGCGTTCCGCTACAACAGTTTGGGACGGGAGCGGAGCGTCAAGCCGCAGGCTCTTATTCAGAATCGCGGCATTTATTACTTGACCGCTTATTGCTTTCATTTTGCGGCTGAGCGCACCTTCCGATTGGACCGAATGTCTAAGCTGCGCCATCATCAGTAGGTCCAAGAGGGATTAAAAGTACACGATCTTAGACTTTTCACGTGGCTGGTGTTAGATTTAAATAGTGAAACATTACTTCCGCCACTATCTTGTGCTCGTCTCATTGTCGGTGTTGATTCCTTCTGGAACGCAGCAGGCTTGGGCATTTCCCTTCCCTGGAAAGTCCAAGCCAAGCACAACAATCAAAAATGTCGTTAAACCCGGTACGCCGATCGAAACACCTGTCACCACAGGTGGTGAAAAGCGTGTTGCCACGCCGACTCCTATTCTAGACAAGGTAGATCCGCTCAAGGCTGATGGGTTGTCGGCTGACAAAGCTAAAGCAACAGAAAAACACATGAAGTTGGGCGACATGTTCTTCGAACGGCGCGATTTTACAAACGCGCTAATTGAGTACGAGGAAGTCGTCAAAGTAGATCCACACAACTTCAAAGCCCATTGGATGCTTGGCAAAGTTTTGATGGGAATGTCTGATTTCGAAGAAGCTTTAGGCGAGTTCGAAACCACTATTTCAATTCGCCCAACTAGTGGAGATGCTCACTTCATGAAGGGTGAGGCTCTGCGGATGCTTGGCAAGTACCAGGATGCTGACGGCGAGTACACCAACGCTCTTAAGATCGATAAGCGCAACGCTTTGGCACACGCCTATCTGGCCGAATGCTACAGAATGCGCAAAGACTGGCGCCCAGCTATTTCTGAATGTAAGCGAGCCATCGCACTCGATCCTAAATTAGTGGTGCCGCATCTGATTTTGGCTCAATGCTACGCCGCTGACAGACTACCAGGACCTTCCGACGAGGAATACCGAAACGCGATTGCCTTGAACCCCAAAGATGCCGTAGTTCATGCCCGATATGCACTGGCACTGGGTAACGGCGAGAAGTGGTCGAAGTGTATCGATGAGTTCAAAGAGGCGATTAAACTCGATCCCCATTATTCAGAAGGGCATGTTGGCTTGTCGTGGGCTTTAGCCAGCACTGGAAAGCCCAACGAGGCTGTCAAAGAAGCACACATCGCGATTAGCCTGGCACCGAATGATCCTGACACCCATTCAAACTTAGCTTGGGTCTATGGGAAAAAGGGAGACTATCAATCTGCTGTAATTGAGTACAGATTGGCTCTCAAGATTGATCCCAAAAACGCCAAACTTCATAGAGCCCTAGGTTTAGCCCTTAGTGACAATGGAGACGTGAACGGTGCTATCTCAGAACTTCTGACGACGACTAAAATGCTGCCTCGTGACTACGAGTCAAAGCTGGCGTTGCAATCTTTGATGCAAAAGAAAGTCCAAGACTAAGTAGGCTTTTTGCTGCTCCCCGGCTTCACAACGGCTACACCACTTTTGCACAACGGACAGTTTGCTGGCTCGAAAGTCTCCAAATCGAGCGTAATCAGTTTGTGGAATGGAATGCCAAAGTCAATCTTGGATCCGCTTCTGTCTACTACTGCACCAACTGCTATAGGAGTGGCGCCAAGACTGCGGATCAACTCGACTACTTTCCGGGCTGAGCCACCAGTGGTGGTGACGTCTTCGACTACCAAGACGCGATCTTCCGGAGTCAGCGCCACCCCCCGTCTGATTGCAAAGCTGTTAGCATCGCCGGCTTGATCTGTAACTCGTTCTGCGAAAATGGCTTTGACGGGAGGACCGTTGGGATTCAACTCTTCGAAGGCGGAAGCCACGAAAACTTCCCAGTGAATTGCGCCCAGGGCCGGACCTGCTACTACTGATGGTGTCAGGTTACCTGCACTCAGTTGCTTCGCTAACAGTCGTGCCAACTGCATGCCAAAGCGCGGATACTGCATGACTCGCTGACATTGCATGTATTCCTTACCATGTAATCCGCTTGTTAAGAGGAAGTGTCCGGTTTGCCATGCATCTACCGATCTGAGCAGACTTTCAGCTGCGCTGTGGTCGGTTGTTAACTCCACTGTCACTATAAACCTCGCTTTAGAGCTGTTTTCTTCAATTCTTTTCACGGAAGATTATACGAGATAGCCATTTTTGAATTTGTGATATATCCTGAAAACATGAAACCTATTATCGGCATCAATCTCGACGTTACAAGCGGCTCTCCACCTCAAGCGTCTATTCAGACGACCTACTATGAGGCAATTCAAAAAGCTGGTGGCATTCCTGTTCTATTACCGCCAATGCCTAATGCCGACTTGGATGACGTGCTGCGCAGTTTGAACGGTGTTTTGCTGATTGGCGGACTTGATTACTGCCCGAGCAAATATGGCGAAGAAGCCAGCGAACTAGTGGAAGTTTGCGACAAACAGCGAGAAGAGTTTGATTTCCGCTTGATCGACCGCACTTTACATCAAACAAATCTTCCAATATTGGGAATATGCGCAGGCGCACAACTGCTGAATATCAGCTTGGGTGGCTCGTTGATTCAGGATATAAATTGCGAACTGCCTGACACAAGCGTTGTGCATACCATCAACAAAGGATGGCAGGCCGACCCTCATAAACATCCAGTCAATCTGCAGTTAAGCAGTCAGTTAGGGCGGATCTATAAATCAGACCGCTTGAATGTGCCAACATCTCATCACCAATCAGTGAAACAGTTGGGTAAGGGGTTGGTCGCCGTCGCGCATGCTGATGACGGCATCATTGAGGCTATTGAGCTCGAAGATAGACCGTTCATAATCGGTGTTCAATGGCACCCTGAGCGCGATTTCGCTGGAAATGTTGATTTGTTCCAGCATTTTATACAAGCTGCGTCGCAAGGCTCGATCTCGCAAACAGCTTCAGCTGCCGCTAAGTAGCGAGTTGGCTATAGGGGACGTTTGGGTCCATTTCTATCGTCGAGCGATATCTCTCCACGAAAACCTGGTCCGATATCGCTCGGGGAATACTTAGTCCGATATCGCTCGGGGAGTTGGAGGGCTTAATCCGACTTGTCTTGCTTGTTCTCGAGAAGCTTGGCGGTGAATTCGCTGGTTTCTTGAATTCCAAGCATCTGCCTCTTGATCTCTCTAATCTCTTCTTCGAGCGAAGAAACTCGATTCTTGAGCAGAATTTCCTGCTCGCTGCCAATTTCCTTGTAATTCGTTTTCAGCCGCTCGGAATAGGCTTGAGCAATCGGCCTCACGACTGCGGTCAGACCAACTATTACGATCGCTGCGGCCGCTAGTAAAAGAAGCACTTCAATAGCTATCAAACTGGCGACTCCGTGAAGGTTTCGGTCTCTTTACCTTGATCTACCCAAATTTAAGTTGTGACAGTCGCTTGACACTTAGGGCAAAACATCAGGATAATCAAACTAAGTGGCACGGTAGCTCAGTCGGTAGAGCACGCGACTCATAACCGCGTTGTCGGCAGTTCAATCCTGCCCCGTGCTAAGTTTTAAATGAGAGTTTCCCTAGGGCAGCACGCTTTGCACGGTTGGAGAAGCAATGAAGTTAGCTAGGTTGGCCTGTGTCGTTTTGCTGTCGATTACTGCAAGCACGGCTAATGCTCAAGCGCCCACTGCTACTAAGGCGGCCGCGGCTACTGACAGGTCTGTGGAAGATCTTTTCAAAGCTGCTCAGAATCTTGAAGGTCAAAACAACTTTAAGGAAGCGGAGTCATACTACGAAAAAATAGTTAGGGAAATTGAGAAAGAAAAAGTGAAGAATTTCCCGGCGCTTTACCGTGCCTTTAATGGGCTGGGAAACGCGGACTTGAAGCTTAAAGACATGGCTGGTGCCGACCTGAACTACCGTGAAGCCCTGTCGGCTGCGGTAAAGGTTTACGGTGCGGGAAGTTATGATTTGACCAAGCCCTTGATCAGTTTGGCTCGCGTATTTTATCAAGAAAAAAAGTATTTCGATGCGGCCACTTACTTCAAGCAAGCCTTAGCGCTGGTGGAGAGAAAGTCCGGCATAGAAGATGCTGAAGCTGTTTCGATTCGAGAAAAGTTGGCTGAAACCTTAGAACGCTCTGGAAGCTACAAAGAGAGCGAAGTTTTGCTCAAGCAATCGCTGGCGCTCAGAGAAAAGAATGGCGACCACAACAGCCCTCAACTATTGGCGCTATTAAATTGTTACAGCGATGTACTGCACAAAACTGACAGAGTCAGCGAAGCCGAACAGATAGATTATCAAGTCGATCAAATTCACGCTGGCAAGATTCCTGCATCTTCAACGACGTCGGCGAAGTAACTCAAGGCTTGGGAGCGCGATAGTTCTCGACGTCGCCAAAGTGAAAGAACTGCTTGTTTGACTCGGCAGCTGTCTGAATTCCAGCGCTTTGATTGACTCTGTGGCGCTTTGATTTTGACGGAAATCGAAGGATGCCTGTGCCGTTCAGCGCTGCCACTGCATCCATTACAACCCTGTCGTAATTGGGATACCCAGAAGATTTGAGCAATTTGAAATTAACGATTTTGAGATCTTCTCTGATGTCACATTCGAACCAAGCGGTAGTGCCTAGTGGAAATTGCCTGATCACTGTTTGGGCACGCGGATCCCACTTCAACATTGTGTCCTCGGAGTTGTTCAAATTGCTTTGCACATCCGATTGCACCGCTTGAAGAAATCTGTTGCGCCAGACGTCCCATTCGACCCGCAGCTGCTGGTCGGCTGCATCTGCGCTCTCCTCGGTGGAACCATCGAGCTGCTGAGCACTGCCTTGTAAAACTTTCTTGTCGGCTTGTCCGGTCATTCCCTGTAAGTTTGCCGAATCATCTTGTGCCTGACCTTTTAGAGGGTCTTTATCAGCCTGATTGGCCTGCCCTTCTAATTTCTTTTTCGGCACAGGCACTGCCATCGGAATTTGATCTTTTAAATTCTCTTCTTTGCTGGGCACTACATTTGTATCCTCTACTCCGCCCTTCAACGGCTCGTGAGTAGGCGGCATCGATTCGTCCGCGTAAGCAAGTTGCATTGTCGCGAGAGTAATGAAACTTGCAGCTGCCAATTTAGAAGTAAAACTGGCAGTGTATGTGCTCGAGAACGGTTGGATTCTCATCATTCCATCTCTTTTGACCAATTACATCACCTTACTGGTAGGATAGCCTACCCTGGCCTCAATCATCCGTAAGAAGCGTATGGACTTCCATTTAAACACGCCAAGCCAGCTCCTTGCCAAAATTTGTGCTGCTCTGAACAACCTTCCAGAGGCAGTGCATTTTTCTGCAGAGGTAGTTGTCATCGCTGCGCTTTCTGGTGGTCCCGATTCGACTGCATTACTTTTAGCTTTAAGCATGGTATCAAAGCAGTTCGGCTTTAAACTCAGAGCTTGTCACGTTAACCACAAGTTGCGAGGCGAGGAATCGAATCAAGATGAGCATTTCTGCAAACAGTTATGCACGACGTTGTCTCTACCTCTAGATGTCTATGAAGCAGCCAACGTCGATCCAGGTGCATCCGAATCGAACCTCCGTGCCACCAGATACGATTTCTTGTTCAGCTGTGCCCAAGCAGCAAACAGCAAATTTGTTTTGCTGGCTCACAACAGCAGCGATCAAGTTGAAACACTGCTTTTTCGGATCTTTCGAGGCACCTCCCCGACAGGTCTGACCGGAATCAGGAGCGCTCATCAGATGCGCAATGGCATCTGGCTGCTGCGCCCGATGTTGGCTTGTACACGTACTGAAGTTGATCAGTTCTTAAAGCTCAACAATGTTTCAGCTCGTATCGACTCGTCGAATCGGAGCGACAAGTTCGCCCGGAATTTTCTCCGCAATCAGGTGATTCCGCTGTGCCTGACTCGCTTCCCTGCCATGGGTCGACAAGTTGAACGGCTTCGAGAGCTAGTTTCAGTAGACGAAAATTATTTGAACGAGGCGACGCTTCAATTCATTGATCAGCTTGGTGCCATCGACGATAGCACCTGGTCTACGACGCAATTCCTCTCGGCGCATGTGGCGTTGCAGCGCCGTGCTCTCGCCAAAGCTTTTGAATATCGGAACATTGAAGTGTCGTTTGAACGAGTGCAGACGGTACTAAATATGATGGCAAACCCGATCGAGGCGAAGAGAACTACTCTTGATCAAAGCTGGGACATCAATGTAGACGTTGATAAGATTTCCTGGATCGACAGGCTCCCGAGTACTGCCAAGCTCGATTTCGCTGCCGTCAATCTTGCTTTACCCGGCCGCACAATGTTGTTGTCACTGGGGCAGGTCTTCAACGTCGAGGCTTGGACGGGACCGTCACCAGTGAACTTCCCGAACCGCAGTGACATGACTGCGTTTGCCGATCTGAGTTATATCGACCGCCCTCTCGTGTTCAGGAAGAGCGATCAAAGCGACCGCATCAATCCGCTAGGAATGTTGCAAACCGTCAGTCTCAAGAGATATCTACGAAGCAATAAAACTGATCTGAAGTCCTGGCAGGGTCTTGTGCTGGCTGATCAGTCTGAGGTCCTGTGGGTACCAGGGATAGGGCTAAGTGAGAAGATTCGAGTCCGGACCAATCCGACGCACCACTTGTCGATTTCGGCAATCTCAGCCGATTTCATGCCAGCATAAATCGCCTAATTTGTAACGATTGCTTGATAATCGGTAAAAGATTTTCTTCTAGGATACAACTTGAATTAGACGACAGCAGCGTTTAGTTCCTCTGGTAGCCGCTTTTGAGGAGCGAAGGGTGAAATCCGAAGATCAAAAGTTTTTGCATAACCTGCGAAAATTGCTTTCGACAACTGATTTTAAGCCTTTCCGGTGTTCGATCAGCGACAGTGCCGGAAGACTAATTTTCAACCAGGAACGGATGTCAAGCGCTGCGATCGTTGATAGAGATACTGATTTGCTAATTATAAATGAATTAGTGTGGGTTGCGAACGCTCGAAAGCCAGGCAGGTGCTGGGTTAGAGCATACGCTGTAGCGTGATATAATTTGATGACGAGGATTCTGGAGCAAAGATTATGCGGAAGTACGGAACGACTTGGGCCGTTTTCTTTTTACTATTAGTGTTAGTCGTGTTTGTGTTTTCGCTGACCAGTATCAGCAAGCATGATGAACCGTTGACCTATTCGCAATTACAAAACATCATTCGAGAGGGTAAAGCTGACGCTATTCAGCGAGTCACCATGACGAATGGAGAGTCAATCATCCAGGTGAAGATGGCTGGTTCCGAGCGAGACAAAGCCGTCACAGTACCGAACGAATCGAAAGAAGATTTGATCAAAGAGTTCAATAAAGCCGGCATCATGCTCGATATCAAAGAGCCGGATAAATCGAGCTTTTGGTTCAGCATGATCAGCTCCTTTTTCTTACCGATACTTTTATTAGTTGGATTCTTATTCATGTTCAGAAGTGCTCAATCTGGTGGCAATCAAGCGATGAGCTTTGGTCGTAGCAGAGCGAAACTTATGGTCGACAACAAGGTTAAAGTTACCTTTGCCGATGTTGCTGGTATCGATGAAGCAAAGCAAGAACTCCAGGAAATCGTTGACTTCCTAAAGAGTCCTGAAAAGTTTCAAGCACTTGGTGCGAGAATTCCGCGCGGTGTTCTTTTAGTTGGTGCTCCTGGAACTGGTAAAACTTTGCTTGCTAAGGCAGTTGCGGGCGAAGCTGGAGTGCCATTCTTCAGTATTTCTGGTTCAGACTTTGTGGAAATGTTTGTCGGCGTTGGTGCTTCGCGAGTTCGAGATTTGTTCGATCAAGCCAAAAAGCATGCACCTTGTATTGTGTTCGTTGATGAAATCGATGCAGTGGGCCGACAGCGCGGCGCTGGTCTAGGCGGCGGACACGATGAACGCGAACAGACTTTGAACCAACTCCTAGTCGAGATGGACGGATTTGAGGGCACGACAGGGATCATCGTCATTGCGGCAACGAACCGTCCTGACATTTTGGACTCTGCTCTTCTGCGTCCAGGCAGATTTGACCGTCAGGTTGTTATCGACAGACCAGATGTTCTTGGTCGTGAGCAAATCCTCAACGTGCATTCGCGTGGCAAACCGCTTTCGAAAGATGTCGAACTGAGAGTGCTTGCGCGCAGAACACCGGGATTCACTGGCGCTGATTTGTCCAACCTTATCAATGAAGCCGCTTTGATTGCTGCTCGAGGAGACAAACGCGAGATCGAAATGCTTGACCTTGAGCTGGCAATTGATAAAGTAATCGCCGGTCCAGAAAAGCGGACCAGAATTATCTCAGGCAAAGAAAAAGAGATGACGGCATACCATGAAGTAGGGCATGCACTGATGTGCATCTTGCTAAAGAACGCTCATCCGCTCCACAAAGTTAGCATCATCCCGCGTGGATTCGCGCTTGGCTTAACGATGTTCTTTCCAGAGGAAGACATTCTTACTCAGACGCGATCGCAATTGATCGACCAAATTGGAGTCAGTCTCGGCGGACGAGTTGCCGAAGAGATCATTTACGATGAAATCACAACTGGCGCTCAAGACGACTTGGAGAAAAGCACCAAGCTTGCTCGCCGCATGGTAACTGAGTTTGGTATGAGCGATAGGCTTGGTCCGATGACCTTCGGCAAGCGACACGATCATGTTTTCCTCGGCCGAGAATTCGGACATGAACGTGATTATGGTGAAAATGTAGCCACAATCATTGACGAAGAAGTAACCAGACTTGTTAGCGAAAACTACACTCGTGTAAAAGATCTGCTCCTATCGCATCGTACTCATATGGATGCGATCGTCAAAGTCTTGCTTGAGAAAGAGACTTTGGACAAGGCGCAAGTTGACGCAATAATCGAGGAAGTGAATCGTAATACAGGTAATGTAATTTCGACGGTCGGAAGCAACGATGATAGTAGTGGCATAGCGCCACCACTGACCTACGTACTCGATGGTGGCAAGCTCTTGGTTCAAGAATCAGAAAAGACGCCAGACAAGCAGCAGGAACCACCTGATACGTCTCCTGGTGGATTGCAACCGAAATTCGCTTAGACCATTCGAAAGTATTATGTGGAGGCTCAGATGAATAGAACTAACGTTCATTTGCTCGGCGCAGTCTTGATGGCGACTTGCGGAAGTGGTGCTATCGCGCAGACTGCAAGTAACAACTTTGGATCAAGTTCTAACTTTGGTGCCACACGCGGCTTCAGTTCTTACACGTTTCGAAATCCACAGACCTTCAATACTCCCACCTATCCGAACCCTGCTAGTCCGCTAGCATACCCGACGGTGCGTGGGGGAACAGGAGTGTTCGCCAATCAAATCAACAATACCCCTAATACGAACATCCAGAGTTACAGTGGCACAAACGGTCTGAACAGCCAGGGCAAGAGTCTCAGCTCGATCAACTTAACCGGATTGAGCAACACCAGCTTGAATTTGACACCACTATCGGCTTCTAATCCGAACACTTCGACTAATCCCGCTTCAAACAACCCTGGCTTTAACAACCAGGGAGCTGCAACCAACAACACCACTGGTATCATCAACCAGGGATCAGGATTGAGATAATTCTGTTCAGGGCGAGCAATGTATGCGCACCTTCTTTGGCGAGTGATAAGCCAATATATCAGCGCGACTTAAGCGTCCGTATTTCATGATTGTTTGCAGCAACGTCTGCGTACTCCATCGGTTGACGCCCCACAGCGTCCAGAAGGCAGCCAGATGGCGCTGCAGATACTTTCTGCTGACGCCATGAAAGTTTTTTGCATAGGCGAGGAACTGGTGAATAGTTTCCAGCTCATTGCCACTCACAATCGTGGTTGGAGTTGTCTTCTTCAGCGAAAATTGATCGCCTAGATGCCGTTTCGCGACTCCATTAATATCGAGCATTGTCAGAGCTGCTCCAAATTTAGCAATCGACAGCCCTGACCGATGATACAAAACATCAAACTCGATTGGCTGCGATTTGAGTTCCGCGTACACCGCCTTCTGATCCGAATCCATGCCCTCAAGCTCTTCTAAGTCGGTCTCTTCGAGTTCGTCTTCTTCATAGTTCGGATGTTTCCCCGCCGAGCTTTGCACAGTTCGTTTGCAGATCACTTTGTCAAATATATTTGATACCACTTCGAATACGTCGTGTTTGTTCATTTCCTGTTCCAGTACGGCTTTCATTTTTGCGTTTGCGTCCCAGGCGCTAGAGTATGGGATTTCAAACAGCTCTGCGAACTTGTTTATGCTAATAGTGGCACGATCTTCATGGAGCCATATCCAAGCAAATGTAGGCATTAATTTCTGCAATCCGTGAAAATATGTAGCAGCGGTTCGCCATGTTTTTGTTTTGCATTTTGGGCACACAAAACAGCGTTCGTCGGTTTCAACGAGAAGTTTGCAGGCTCTGCAAAGTGAGGGAATCGCTCGTAGGCACTCTTTCTCATTTGCAAATTGTTTGAAAAAATTTTCTAAAGATAGCCTTGTGAATTCTGCTGCTTCGAGATGAATTTCTTCCATCGACATCAATCCTCAATTTCTATTACTAATTAGATAAACGTCGAAATTGAGAAAAAAGTTCAATTGCAGCAGATGAATTTTTTGATGCGGATTGGCACTATGTGCGACTTCCGTTCAGTACTAGGATTTAGAGCGATATCGGTGCAACACAATGCGGAGCGATATCGTTCTGCCAAAATGTCGAACGATATCGGTCGGAGGAAATTCGAAGCGATATCGCTCCGGAAAATCGTGGAGCGATATCGCTCTAAATAGGAGAGGTGTCCGCCTGCTTGACAATGGGGCGTTTTATTAATCTCTGTCTACTAAGTGTGTGGACTGAAATCATGAACTCATCTGCAATCGAAACAAAGTTAGAGCAAGCTTAAGAGATTAAGAAAACGTTGCTTTATAGAGGATTATTATCTCCATCGAACGTGAAGCTTGGCTTTCACGGGATGCTCATCATCACTCTCTGGAGGGTCTAACCGTGGCCGTCGTAGAAAAAGAATTACTTTGCAAGGATTTCCTCACTAAGGACAAACAGCTACTCATCGATGGCAAGTGGGTAGATGCCGAATCTGGCAAGACCTTTGAAACTCGCAATCCAGCAACTGATCAAGTTATCGGTAAAGTTGCAGAAGGTTCTAAAGCTGACGTGGACAAAGCTGTTAAGGCAGCTCGTAAAGCTGTAGAAGAAGGACCATGGCGCAAGATGAGCACTGCTCAACGCGCTAAATTGATGTTCAAACTCGCTGATTTGATTGAGAAGAATGCCGATCAGTTGGCTCAACTCGAGACTCTCGATAACGGTAAGCCAATCAACGAGTCGAAGCATGTCGACGTTCCACAGACGATCGAAACCTTCCGCTACTATGGCGGCTGGGCAACAAAGATCGAAGGCGAAACGATCAATGCTAATCCAAATATGTTCACCTACACGTTGCGTGAACCAGTTGGCGTTGTTGGACAAATCATTCCATGGAACTTCCCGATGCTGATGGCAGCATGGAAACTTGGTCCAGCTCTAGCTTGCGGCAACGCAATCGTTCTCAAGCCAGCTGAACAGACTCCACTGACTGCATTGAGAATCGGTGAATTGATTCTTGAAGCCGGCTTCCCTGAAGGCGTCGTCAACATCATCACTGGATATGGTGCTGATTCAGCAGGTTCCGCGATTTCCAGTCACATGGATATCGATAAAGTTGCATTCACTGGCGAAGACAAGACTGGTCGCGAAATCGTCAGAGCTTCAATCGGCAATTTGAAGAGAGTTTCTCTCGAACTCGGTGGCAAAGCTCCAAACATCGTTTTTGCCGATGCTGATATCGATGCAGCCGTTAAGGGCGCCATTACAGGTATCTTCTTCAATCAAGGACAAGTTTGTTGCGCTGGTTCCAGACTGTTCTTGGAAAAATCAATTCACGATGAATTCATGAGCAAGCTCTTGGCTCGCGTCGCAAAGATGCAGCAAGGTCCTGGTATGGATGAGAAGACACAGATTGGTCCTCAAGTATCGAAAGATCAGCAAGATCGTATCTTGAGCTACATCGATATCGCTAAGAAAGAAGGCGCTCAAGTTGCTTGCGGCGGAGACGCTCCTGCTGGCGACTTGGCTAAAGGCTATTTCGTTAAACCAACAATCTTCACGGGCGTCAACAACGATATGCGTATTGCTCAAGAAGAGGTCTTTGGACCGGTTCTTGCAGTAATTCCATTCAACACCGTTGAAGAAGTAGCAGAACAAGCTAATAAGATCACTTATGGTTTGTCTGGTGCGGTCTGGACAAGCGACGTCAAGAAAGCTCACAAGCTTGCTGCTCAAATCAAAGCGGGCACAGTTTGGGTAAATTGCGTCAACATGCTTGACCCAGCTATTCCCTTCGGCGGCTACAAAATGAGCGGCTACGGACGCGAACTCGGTAAGCACTCAATCGACCTGTACACAAACATCAAGAGCGTCTGGGTAAACCTGGGCTAATTGAACGTGCGTCTGCATGATTGAAAAACCGCCTGTTAATGCAGGCGGTTTTTTGCTGTTAGACTTTAATGTGATTGATTACATCGATGGGACCTGCAATGAAAAGTGTGATGAGACTTCCGATAATTTTGATCAGCCTTGGCTGTATCGTTTCACCCGCTCTTGGTCAAACCACAAGCTCTGCAGCCAACTTTGCGCGTGGTTGCGAGCAGATGATGCACAAGAACTTCGCCAATGCCATATCGAGTTTTACTGCCGCGATTAGCGACGATGCAAATGACGTCAATTCTTACTTTAGACGAGGACAAAGTTTCTTTTGCGTTGGTAACTACAAGGAAGCGATTGTCGATTTTGATCGAGCATTAGCAAAAGGAGCCATGGACTATAACGTCTATCTCTGGAAAGGCACAGCCTACGCCAAGCTAAATAACATAGAGTTGTCAGTGTTCAACTACGAGAAGGCAATGCGCCTCAACACTAAACTTGTCTCCACGTATAGATCTAGCGGCTCGCCGAAAGTCGCAGAAACACCGAAAATCGTCGAAACACTGAAAACCGCCGTATCGCTAAATGTTAAAGACGCCGAACCTTCGAGCCTCGAATCTCGAATCGAAGCGGTGCGAGTAGCTGCTGCTGATATCAGTGCGTCGAAATTTGGTGCGGGACCCGTTGAACGTGAGACCAAGCCTAGAGTTGGCAGTACGGCTACTCTTAGTTTGGGTAACAATCAGAGATCTCTTGAAGCGTATGAAACTGCTGCGCGCAATATTGCTGAGAACGAAGTCGGTTACTTTCGCGCCGGCACCACATATAGTGGTCTTCTTAATTCGGCTGGTGCGGTTATTCTATTGTCGGGATTCAGTGGGCAACCTGAATGGGTGGAAACTGCTCAAAAGGGACGTCCTTACGTATCTTTGAAGGATGCGCGTCGGGATCTGCGTGAGCTCGATGCTCAGATCACACTCCGTCCACAAGATGCGACATTGTATTTTCAACGAGCTAGAGTCAGTCAACAACTCGGGAAATCAACTGAGACGTTGAACGATTTAAATCGCGCCATCGAGCTAGATGGTGCAAATGCTCATTTCTTCCTTGCTCGCGCATTTTATTATCATCGGCATAGTGACGATACTTTAGCCGAGGCTGAAATTCGCCACGCTCAAGACATCGATCCTATCGTGCCGTCTGATTTGTCTTTCGATATGCCAGCAGAAAAAGAGAGCAACAGCAAATCATGAATCTTCAGAAAGTGGAAATCCCGAATATCATAGTTGCACTGAGTCTTGCCCTGCTAATGTGTAGAACTGTCTTGGCTGCCGAGAATACGACTGTGGAGAAGATCACAAGCTGGAAGGATTTGAGTCCGTCGGAGCGGATGAAAAAAGCCGACGGACTCCAATATTTTGAATTCAAAACTGCCGATGGCAGTAACGCGTTCCTGTTGGTGGTCGATTTGACTAAGAAAACCTGGCAGATCAAGCCGGTTGTGAACAAGCCCACAGCTACCACGACTGCCACCACTCGCCGTGTCCAAGCCATCGCCAGCGTCAATGGTGCCTTTTTTAATTTGACTAACGGCGAGAGCACAAGTTATGTCACCGTATCCGGGCAGCTGCTATGCGATCCGCACAAGAATAAGGCTCTGACAGAAAACTCAAAGTTGAAACCGTTCCTTGAATCCATTTATAAGCGCAGCGAACTTAGAATTCTGAAAGACAAAAGTGGCAAACTTGAGCTCAGTATTGCGCCGCACTTCACTCCCGTTCCCCGAGATAGAACAATATTGCACGCAATCCAGGCCGGACCTCAATTGCTGCCCAACATCACCGACAAGGAAGAGGCATTCGTCAGGACAGAAGCAGACGGCAAAGTAGTGGATTCCATTGGCGTTAACAAGCCCGCTGCGCGCACCGCTATTGGTATCACTGAGAACGGTCACTATGCACTCCTTCTTTGCGTTGCAAGCAAGCGTCAGGATGAGTTCTCAGCGGGTTTGACCTTGGCTGAACTAGCCGGGCTCATGAAAAAGCTTGGCTGCGTTGAAGCACTAAATCTTGATGGTGGCACTTCGACAACAATGTCAGCACAATTGTCCGATGCGACTATTCACATGGTATGTGGGCGAGAGCCTGAAACACTAGTGAAATCGACCCTATCGGTGTTCAAAAACTGAAGACACATAGGGCTTCAGAACTAGACCTGGCGACGACGACGTTGCTTCGACATCTCAGCTGCCTTCAGTCTGGCAACAGCTCTAGACATCGCCATCTCGGAGAGATAGAGGTCTAGCTTGTCGGTCTTCTGGGTCTTCTCTGCTTCGGCTTTGGCCTTCGCATCAAGCGCTCTTGCTTCGTCGATTTCCGTGTCCAACTCGGCAACGTCGCTGAGGATAGTAACTTGGTTTTCACCAACTTCCATCAGTCCGCCGATGACCGCTGCGATACTCTCAACGCCCTGCACTCTGTATCGTAAAACATCTATAGCCAGAGCTGTGATCAGTGGTTGGTGATTAGGCAAGATCGAAAGTTCACCGTCGATTGCGCGAGCCGAAACTTCATCCACCGCCTGTTCGAGCACAACGCGTTCTGGAGTGATGATTTTTAGAGTCAAAGCGCCTGCCATTGCAATATTCTCCTATCTGCCCTTGCCGGTTTTTGGACGGCCTGGTGTTTTGCGTGTTGATTTTGGTGCGGATTTTTGCGACCCGAGATCAGCCACTTTAGCACTCAGTTTTTTTCTTGAAACGGTTCCAGTTGGTCTGGGTTCGCCGCTTCCGTTCTTTAAGCGTTCGTGAGTTAAGACACTGTCGATGATGCCGTATTCGAGTGCTTCATGCGCTGACATGTAGTGATCGCGTTCGATGTCTTTTTTGACCACGGATTTTTCTTGCCCGGTGCAACGGTGCAATAGCTCGATTTGAGCATCGCGGAAACGTTTACCCTGAGCAGCCTGAATCTCCAAGTTTGTGATGTCGCCATCAGCTTCCCACAAAGTTTGGTGAAACATGAGGGTGGAGAATTCGTAAGCAGATCTGGTGCCGGTGCCAGAAGCGAGGATTTCACAAGCTCCCGAAAGTGCGTGCCCCAAGCAGATGGTGTTAACTTTCGATTGCAAAGAATGCATCATCGCGATGATTGCATCGGCGTTGTAACCGTTGCCCCCAGCCGAGTTGATGTACAAATTGATTGGCAGCTGGGCATCAAGTTTGTTGAGCTTGATCAGCTTTTTGATCACCGGTAAGGTGATCTCATTTTCCAGACGCCCGAACAAGAAGATATCGCGAGTGCCTATTTTGGCTGGTGTCTCGATTCCGGGTGTTGCAGGCGTTGGTTGATTTTTCTTTTTCATGGGCTCCGAACTTAGGATTCAGCCAACTCTTTGGCTTTTGCTCTCGCTTCGTCGATACCACCAACCATGTAGAACGCTTGTTCAGGCATGTCATCGTGATCGCCGGCCAAGATCTGTTTGAATGCTTCAACTGTGTCTTTTACCGGTACATATTTACCTTTCAAGCCAGTGAAGACTTCTGCCACGTTGAATGGTTGGCTCAAGAATTTTTGAATTTTTCTGGCGCGCGTTACTGTGATTTTGTCGTCAGCTGAAAGTTCGTCCATACCCAAAATCGCGATGATGTCTTGCAAGTCCTTGTAACGTTGCAAGGTCTGCTGAACGCCGCGAGCGACGTCATAGTGCTCTTGTCCAACGATTTCAGGCTTCAAGGCTGTACTTGTACTGGCGAGCGGGTCAACAGCTGGATAGATACCTAGTTCAGCGATCTGTCTGCTCAATACTGTTGTTGCATCAAGGTGACCGAATGTTGTCGCTGGCGCTGGGTCAGTCAAGTCGTCCGCAGGTACGTATACAGCTTGTACCGATGTAATCGATCCGTTCTTTGTGGATGTAATGCGCTCTTGCAGTTCACCCATCTCGTTAGCTAATGTTGGCTGGTATCCAACGGCTGAAGGCATACGTCCTAACAGCGCTGATACTTCAGAACCTGCTTGTACGAATCGGAAGATGTTGTCAATGAATAGCAGAACGTCTTGACGAGCTACGTCACGGAAGTACTCTGCAACCGTCAAGGCTGACAGACCAACACGCATTCTGGCGCCTGGTGGCTCGTTCATCTGACCGTAAACTAGCGCTACTTTGTCGATAACGCCAGACTCTTTCATTTCGTGCCAGAGGTCATTACCTTCACGTGTACGTTCGCCCACTCCACCAAACACGGAGTATCCACCGTGGTTCGATGCGATGTTGTGAATCAATTCCATGATGATAACTGTCTTGCCTACTCCGGCTCCGCCGAAGAGACCGACCTTTCCACCTTTGATATACGGTGCGAGAAGATCGACTACTTTGATACCAGTTTCGAAAACGATCGTGTCAACTTGAAGCTCTGTCAGCGTAGGACATGGTCTGTGAATCGGCCAACGCTCAGTAGTTGTGAGCGGACCGCCTTCGTCCACTACCTCACCGAGAACGTTGAGGATGCGACCGAGAGTGCCCTTGCCGACTGGCACCGTGATTGGGCTGCCTGTATCGGTGCCCTTGACGCCACGTGTGAGACCGTCTGTCGAGCTCATAGCTACAGTTCTGACGCGGTTGTCACCGAGCATCTGCTGCACTTCGCAAATGATCTTAATATCTTCACCGGAGGATGGATTTTTACCGGTGATCTCAAGAGCGTTGTAGATTTCTGGCAGACGGCCGTCTGGAAACTCTACGTCAATGACGGGCCCGATCACTTGGACGACTCGTCCTTCTTTGGCTGTAAGTACTGTGCTCATTGAAACTCCATAGGCTTGGACACTTGCATGCAGCAAAGTGCTGGCGCGATCTGACTGGGTCGGCTAAGGTCCGACAACGAATTTAGATCTTAACAGCTATAGGATAGATGCTTCGAGCACCTTTGCCTCTCTCGTTTATGATACTTTTCGTATGCGCACCCTGACTGGTCTTCACCTGATTCTTGAATAGTTCTCTTTTACAACGTTTCGTTAACGATATAGTTCGGCTCTGGGTCTTGATCCTGGTCGGTACTATCGGCTTCATGCTGGTCGAGCATTGGAAATTTCTCGACGCACTTTATATGACGGTAATCACCGTTACAACCGTTGGATATGGAGAAACCCACGCGCTGTCAGATTCGGGAAAAATCTACACAGTGATCTTGATTCTTGTTGGTGCCGGTATAGTTTTGTATGTCCTCTCTGACATGGTCGAAATCTTTCTAGAACTGAACTTTGGTACCAGGCGCATGAAACATAGAATTGTCAAGCTCGTTGGGCACCAGATCGTTTGCGGTTACGGTCGCACCGGGCAAGAAGTAACGAAACATTTTCGTCAGAACAAAATTCCGTTTGTCATCCTCGAGATGGATCCTGAACGTGTCAGAAAGGCAGAGGGAGAGGGGTTGCTCGTGCTACTCGGTGATGCGTCCAACGACGAGACGTTGCTCGAAGCACAAATCGAAAAGGCCAACGGCATCGTCTGTTGCCTGCCTGACGATACTGCTAATACCTTTATTGCACTCTCTGCAAAGGGCCTGAACGAAAACATTACCATCGTCTCAAGAGCTGCAAATCCCGGTTCTGAAGCCAAGTTGCGAAGAGCTGGGGCGACTATGGTTATTTCGCCCTACGTAATTTGTGGTCGGCGAATGGCTACAGCTGTCACGCATCCTCTCGTCACCGAGTTTCTCGATGTGGTCATGCACAGCTCTGCTTATGACCTGCGCATGGAGCAGGTCGCTCTTGACCAGCATTCAGTTATGGTTGGACTGACCTTAAAGGACGCCAACATAAAACAAACATCAGGCGCTATGATCCTCGCGGTGAATCAAAGTGGTAAGCTGATGACCAATCCGTCTCCCGAACTGATCTTCCAGGACGGTGATGAACTAATAGCCTTGGGAACTGAACAAGAGCTAAAAACACTTGCCGCCCTGGCCTGTAAGCAAAAACTTGAGGAATTGCAATGAACAACGAAACACAGACTCAGCAAGATGAAGCGATGATCACGCTTGAAGGAGAAGACGGACATTCCTACTCTTGTCAGATCCTTGACATATTTGAGTTTGATAATCAGGAATACGCTTTGCTTCTGAAGATGGGCGACGTGAAAAGCGAAAATGCCGAAGAAGAAGAAGGTTCGCTTGTGATCATGCGTTTGATTCAACGCGAAGACCAATCAATTTTCCAAACCATCGAAAGCGATGATGAGTTCGAGCGCGTTGTCGCTCACGTTGAAGAACTGGCTCGTCAAAGCGAACAAGAACACGCTGGCGAAGAGTAGATTTCGCATTTCTGATGCTGTTCCGTGCCATCGCCTGTGATACTGATTGTGATTATGCTGGCAGCTTGCTGCATAAGCTATCTTCGGATTAAACGGTTGGTATGGATTTGAAGACGACAGGAAAATTTCTATTTCTAATTACCAAGCCGAGCCGATTTTTCGCCGCAGTTCTTTTGGAGCAGAAAATAGGGTGGTCGGTACTTTTTGTCTCTGTAATCGCCTTCCTGTTTTGTCTTGCTCGCGCCTCTGTTGACGGCGTTCTGAGCTTACCTTCTACACCGACCACGCTTGCTCAAATGGTTTTGACGGTTTCTCTGGGAGCCGTTCTCTTCTGCTGTCTATATGCGCTATGTGGGGCACGACTGGGGCAAAAAGTTGGGGGCAAAGCGACGTTCAAACGCGTTGTTATTGTCGGCGCCTATTCGTTGTTGCCCGCGGTCTTGTTTGCTACTCCACAGACTGCACTTATGGGTCTAATATGGTCGTTTTGCCTGGCTGTGATTGGACTGAGAATCGCGCACGGACTTCCACTTGTGCGCGCAATCATCGTGCAAGCAATCACGCTGGGAGTGTTTGCGTTGTTCGGTGCATTAGCGGCGATGGCCATGCTCAATCTTTCTAAAGTGCACTATCCTTCGGAGAAGCTTGTTCAAAAGCCAGTCCCCAGCATATCAATTCAACCTTTTGATGGTGCTCCGATTCAACTTTCCTCATTCAAAGGAAAGTCTGTTGTCGTCCTGGATTTTTGGGCAACCTGGTGTGCACCTTGTCGAACTAGTTTGCCTATGTTGGCAGAAGTAGCTCACGACTTTCGAGACCGAGGCGTTGTTGTCTTGGCTGTTAGTGACGACGATGATTGGCACACTGCCAAACAATATTTGCAGGATGCAAAAATTGATTTGGTCGGCGTTAGAGGCTCACATCAACTCGATCAGGATTTTCTGGTCGAGTCACTTCCCCAGACAGTTATAGTCGACAAAAACGGGATCGTTCAGTGGGTGCATGTCGGAGTTTCGATGCAAGAGAAGGAGCATCTGCGCGCAGAGCTGGAAAGGTGCTTGGCCAAGTAATTTTAAGCAATCAATAGTATTATATTTGAAAAAATTCGCTTACATCTTTGACGCCTGCGGCGGATAATTGTGAGCGTTTCGAAGAATGCAGGAGCAGAACCATGGCCATTGCTAACGATGTCACTGAGTTGATTGGTAACACGCCTCTGGTAAGACTGAATCGCGTAACGAGTGAACTGTCTGCCGATACGGTAGTTGCCGCGAAGGTGGAGTGGCGCAATCCGCTAGGTTCAATTAAAGACAGAATTGGCGTTTCGATGATCAACGAAGCTGAAAAAGCTGGCTTGATCAAACGTGGTCACACGACGTTGATTGAACCGACTTCTGGCAACACTGGCATTGCTCTGGCTTTTGTTGCAGCTGCCAGACAGTACAAATTGATTTTGACGATGCCCGACACAATGTCAGTTGAGCGTCGGAAATTGTTGGCTGCCCTCGGTGCTGAAGTTGTCTTGACGCCAGGAACAGAGGGCATGCGCGGAGCGATCAACAAAGCCGCTGAACTTCTGAAAACGACTCCGAATTCTTTCATGCCTCAGCAGTTTGATAATCCTGCCAATCCAAAGATTCATCGCGAAACAACTGGTGAAGAAATTTGGCGCGACACAGACGGCAAAGTCGACATCTTCATTGCTGGAGTGGGCACCGGAGGCACCATCACTGGTGTCGGTCAAGTCTTGAAAGAGAGAAAACCAAGTGTGCAGATCATAGCGGTGGAACCAGCGGACAGTCCGATTCTGACACAAACTTTGAAGGGTGAGCCTTTGAAGCCGGGTCCCCATAAAATTCAAGGTATCGGCGCTGGTTTTGTGCCTGGTGTTTTAGACCTTTCAGTTATTGACGAAGTCTTTCAAGTCACCAACGATCAAGCTTTGACTTGGGGCAGACGTCTTGCCGCAGAAGAAGGTTTGCTCTGTGGTATCAGTAGTGGTGCAGCTGCTTTTGCTGCTGTCGAAGTTGCAAAACGTCCGGAGAACAAAGGCAAGACAATCGTGATTATTTTACCCAGCACAGGCGAGCGCTACCTCTCCACTGCACTGTTCAATGATCTGGTGCCTGATATTGCTTCGGCTAACTCAATCTCCAATGAGCCAGTCGCCGCTGTAAGCAAGTAAGATCGCGAACCACCATCCACGGAATCCTTAAGTCGAACTGTCCGAAATCTCACATCGAGGCGAACTGCATGAGCTTAAAGGAAGAAGTCGAAAACATTCTGATCAAAGATCCAGCTGCTCGCAGCCGCGCCGAAGTTTTCCTCTGTTATCCTGGGTTTCACGCCATCTTGATCTATCGGGTCTCCCATCAGCTCTGGCAGACCAAAAACAAATTCTTACGCGTCGTCGCCAGAAGCGTCTCTCAATTTGGACGTTTTCTAACCGGCATCGAAATTCATCCTGGTGCAAAAATCGGCAGCCGACTTTTCATCGATCATGGATTGGGTGTCGTGATCGGCGAAACTGCAGAAGTCGGTGATGATTGCGTTCTCTATCAAGGTGTCACTCTTGGGGCTCAGGCGGCGGCCCGTATGGGCGCCCTTTCTCGAGACACCAAGCGCCATCCTACTCTCGGAAATTCCGTTGTAGTCGGCAGTGGTGCACAAATTCTCGGTGGATTCGTTGTCGGAAATAATGTCCAGGTGGCTTCCGGTTCGATTCTGCTGAAAGAAGTTCCAGATCACTGTATCGTCGTCGGCGTGCCAGGTCGCGTCATCTTCCGCGAAGGTGTGCGCGTCAGTGATCCGGTTCCAGATATCGAAGCGGAAGCGATTAAGTGCTTGCGAGATAAACTAGCCAAATTGGAAAAGCAAATGGAACGCAATCAGAATGTGCCAATGTTCGAAGCAACGCTGACTGGAGTGAAAAGACCATCCAGCGGAAATCTAGTCCACAACGGCAATGTGGTGCACATCGGATCAGGCGTCTCCACGGTCAACGCATCCTCTGACGCAGTCGATATTTTCTTGCATGGTGCTGGTATTTAATTGGCGTGTATCTAACCCTGTTTTGGATTATTTTCAGAAATTAAAAGGGTGGATACCCTCCAGTGGAGCACTTACTTTAGTTAAGTAAAGTTGTATTACATCAGGGTTTTGGGACTTTCTCGAATCTGAAAAATGGCATGCTGTACGCGTTTCCGGGATCTTCCGGTGCCGCGTTTTTTGCTTAACATATGAATTGTCAGTCTCCGCAGAGGAGATACCGACCTTTTAATCTGGCGCGGAATCTAGTCTTAACTCCGAGTCTGATTTTGGCGCTGAATCGAGTCTTGGTGCGTGTGCTGGTTTTGCTTCTCCTGCTGCTCCTGGAATGGCGATGCGGAAAACGGTGCCGACGCCAATTTTGCTACGTGCTGTAATTTCGCCCTGATGCTTCCTGGCAATTTCTCTGCATACAGCTAGTCCGAGTCCTGAACTATTGCCTTTTTTCGCGCCTTCTTTGGTTTGGAAAAATGGTTCGAACAAGCTGTCAATCGATTTGGCGTCAATGCCGCTGCCATGGTCTGTGACAGTGATGAATGTACCGCCTGTCTCGTAGCCTGATCCAACTTCAACTTTCGAATTTGGTTCTGAAAATTTTATGGCATTGGAGAGCAAATTCGTCAGCAAACGAATGATCAGATTTAAGTCGACAATTAGCTCGGTCTCTCCGCCGGTGCAAACTATTTCGATAAATCGTTCTTGAGCCAGTGTTTCGACTGATAGCATCGATTCGTCGAAAATTTTCTGAAACATTGTCGGTGTCAGTTGCAAATTTAGCACTGCATCCGAGGCGCTAAATTTTTCCAGATCCAAAAAATCTGTGATCATAGCGATCAACCTTTCCAGACTGCGCTCAGCCTTTTCTACTCTCGTTTGGGCCTTGTCTGGGATGACGCCACATGAGCCTGCCAGAAGCAAAGCCAGTGTTCCCTGCAAAGACAAAAGTGGTGAGCGCAAATCATGACTGATCATAGCGATCATCAATTGCTTTTTCGATTCTGCTGCCGCTAGATCGTCGGCTGCCTGGTGCAAGCTCCGATCTAACTTTGCCAACTCGTCGTCGCCGAGCAGCGGCGCCGGCAATTCGGCGCGGAATCCAATTCGCCTTGAGTTCTCTTCGATTTTGTTCAATCTGGACGCGATATTTGCAAAGAAGAATCTGGCTAGCAGTGCGGAGATGACAACACTTGCAACAACAAAACAAAGGAGCAGCCCCTGAATATTCGCCTTGAGCTGTTGATCAGCATCATTCTCTTGCAATTCGATTTGTTTTTCGACATCGCTAATGTGCTGCACAATCACTTTAAAGTTTTGATGCACCACCTGTAGTTCTTGCCGCAGTGCACCAACATGGGCAAGCATGCCAACATTGTCATCCTTTTGCTCGTATTTTCGCAATAAGTGAATAGCACCATCTACCGCGATGCTCAGGCGCGTATACTCGCTTATGTCGCGGCCATTTCCCTGAGCCAGGTGCATCAAGTTGTTCATGCTTTGTAAGCAGGAATCTTCCGAGTGTCGACTGGCTTCCACGAGACCGGCGCGGTTCGTGTAGGCGTAAGTTAGCATCGATCCGCTTGCTTCCAATAGGGAAGAGGAGAGATGTCCCAACTTTAATATGATGTCGCGTGAATGCGATAGTTGCACTGCTTTATGCTCAGCTTGCTGGAACATAAACCAAAGTGATGCTGTGATCAGAATTTCAAAGCCGAGTGGAATCGCAATCAGAATCCAACCTTTCTGACCAATCGTTAGGTTTGCAGGTTTGAACTGTGCGAGTTGCAAGGACTAGATCTCTTTGACCGGATGCTTACGTTCTCTGATTCCAATTACACATGCGCAGTTTACACAAGCGCTGATTTTGTTAAACAGGGGCGACTGTATTTTTGGCAGCACGCTTGGCGAAGAGTTGGCTGAGCACTTCTGCCGCCGTATCGCATTCTTCCACTGTATTGAAGCAGCCTGCGGTGATACGCGCAGAGCCCATCACTTCTTCTTTCGGGAAACCAATACAACTAAGGACGTGCGAGGGATCGACACCACTTGAAGAACACGCCGAGACGCTGGAGATGCAAATGCCTTTGAAGTCTGCATCGTTTACTAGTTGTTCGCCGACTGTGCCGTGCACGATGACGCTGACGTGGCCTGGAATACGTCGGTCGAGATCCTTTGCTCCAGTCAATTTGACGCAATCAAGTTGCGTCAAACGCTTGATCATAATCTCTTGAATGGCGCGCAATTTCTTCGAGTTCTCTTCCAAATGTTGCTCCGCAAGTTCAGCTGCTTTGCCGATTGCAACGATGCTAGCAAGATTTTCAGTTCCTGGAAAAACACCTTTTTCTTGACCGCCACCAAAGATGATCGGCAGAATCTGAGCATCTTTTCGAATGTAGAGAACGCCAATTCCTTTTGGTGCATGGAACTTGTGACCGGACAGACTCATAGTCTGGGCCGGCAATTTAGTCACATCAAGCTTAATCTTGCCCGCCGCCTGCACCGCATCAGTATGGTAGAAAATGTTTTTTGCTTGTGCGATCTGTGCAATCTCATATATCGGTTGCACTGTTCCGACTTCATTGTTTGCGTACATCAGTGAAATCATGCTTGTTTCGTCGGTGATTGATTCTTTGAGCTGATCGAGATCGACGAAACCTTCTTTATCTACGTGTAGATAGGTTACTTCCCATCCGCGCGAAGCGAGATGCTTAGAAGGTCCGAGCCCTGATGAGTGCTCAATGCAAGATGTAATCAAGTGACGTCCGAGATTGTTCTCTTCGACATAGCGTGCGCGTCCGAGAATGGCGACGTTATTGCTGTAAGTTCCGGCCGGAGTGAAATGAATTTCGCTTGCTTGAGCGCCAATCAAGTCGGCGACTTGTTGGCGGGCTGTATCAATGGCGGCTCTTGCCTGGCGACCGAGGCGATGAATGGAGGATGGATTGCCCCACTTCTCAGTCAGATAGGGCTGCATCGCCTCGATAACTTCTTCTCTGACGCGAGTTGTCGCGCTATTGTCCAAGTAGACACTCATTGACAAGGACCTCTTCGATTCTCGGAACTGGTCACCAGCAGGCAATTTGCTAGTGATGTTATCATGCCGACCCGACAATTTCCGAGACATTAATCGCTCTTTCATCATCCAGTACCGTTTGCCGGCATATTCACCTTTAGTTCTTCATCCTCACGGCATTTTCGACTGCTTGAGACGACAGCCATATAAAATAGGAGTGTTGCGAGGCACTAACTTACACATGGCCTTAACCGAACAGCAGTCAGCGTTGCTGCTGAATCAGTACGAGGGCGCCGAAGCGCTCTTCCTAGAACTTTTGCCGGTTGGTGCCGATTTGAGTGCCGATGGTATTTTAGCCTTTTACATCTCACGCTTTGAAACCGTGTACAGCGGCTCGCAAATAGACAAAGCCTATGCCGATGCGCTGCAAGAGCAGTTCAATGTAAAAGCCTGGAAGATCATCGAACTTGTGCAGCGCGCCAAGGATACGGGCGATCTGGGAGACCTGATTCACCTCCTGCGTGTCGCCGCTTCAATTCCGGGACAAGAATCCGCGCTCTCACCTGAGCTAGGACGCGCTTGCCGCTTTCTTTTAACGACGGGTGAAGTGCCACCAGAAGATATCCAATTGATCTTTGAACCGCTAACCGAAACCGAAGCTCGAGTTTTGATCGGCGCGTCAATATTTTCCTTTCAACAAAATGAGCTCTTACCAATTCAGTTACAAAGAATTCTCTGGCACATCAAGTCTAAGAATTACTTGTCTGCCGATGATCCATTTGTTTTAGCTGGCGACTTAGCCATTGAGGCGATGACGGTCGGAGCCTGAAGCCGCGCTGCTACTACTGCTTGGTGGACTCTGGTTTCGCCGGTGGTGCCAACATCAAACTTGTTTTTGGTCGATTTGCTTCTGGTTGCTTGATCACATCTTCCGCAACCGCTTTGGCGATCCAGCTAAGAGGGGCGCGGCTGGCGAACTGCCGCAAGTCCGTATTATCCTGCGTCCACATACCGTTAGCTCCCTTGCCTGTGCGATAGATGGAGATGTACCTGCCGCCACTGTGGATGGTGTACATGATGGCGCTAGTTTCGAATGTTGACCACTTCGTGATATTCAGCCGCTCCAGGATGGCCGAGCCCGGATCGTCCGATCGCTCCGGTGTGGGCACAAGCGGATTGCCTTTGACGAGGCGCAAATATATTTCTTCTCGCCATTTTTCAAGTGCACGGATTTCAAATACGTCAATCGGCTCCACGTCCACATAGAAGCCAGCTTCGGTTTCAGCGACGGTTGGCAAAATCACCTTTTCATGGCGAACGTAGAAGCGAATCAGACTCATTATTTATGCGAGTGCTCATCGTCATCTTTATCTTTGTGCAGCGGTTTCATGGTTGGAAATGCAATTACGTCTCGAATTGATGCCGAGTCTGTAAGCAGCATCACCAGTCGATCTATGCCGATGCCAATGCCCATCGTCGGTGGCATGCCGTATTCCATCGCCATGATGAAATCCAAATCGAGAGGCATCGCGTCTTCATTTCCTGCCGCTTTTTTCAGAGCTTGTATTTCCAGTCTGGTCCGCTGTTCTTCAGGATCAGTAAGTTCGCTGTAGCCGTTGGCCAGCTCGCGCCCGAAGACGAATATTTCGAAGCGCTCGACTTCATCTCGATTTCTTCGATGCGATTTCGTCAGCGGCGAAATTTCTACCGGGTAATCGATAATAAAGGTTGGCTGTATGAGCGCAGCTTCGCACTTGCTCTCGAATATGGCATTGATGATGGCGCCACGCGAATCTTCATGCTTCAATTCGATCCCCATTTTGATGGCAGTGTCGCGCATCTCCTCGTATTCTTTGATCGCCTTTACGTCCAGGCCTGTAGCGTCTTTAATCGCTTGAACCATCGAGAGTCGACGCCATTTTTCTCCAAAGTCGATCGTCGTATTTTGATATTTGATTTTTGTTGAGCCTGTCAAATGCATGGCTAGACCACGCACCAATTCCTCAGTCAGGTCCATCAATTCGTTGTAGTCACCGTACGCCCAATACAACTCCATCATTGTGAATTCTGGGTTGTGTCTTGTGCTCAAACCTTCGTTGCGGAAGATTCGTCCTATTTCGTAGACGCGTTCAAAGCCGCCGATGATCAAGCGTTTCAGGTGCAACTCCGTGGCAATGCGCAAGTAGAGCTCCATATCAAGTGCATTGTGGTGAGTTACGAACGGTCGCGCATCAGCGCCACCCGCCTCGACTTGCAAGACAGGTGTTTCAATTTCCAGACAACCACGCTCGTCGAGAAAGTTGCGAATGTATCTGATTGCCAGCGCACGTTTGCGGAAATTTTCGCGCACCGACGGATGCATAATCATGTCGACGTAACGCTGCCGATAGCGAGCTTCCACGTCTTTGAAGCCGTCCCAGCTGTCAGGAAGCGGTTGCAGTGATTTCGCCAGGACCTCGTACTTCGTCACCTTGACCGAGATCTCACCTTGCTTGGTGCGGCGGATGGTTCCGGTTGCGCCCATGAAGTCGCCCTTGTCAAGCAGGCGCAAGCGCTTTAAATCTGCTTCTGGAAGATTCGCCTTATGACAGAAAAGTTGGATTTTGCCTGATTCATCGAAAAGATCAACAAACATCCATGTGTTGCGCTCGTTCATAACGCGACCGCAAACACTGACAACATCCTCAGTTTCGGTGTCTGGCGCCAGGTCTTTGTATTTCTCTTGCAGCTCTTGATTGTGGTGCGTGCGCGTGTATTTGTATGGATATGGATTAACGCCTTGCTCGCGAAGTTCTCGCAGTTTTCTCAGCCGTTCTGCGCGCAACCGGTTGTCGTCGAATTCCATAGTGTCCCTATAAACTCCATGATTTCGCCTGAGCACACTCGTCCCGAGTGCCTCGACGTACTGTGCAACATATGCCTCTTGAGGCCCAGGCGAGATAATCTATATTACGTTATCGATCATTGGCGTCCAAGCAATCAGGCGCGTGTTGTGACAAATAGGCACGAGGCGACATCTTGTTTTCTTGAGCTTTGCCTGGCTCTATCCGCTTATTCTTGCCCGGTCACAGGCTTAGAAGCATCTTATAAAAAATGGAACCGACCATCTTTGACAAGCTCGTTTTGGCTGAAAGCCGCTTCACAAGCTGATCAACCCTGCGTGTTATAATTCAGCATGGTTGGATTTTGTCATTTCGACTTGCCTGAAAGTCAGTGAAATTCAGCCTTTCGAATAGCCGCGGATGCGTCGTATATCCATCGGCTATCTGTTTATCGCAACCCAAGGAGCATCATAAGTGAGCAGCCAACCACCTTCCACAACGGGCGGAGGAGACGGCAGCGGCGGGCGCATCGTCACCATCGAAGTGCGAGATGAAATGCGTCGGTCGTTTATCGACTACGCAATGTCAGTGATCATCAGCCGCGC
>JBBQFO010000034.1:0-30343 GCA_038322035.1 Candidatus Obscuribacterales bacterium
CTTTGGCGAAGTTTCCGACCATCGGACGCTCCATGAATGCCAATTCTTTGGTTGCTGCTTCGGCTGCTGGGAACGCTGAGTTGAGCTTTGTCGCCTGACTCTTGAGCAGGTTTGCTTCCGCTTCTGAAAGCGCGGTCGAGCCTTTGACAGTTTCAAGCATGGTTTTGCCTTCAGCTGTGAACAAGGCTGGATTCAGCTTCGTGGCTAATGAACCTTCGCCAGCCGAGAGAATTGCTTGTTTTTCGGACAAAGCCGCTTTCGTGGCAGCTTCGGCGTCAGGTGCAAGGTTGGTGAGAGCTTCGTTGTTTTTGTTGAGCAGATCCTGCAATGCGGTTCTGTTCTGGTAGCGAGGGTCAAACTGGTTCTGCCAACTAGTTGCTGCGCGCTCCACACGACCACCAGCGTCTAAATTGTCGAATTTGGAAGTAAATTCGCCTGTTGTTGTTGAGATTTTTTCTTTAGCTGCTTTGCCGAAGATTTGTTCGAACATTCCAGGCTTAACAGCGGCACCTTCCGCAACTGTCGGCGCATCGCGCAAGATTGCATCGGCTGCTTTGTTGCCCCAGTTTGGAATCAAGTTGCCGCCGGCGATACCGCCTACGCCACCCAATACAGCAGCGGAAAAGACACCGATCGGTTTCACGACAGGCGCGTCATTATAGTGAGTGTTGTTCAAGTCTGATGATTGTTGATTTGGATTTGGCTGATTCCAAACAGGTCCGCTCTGTCCGTTGTCACCAAGCGGTCTTTGCGGTGGTGGAGTTTGTTGGTCGCCTGGATTGTATGCGGCTCCGCCACCTGGATTGTATGCTTGTCCGCCGCCAGGATTGTAGGCTGACCCACCTTGCGATGTATCACCGCCTGTGCCTGGTGCCTGGTTGTATGGAGTCTGGTAGCCAGGTTGTGTCTGCACCGGCCGTGGTGCCACTGGTACGCCGCCCTCGTAAGTTACTTGTCCTTGTTGTTGACCATTCTGGTTGGGAGCGCCGACGCTGCCGTCGCCAGTGTTTCCGTAGGCTGGAGCGACTTGACCGTAGGTCGGACGCCATGGTTGATTCGATGTCGGCGGTGGTGGTAACACATCTGCCGCGTTTAAGCCACTTGGGTTAGCTTGTTGCTGCTGTTGTTGATTTGTATTATCAAAACCATTGCCCATGATGCATCCTTCGTCCCAGAGAGACGTTTCAGTGATTGTTCTGAGATAAGATTTCGGGCGCTTCCTCAGTACGTAGATATTAGTCCGCCTGGGCGTACGAGTAAATTCGTAGAATTCCCATCAGAGCGGTCTAGGACGCGATTTTAGATTAACTTATTTGGTTAGGTGCCGAAGATTCGATCGCCGGCATCGCCTAGCCCCGGCACGATGTAGCCGTGTTCGTTCAAATTGTCGTCAATAGAGGCGGTCGTGATTTTAACTTGAGGGAAACTTTCGTGCACCCGCTTTATGCCTTCAGGCGCCGCCACAAAGGAAACCAGGTGTACTGTCTGCACTTTCAAATTCGTGAACAGCGAGATCGCCGCAACAGCTGATCCACCCGTGGCTAACATCGGATCCAAAACGTAAACTCGACTTTCCGGAGGCAACGCTTCCGGAAGTTTTGCGTAATACGAAATTGCTTGCAGTGTTGCTTCGTCCCGACGCAACCCGACATGATAGATGCGTGCGCCTGGCATCAGCTCTTGGGCCGCTTCGGCGAGAATCAGTCCCGCTCTCAAGACCGGTGCGAGAATCAGATAGTCCGTCAGCGCAATGCCCTTGGCCGCGCCGACCGGAGTCTGAACGCCCACCTCGCGCGTGCTCAGCTCGGACATAGCTTCATAGACAAGAAACTTGCTCAACTGCAACGCTTTCTGCCGGAACTCGCCAGTCGGCGTTTGATAGTCCCGAATGCGGGTCAGAATCTGCTGAACAAGTGGATGACTGGCCACTTTGACCGACGCCGTTTCAGTTTGAACCATTACAAAAGCTCCAAAAGCGCTCAGATATTCCTCAGCTGCGTACAGAAGAGAGCAACTGCACTGCTTCTCGCCTCGCCCACTGATCAGCATCAAGTATATCGTCCAAATTGGGTTTCTCGACTGGCTTATGTCTTTCCAAGACTCGCTCAATCTGTGATGCCATATCGCAAAACTTGACAAATCCCTTGAGGAAGAAATCTACAACCACCTCATTGGCAGCGTTCAGTACGCATGGCATCGTGTTGTTTTCGGCGGCAATTTTTTGCGCGATTGCCAGACATGGAAAACGAGTTGTGTCGGGTTTTTCAAAAGTCATTTGATTCAGTTCAAGTAAATTCAGTCGCGGCACTCGACTGGAATAAATTCGCTCAGGAAAAAACAGTGCATAGTGGATGGGCAGCCGCATGTCCGGCACTCCCATTTGACCGACAATCGAACCGTCAATAAATTCAACTGCCGAGTGCAGAATTGATTGTGGATGAATGACAACATTGATCGAGGCTGGATCGACGTCGAAAAGCCACCGTGCTTCGATCACCTCCAAGCCTTTATTCATCAGCGTTGAAGAGTCGATGGTGATTTTTGGACCCATCGACCAATTTGGATGTTTCAGGGCATCATCTACGGTGGCATTGCGAATTTGTTCTATTGTCCAGGTTCTAAATGGGCCACCAGATGCGGTGAGCCATATTTTGTCGAGTTCTTTCTTGTAATCGGCAGGCTTCTTGCCTCCCAGCGCTTGAAAGATGGCTGAGTGTTCGCTGTCGACAGGAACGATCTGCGCGTCGTACTGACGCACCATTGGCATGATTGCTGCTCCGGCTGCCACCAAAGTTTCTTTGTTGGCGAGCGCAATTGTCTTTCCTTTGCGAATGGCTGCAGCTGTGGGTTTTAGTCCTAGAAAACCGACCACTCCAGTGACGACAGTTTCTACTTTGCTGTGCGTTGCAACATCGATCAGACCCTGATCGCCACAAACAATTTCAACGGTTTTGCATTCAGCGCCAAGCTTTTCGCGCAAGCTGTCGATGTCGTTTTTCGTAGGCACAGAGACGAGTTCAGGGCGAAACTGCTTGATCTGTTGTGACAGTAAGTCGAGATTCTTACTGCCGGCTGCTAGTGCCACAATCGCTATCGAATCCTTGTGCGATTCGGCAATGTCGAGCGTTTGCGTTCCGATTGAACCGGTAGAACCAAGTAGGCTGATGTGTTTCAAAGGTCCCTCGCTGTTTCAAGGGACAATTTTACTTGCTCTGCTGCTGGATTTTTAGCGTGGAGGCAGGTTGGGAGGTAATTCTATTTTCGGTAACGCCCCTGAACTGATTAAATTTCTCAGTAGCGTTAGGCCGACTTCCCGGTGCCTGGCTTGATCTAGGCTGCCGCCCCAGAATCCATAGTAGTGTCCGGTGTCTCTTGGATTGGAATAAATTCCATAAGGGTCCAGCGGCATGACAACATTGCCTGGTGGGTTCATGTTGACGCGGCTCAGCCCCGACCGTGAATCGCCTTGGGCTGACTGCAATAGCTGAATGGCGCTGTCCAATCTTCGTAGTGTCTCGGGGTTGTTGAGGTCTGCGTTGCCGCCGCGCATTACCTGCTGAATTATCGGCTGCATCGCTTCAGCTGTGTAGACGTCGGCGAGATAGATTTTGAAGTAAGGATTGTTGGAAGTCGCCACCGAATTGGCAAGACTCTTTTCGAGAGTGCCAAGAGCCTGAACGGAAAGTCCCGACATCCTGGAGAAATAGGTCATAGCATCGGTGCGACCAGTAAAGCTCTGGAATACAGGTCCCTGCGCTGCACTCTGGGAGGCGGCGAAGGCTTCGTCAACTTTGAGGCGCTGGGCTTCGAGGTCGAAGTTCTGTCCGTTGACGTTCATCGCTTTGGAAAAGGCCGGGTAGTAGTGCTTGGCGCTGTTGTCGCCACCGCCTGCAAACCAGAAGAAGTGTCCGTTTTGGTCGACCCAATGCTTCAGCTGAACGCCTTGAGGAGTGTCTATATGGATGGTTTGATAGTTTTGAGCCTGAGATAAGAGCTTATCCATATTAGGATCGCCGTATTTAAGCTCCAGTGTGCCGTTGCGCACCGAATTTTGAACGGTGGCATCGTAAGGCTGCTGCTGCTCAGTTGGTCGATAAATCGGCTGTTGTTGGTCCAGCCCGGTGGTAGGACGAAGTCCTGTGCCGAGATTCTGCTGGTCCGGACGTGTCCAGAGGGAACCGAAGTCCGCTCCACCAGGCATCGGCGTAGGCGCCTGCCCTGGTCTGTCCTTAAGCTGTAGTGAATCCCAATCGCCCATGACTTTGACGCTTCCTGTAGTGACAGACTGACTATCTTAAAAATCAAGGGCGGTGTCAATGTGAGATATACGTAGCAGGTCGCTAAGCCATGAACTTTGTGTCGATGGTCCAGTGAGGAATTGTTCTACGCGGTCCAAACCGAAACACTTGAACAAGTGAAGGAATGAATCCTGTTGTTTCAAGCATCAACGACATAATCGAAGGGGACTTTGAAATTGATTATTTTTCAGGCGGTTATGGAAATACAAAACATTCGACCAAACGTGGATCGCAATCACTTTTTTACTCTCAGCTTTCTCCTTGTTCTGTTTTGCCTTCGCGTCTCAGGTCAATTATTGGTGGCGCTCTATCAAGTGCCATTCTTGCCACCCATGCAGGAGTGGCAGTCTGGGCTGCTTCCATATCCAGTTCTCGTTACTTGTCAATTTCTGATTATCGCTTTATTTGCAAAAGTTTGTTGCGATTTTTACAACCAGCATGGATTTTTCTATGAGCCGAAGACGGCTCTAGCCGCGCCATTGATCAATTTTGGGAAAGCTTATTTCGTACTCAATTCGGCCAGGTTTCTGATTTGGACAGTAGTGCTTAACCACGTTGGTTTGACTGGAACAATCCCAATTATCTTTCATTTTGTTCTTGCCTCCTTTCTTATTCTTGTTGCTGCTCACCATCGTACGGAACTGGCGAGGATCGTGGTGGGCAAACCGCTGCAATCACTTTCAGAAAGGCAGAAAGTGAGACTATGAACGCAATAAAATCCGAATCTAAAGAGCAGATTGTTCAGACCTTGGTAAACGATCATCATTCGTCTTTGAATCCGACCCATGTCTGCCAAATCCAAATACCAAAGTCGTTGATCGATCTCCAGTCCATCGTCAAAGAAGCCGCCCGAGTTGGTCAGCAAATCTCGATTGCAGGTGGTCGACACGCTATGGGCGGTCAGCAATTTCTAACTGACGGAATACTTGTCGACATGACTTCTCTAGACAAAGTGATCTGCTTCGACCGACAGAATGGATCAATTGAAGTCGAGTCGGGGATCATGTGGCCGGCGTTGATTGACTACTTAAAGCAATCGCAAAAAGGCAGTAATCGAAAATGGACGATCGCGCAGAAGCAGACTGGATGCGATCTTCTGTCGATCGGCGGTGCCTTGTCCGCGAACGTACATGGAAGAGGATTGAATAAGGCTCCAATTGTTTCTGATGTTGAAGAATTTAGTATCGTCATGCACGATGGAACGATAAAAAGATGTAGTCGCAAATCTCACCCCGAGTTATTCAGACTCGCTATTGGCGGCTATGGGGTGTTCGGTATACTCAGCTCTGTGAAGCTTAAGCTAGTCCCACAAGTGACTTTGCGCCGGTCAGTTGAAGTCTGCACTTCAGAGAAAGTTGTCGAGAAGCTAGAGCAATACAAACAAAGTGGTGCTACTTTTGGTGACTTTCAATTCGCCATCGATGCCAACTCTTCAGATTTTTTGCAGTTAGGAATTCTCAGCACCTACACACCGGTCAATGATGAGATTATCAATTCCGAGCAGAAGCTACTTGCAGACCATCAGTGGGAAGAGCTTCTCTACCTGGCTCACACCGACAAGGCAAAAGCTTTTAGTACATACAGTGATCACTATCTTTCGACAAACGGGCAGCTTTACTTGTCCGATACATTCCAGCTCGCTACATATATAAATGGATATCATACGAAAATAGACTCGCGGCTCGGCGCGGATTGCCATGGGAGCGAGGCCATAACTGAGCTGTACGTACCACGGTTGAGTTTGGCACCATTCATGAAGCGGGCAGCTTCGCTTCTTCGTGACGAACGTGCGAATGTGATCTACGGAACAGTTAGAATGATAGAACAGGATAAAGAGACATTTCTCGCCTGGGCGACGCAGCCATGGGCCTGCATTATCTTCAATCTACATGTCGATCACGATCATGCTTCACTGCAAGCGATCAGCAATGTATTTCGTAAACTGTTTCAATTGACCATTCAATTCGGCGGCAAGTATTACCTGACCTATAACAAGTTCGCCGCTTCAAACCAGCTACAGTCATGCTATCCGCGAATTTCAGAGTTTATCAATTTAAAGCGCAAGTACGATCCATCGTTTCGCTTCAACAGCGATTGGTTTAACTATGTACTAAATTCGCGGAACTACTTTTGAATACGCTACGTCGAGACTCGAGACAGTGGTTAGAGAAGCGAGGGATACGAAGATGAAGATACAATCTATTTTGACATTGAGCGCTCTAGTGAGCATCGCAGTCGTGTCAGCTACAGCAGCTCATGCTGACACCACATACACAACAACAACAACTTCGTTGGATGCAAATCCTTCAGCCGTTGTTGAAACACGTTCTACAACACTTGAGGCCGCTCCTGTTGTGATTCGTGAAACACAGCCAGTCTATATTCAACCAAGTAGAGAAGTGGTTGTTGTGCAGAAGAAACACCATCATCACTTGATCAACATTGGTCCAGTTAAAGTGTTCTAAAGGGTCTGACTGCCAATTGAATATTGTAGAAAGCCCGCGTCTGTCTCAGATGTGGGCTTTCTACATACACCTTAAATCCTTATGACGACTTGTTTACACCGTCGCCGTGCCACGAATTTGACACGGAAAAGAACTAATCTGATTCTGCCCAAGAAATAATATGTCGCCGCCGACGATTGCATGGAGCTGTCGTTCTTCAGAATCACGCCACACCTGGAAACACGTACATGCGCAATTCGCAACTTCTAAGCCCATCGTGTCTTGCCTGTAGTTTTACAGAGCAATGCAGCAGTTGTGCGCGGCGACCCAAACCGGCGAAATCCTCGCTGGGTCGTGTGGGGCGGTTGCAGTTCGTGGTGGTTGCGAACAAATCGGATTATTCAAACATGCACTTTGCGGTCAAGCCCAGAGCTGCCGATGTCGCTATGTCGGAGAGGAAACTGCCGACAGTCTGCGATGACGAGAGCGATGACGCGCTAGAATGCGCCGCTTCTGTTTTTCTCTCGGATTTTGCAGGACTCGGTTATGAAAACGAACAGCTCATTGCGGTGACCGATACAAGCTTGATTTTTCGTGCTAGTACTAGTTGGTTTCAAGGTTCGGTGTCGATTAAATTACTTCGCTCTGAACTTTTGGAAAGTCGCTTCGCTCAAAAGATTTTTTCACAAGAGGCGGCCATGGTATCAGAACTGAATCATCCGAACATCGCTCCGTTGTACAATTACGGTATTGCCAGTAATGGCGCACCATATATGGTGAATCATTTTGTGCCAGGCTGGAGCTTGCGTGAGTTGAATATGCAGGGTGTAGTCGTTGAACCGGTTAGCTTGTTCATCCAAATTTGCGAAGGTCTGGCATTCGCACACTCGCAAAACGTTATGCATGGCAGATTGAGTGCAAGTAAAGTGATCGCTTCAGCGGTGCGGAAAGATCTCTTTGTTTCTAAAATAATCGACTTTTCCGTGACCGCCGCGCTCAGATGGCAGTTGCCGTTTAGCCTCGCTTCACTTCGCTCAAGTGCAAGTCCCGAGGAGTGTTTCGGACAGGACCCGGATTTCAGTTCAGACCTGTATTCGCTCGGTTACATCATGTACGAGACTCTGACTGGCTCCAAACCGACGTTCAACCGGGATAAAAAGGTGATCGGCTTCTCCAAGCTGCGAGGTGTTTCTCAGCTGCTGGAACCACTGGTGGTGCGATGCCTTGCTTACGAATCTAAGGATCGCTACCAATCAGCCAACGAATTATTGTTCGACCTGCGAACTATCGAAGCTAAAATCTTCTAGGTGCTACGGTTTTCCTATTGCTACGCCTGCATAGTCACCGTCTGGTGCCATGAAGCCTTGCAATTGATCCGCAGTCAGCGTTAAAACGCCTTCCTTGTAAGCGGGATCGAGGACGATGTAGTTTCCGTTGTCGTCACGTCCGGCAACAGCAATAACGTGTCCCCCTGTGAATACGGATACGGTGCCGTCGCCATTTGGGTGGCTCGCGTATTGATCGGTTGTCATTCCCTGATTGTAGGCAATCGGATCTCCGCCAACGACTATCTTTTTGTTCTCAGCCAGCGCTTGATTTATTTGGGCGAGGCTGCCCACTGATTCCGAGGTGAGCCCCAATTGTTGGGCCGCCGCGCCAACCTCGCCGACGTTTGTTCCGGCACTGGGATTATTCTCGCCGGTCATCATGATCCTGACTTGCGCCACGAGCGGGTTTGGGTCTCCGTACAGGTCGACTCCCGCTGGACCAACGCCCAAGGCGCGAAGCACCATGGCCAAACTGGCTGGACCGCAGTTGCTGCTGCTCAGTGGTGCATCGCTATAGGGATTCCAGTCTGGGTGAGCAAACTGCGTGAAGAATATATTTTGCAGGTTTTTTGTATCGATACTACCCATGCTACCGGCATCGTTGGTTTGAATGCCAGCGCGCTCTGTTGCTGTATCAACAAAATTTTGATTGTTCGCCAAATCTTGCCAGGTTGCTGTATGTCCTAATTCGACAGAGAGCGCTACTTTTCCGACGTCAGCATTCTCACCAGTTTTCAATTGACTGGAAAATTCTTTGATCATTCCGTCAGCGATTTGTTCTTGCACTTGTTTGGGCAGGTACCTTTTCACTTGATCTGCTGTTGGCATTTCGCCGTTTTTCAGACCCGTGACAAATTTTTGGAAACCTGTCGACTTAATTTTCTCGACCATATCCTTTGAAAGTAGTCCTTTTTTGACCAATTCATCAAGCTTTGAGAGGTCTGGCGGATTCCCTAGAAGCGCCTGTAACCAGTCGACTATTTTGTTATATCCAATTGCGTACGGTCCGACTTCGTATTCATTGTTAGCTGTCTGCGAAACTAAATCGTACCGTTGTGGACCGGTCGCATCGTTCATAAACGCGACCACATCTTTTACCGATTGATTGAATTCCGCTTCGGAGAGTGGCTTGCTCGCCGGGGTGTCGTTAACTCCGACGCCGTTTGAGGATCCACCCGAATATCCGTCCACTCCGGACCCGCTGCCACCTGGGGCTGCGCTGCCTCCGGCTGCTTCGCTACCAGAGGCGCTTGCGTTGATTGGTGCGAAATTCTCAGCATTTTTGGCAGCATCTTCCGCCAAGTTTAAAGTGTCTTGTAAATCGCTGCTTGTTAAAAGTGAGTCGTCCGCTAGTGTTCCAATCCTTTCACCATCAGCGGTCGTCTTCATCAAGCGCTCTGACAGGTATGTGACTATACCGTCTAGACTCTCTTGTTGGGCTGCGCCCATCGGAGAATCCGTTTGTTCCACCTGGATGTTGATGTTTCCTGAATTGCTTGCGTCGGGATTCTTCAGCATCACAATTTGTCCGTCCGTTTTGACAATAAAATCAGGATAAGCGTCGGCGCTTGATGCATCCGAAGTTGTTGATGCAACTGTGATGCGAGAAATTGGCCGCGATCTAGCTTCGGACTGATTGATTGTTGACGAATCGGTTTGATCAACTATTGCTTCTTGCTGGACCAAACTCGCTACCGATTGGCGTGGGTCAAAAATTCTACTTTCAGGTATTAGCGATTTCGAGGAGCCATCCAGAGAAGGCACGTCTAACTTGCCTTGCTCTGGTTGACTGACTCGTTCATTCGGTGATGAAAGAAACGCTTGTCGTATCTCAGTTTGACTATCAGCAGCAATGTTTTGCCAAGGCGTTTCGGGGCTGTTGGTTACAGCTCCTGATTCAGCTGCAAGTCCGGTAGCATCACTCATAATGGGCATGTTTGCAATTTCCGTTTGTGGTTCTAGGATTTAGTTTCTTTACTGGCGGCCCTGTGGCACTGGCATTTCTGCTTCTGAAATACCAGCACCGTGGGCTTCCCCTGCAAACTTCGTTGTCGGCTATTGCTGACTTTCTGCGGTCTAAGGTTGACCTGGAATGGTTAGCTCAACTCCTGACGGGAATTGCTGCATATCAACATCGGGATTTGCCTTGCTGATTATTGCCAGCGTTTGATTGATCATGTCGTCAGTGTATGGCTGCTGGATTCCCCACAAGGTGAGGACACTAGCTGCTAATGTGTTTGGAGTTTCCGTGGGATTTTCCGGAGTCCAAGTTCCAATCGTGTATGTGATATTGCCCTGGTCATTTACGGTACCCGCGCCTGTGCCGACTTTCACTTGAGCTCCCGGTTTTAGCTGGGTTGATCCGGCTGTCTCGGGGCTGCCGGAAGAGTTTGGGCTGGCACTGTCGGTAGAACCAGAGGTTTGACCTGTAGCGGCAAATATCTCCACATCATTCCAGGTCAGATGTTTGTCGTTTCCGTCCACGCTCTTGAGCTGATCGTAGTGCTGAAGAACGTATTCCAGAGTCGCTTTTTCAGGGGAATCATCAGGTAAGCCCTCAATGGCGTGATTGAGATCTTCAATAGATAAGTCTTTCTGCGAAATCTGTCTGTCATAGTTGCCACCAGCAGCGAGCATCCCAGCTAATTTATTTGGATCTGCAGGTCCATAGATTTTTTGCAGCTCCGCAATAGTGTGTTCGTCACCGGAAATTGCTTTCAATTCTGCAAAGCTTATTGAACCGTTTCCGTCGGTATCGTACTTGTCGAAGTCATTGCGGACCGCTCCTAAGCCCGCCTGCGCTTCTTTGAACTGAGGCGAATCTGTTCCATAAACGGATGAGTATGCTTGTAAAGTTCTGTCAATGTCTTCCTTTGTGAAGCCCTTGCGATCCTCTGGACGACCATCTTGACCATCGGTCAGCAAGCAGAAAACGGATGCATCTGAACCTGGGTTTGGTTGATAGATCGTCTGCATTGCATTGTTGATTTGAATGGCAGTAAGTGGCTCTGCCGCTTGCGCGGCGTGTGCCTTGATCGCATCTGTGGTTGCGTCGCCTTTGTATGACGATGATTGGACTGCCAGGTCCTGAATGGAAATCCTATCTTTGCCACCACTTAGTTGATCCCAATTTTGATCCAGAGCTTGGATTGAGGCTGCTAATTTTGGATCGATCAACCCAAGTGTGTCGCTTGTGGCTAGTGAATGTACTTGCTCTCGAGTGATCGTGCCATCTACATTGTTGTCCGACTTATCCAAGTAGTCAAACACCGTAGTACCCGCTGGCATGGGTTTTTCGAGGTCGCGCACGATTGAGTCAACGGTGTCTCCGGATACTGGTGGCTTCGGTTGCAGAGAAGTTTCGTATGCATCTACGTCTGCTTGCGCTGCCGCCATCGCATCTTTGTTGCCACCATAATTGATACCTGCTTCTCCAGCTGCCATCCACACATCATTTGGATTGACGCTGCTTGCGTCACCATCTTTTCCAGCGATGTTGTCGTATTGAGAGTAGAGTGCGAGCACACCACGCTGTTGCTGCTCCGTCAGAGTGTCAAATTGCGGGCTTCTGAGCAGTGTCTCGACATCGTCCTTGCTAACGGATTCTTTTCCGAAGATTTTAGTAAATGCAGCAGGATCTACGGAGCCGTCAGTCAAGCCAGGGAATGCCATCACAACTGACTCAAGTTCGGAATAACGAGTGCCTAGAGCGGCTTGGGCGGTGGCATCTGTCGCCGCGTGATTGATATCACCGGTTGAGACCAATCCATCGCCTGAACCTGATTCTGCTGTTCCTTCTATCGCATCGAAGTTTTGGTAAAGTGCGCGGGCTGCAATCCACTCATCCGTCGTCAATGTGACTACTTTGCCATCTTTGTCTACGAAGCTGCCGGTTTCAGCGGCTAACTTTAGCACCGCCAGTTCTGCCGGATTGTTTTTATCGATCTGGTCACCACCTAATGCGAGCTTGGCTAAGTTCTCGTTGCCGTCAAATACCAGTAACACTTGCGGTAGGTCGCCGTTGTGTACTAAAACGTTCGTTGCCTGCGAGACTTCTTGTGCCCGTTGGGTCGGATCGTTGCTTGTAGCTAAACCACTTAGCGCTTCTCTAGCAGCTTCGTTGGTGGTCGCTTTCTTGAGCGAATTGTCTGCAGCTTCAATGGGTTTTGCTGATTCGGCAGTGATATCTGACATTAGTAAATACTCCTAAGAAACAGGGTGCTGATCTGAGTCCGACAAAACACGGCAGTCGCTATCGTGCGCAAACACGATTGAAGCGGCGAAGCAGCCGATCACCATCAGGTGTTCTGTAGGCAACATCGAAGAATCTTCAGTGGGCTTGATGCGCTTCGATGTCAGTAGATTAATCGAGAGTAGTTACAAAATAGTGAATTTGAGCGCGCATGAAGAATTGGCTTCGTTTTTACCATCAATGCGCTGACTGTCGAGGATTCAAAACGACGAGTGGAAGACCGTTCGCTTTTGCCGACTGCAAAAGCTCATTAGTTACTACCAGTGAGCCAGAAGGTGCCGTTCCAGGTTCGCCGCTCCGGACATATTCCGGAATATGTCCCTGCCATAAATCGAACAAAGCGCTGTCTGGAACACCTTCGAAGAAGATTGTTTGATTGGCATTGCGGAGCAACCCGATGCTCGAAACAATTGGATTGTTGATCTTTATTTCGTTAAGAGTTTCCAGTGGACTGCCATCACGCTCTGTCGTGAGAATGCGATTTATTTCATTAGCTGCTCTGACGTACTGATTGTCTCGCCCAGCTGCTTTTGTCAGGTCGTCTAAGTTGTTGAATTGCGAGAGGATGCGTCGCAACTGAGCAAGGCGTGGATGATTCTCCGGCGCTATGTGTGGATCTGGGGGGATGTTCAAGTTGGCTAGTTTGCTTTCTGCCTCTGCTGCAAGTCTCTCCGCACGGTGGTCCGATGCCCATCGCCTGACAAGCTCAACGTGCCCATCCCAGCCCACAGACTTCCCGGTGGACAGGTTGCCGCGATGTGCCTGGGCAATGTGCTCAAATGGTCCATCCACAAGTGCCACCACCTGTGATTTACTGGAGTTGACATTGCGGATATCTGAATACGTATGTCTATGGTCTGGCGTCAGTAATGAAACCGACATCGAGAACTCAGGTGACTCAATGGTTGAAAGGTGTCTGAGCAGCTGTCCAGTCAGATCCGGCGATGCATGCGCCATCACGTTGTAATCTGACATTTCGTGCGCAGTAAATCCCTTTGGCATTTCGGTAGTCATTACTGGCAGAAGATGTTTGTTCAAGTAATCAACCCGATCCTGGCTGATGGAGCGGATCTGTTCGAGTTCTGCAATTACTTCAGGTGTGTACCAACTGCCATCTGCCTTGACTGATTGAATGTCGGAAGCATTCAGGATTGATACCATATCTAGTGCGCCGGGCATTCTATACGCCGTGACCACGTCGTCCAGAGCTTTTTGATCTTGGAACCGGGCTGAATTTTTATTGTCGGGGTCATAGCTCAGCTCGAAGTCGCGCCCCATAATGTCGGTGATGCGTTGGATTTGACTTTCTGGATAACCGAGTGTGCGCAATACGCCCCATGCTGTACTGGTCGAGGTCCAGCCATGATCCAAATCGACCATATTTTCGCGCTTCGAGACATCGTGCAAGAACGACGCCCACAGTGTGTTGATCTGATCTTGTGCCAGCAGGTTCTTAAATCGGGGATCTTGTCCGGCTTTTTCCATAACATCAAGCAAGTGAACGTCGACAGTGTTGTCGTGCGTTTGATGTTGTTTTCGACCGACGATGCCACCCTCACTGACATATCCAAAGACTGATGGCATTAGCCGCCCCAGCGGTCCATCTCCAAGGAGTGCAATCATGGAGGCACGATCGCGCAATGCTGTCTCTGACTCAGCTCGTATTTTCGTCTGTTCTTGTGCAGTCAGTTCTGCAAACTTGCCCATCCGAAGGTCTGGCATATGAATAGCTTGAGCTGAATCGAAGCCGCCTCTCTGCAATTCTCCCAGAGCTCGCGCTGCTTCTAATCGTCTGTCGTAGGACAGGTTTGTGTCAGACATCGCCTCTTCGATCGGCGCTTTGAATTTTGAATTGAAGAGTTCAGGATTGTTTTTGCTGAACTCTTTGGCTAAGGTCATGTCGGCCAGAAGCCGCGCCGTGCTTATATCTTGCGCTCCAGTCTGGTCCATTGCGAAGGCTTTTAAAGCGTCATCGCGCAACTGACCTAACAGCGGTGCCACCTGATCTGGTGCGGGCTTGACACCATGTTCAGCCAGCGCCTGCAAGTCACCATAACTGAGAGGATAGATCAACCCTTTATCTTTACTGGTTTGAGCCAGGTCACTGAGCGATTCGGCAAGTTTGGTTGCAGTCAGCGGTGTCTCTCCCGTGAGCAGCGAGGCGAGGTAATCGTTTCGCGGAATGCTGGCATTCAGGCGCGTATTTTCGGCTAAAGCCTTAATTAAGTCGGGGTGCGTCTGCGCAATGCGATCGCTGGCATCCCAATTATGTTCGTGAAAGAATAGCCTTCCGACGAATTTAGGATCCAGTCCGTCCAGTGCAGTCTTTCGAATCTCAGCACTCTCTGAAGTCTGGTTGCGTGGATCAGCACCATGCAGCATTCCGCGGAGCGCCTCGAATTCGCTCGGCTCAGCTTTCTCTTGCGCCGTACGGTATATCTCATTTAGTTCTGCAGGTCTAGATTGGGACGATCCGGCGACTTTTTTACCGAGCTCAGTCAACAATTTTTCGCGCATCTCGCCTGGCGGTTCGTCGAAGATCCACTTGGACCAATCGCTTGCGCTTACAGTGGTTCGTTCTAAGTATGGACTGATGCCGGCTGTTACTAACATCTTCGCCGCGGCCAGCTGATTCTCCGGCGCTACTGAAGTGGATGCTAGCGAAAGGCTCTCTGGTGGTTTGTCGAGCTTGAGGAGCCCGTCCAATGCAGCCAGCTGTTTGGAAGGCTCCAGTACGACCAGTAGTCGTGACAGTCCGTTTGCAAGGTCAGGGTCAGGTGTTTGTCGCACAGACTCCAGTTGGCTCTGCCACAAATCCTGGGCGCGACTGGTGCCGGCTTGTTTGGCAATTCGATAGGCCTGAGCCGGATCGTTTTTTATTATCTGGGGCCATAGCGTTTGAAGCTCGCTATTGGTTAGTTGTGCAGCTTGTCGTTCCATCTGATTGTCAAACCACGAGCTGGTTTCGAGGCGACCGTTTTCGTCGATATGATTGGACAACTGTTTCCATTCGGAAGCAGTTTTTACATCGTTGATCTGTGACAGAAGCGTTTGTTCTTCGGGAAGCAGTTCAACGGGAGGCGGTTTAGGTGCAGTGTCAGCTGATTTAGATGCTTCCGTCTTTCCGTCTTGAATGATTGGCAAAGGTTCATTGATATCACGGCCGGTGCCAGGGGGATATTGTGTTGAAGCCTCAAAATTTGGAACATTGAATTTGCTGCGTAACCCGTCAGCGATGTATGTCGAACCGTTGGCGAGGTGCGGCTCAAACTTGGCTTTGGCACCGAAGACGCCGCCGACCAGAGCCATTCCAGCCATTGATTGCCCGAGCTCTGATGCCGATGCAAATGTACCGTTTTTCGTCAATGATTCGTATTCGCTGCTTACGATGCCAGCCGGCAGTCCAGAGAGGGTTCCTGCCAAAATTGGGTTCCGTAATGCCACATCTGCACCGATTCTCCCGGCTACACTTGTCTCAGCCAGCCGTCCCAGTCCGAAGCTCCCAGCCGTCAGGGTTGTGAAGGTGGCGGCGCTTCCTACACCTCCGAGGAACCGGTCCTTGATCAGCGTCCCGGCATTGTCGGTCTGCTGGCTCGGCGTCAAGACCGAGCCGTAGACAAATCCAGTGTACGCAGATTCTTTGAGAGTCAGACCAAGAGCTGACCGCTGCGTCAACAGTCCGGACTCCGCTGCCTCGCCGAAGACTCCAGCTTTGCTCAAGCCTCCCTTAGTCAAGGCGAACGGGAGCAGCATGCCCACAGCTCCGCCCAAAGTGTTAGCGGTCCAACTGCTCATGCTGGAATCCGCCTTGGGCGCTTCAATTCCAAACGAACTAAAAATCCCTGTTACTTTCGCAAAAGCTTTGTTGCCGAAGAATTGAGATACTCCAAGCGCTGGCTGCTCAAGCGCTGAATAGACGGCAGCGTTTGCGAATTCGTGGAAAAAGCTGTCGTGAGTCGATTTATCTTGTTCCGATGCGGGAGCGTTAGTGCTCAGACCGTTTTGCTCTGGTTGGGAGAGATTGTTTGCCATGAATCTGCGCTGACCAGGTAACCGGAGGATCTACATCTTCTTACCCCGGCGCTACCGTTCCTAACGACAGTCCCCGTCAGTCCGCACCCTTGACAACGGTCGGTTTACGCAGCGCCAAGAGCGCGCCGGCTGGTCGCGGTCTGGAGAGAAGCGCTCCCTCGCTGGTACGCAGTACCAGATACGGTGCAAGTTAACCAGGTAGTTCCAGCTTGTAACCAACCCCATGAACATTCCTGATCAATTTCGTGTCATTGTTTTCAATTTTATTTCGCAAACGCTTGATCCAAACTTTAATAGAATCGGCGGAAGTATCTGACTCCGATTTCCACAATCGATCGAGTATCGCATCTGGACTGAAGACTTGATTTGGATAGCGCATCAATAACTCGAGCAAGGCAAATTCTTTGCGAGTCAATTCAACTAACTCTCCACCTTTCGTGACTTGAAATGTTTTTGAATTTAGTACGATGTCGGCGATTGTTAGTTGATCGCAAACGAGTTCGGTGGGACGACGCAGCAAGGCTTTGATTCTCAGTGCCAACTCCTTGACGGTGAAAGGTTTGGTCAAATAATCATCAGCACCTGCATTGAATCCTTTTTCTTTGTTCGTCAATTCTGATTTCGCTGTCAACATGAGCACCCGCGACTTTCCGCCTTGATCTCGATATTGATTGAGAACTTCCAAACCACTCATTTCCGGCAAACCCCAATCCAAAACAATCACGTCATATTCGTACGTGGTCATCAGGTCAAGCGCGTCTTCACCCGTGTGAGCGCATTCCACAACATAATGGTCAGTCTGTTTGAGATATCTTGAGACTGTATCAGCTAAGCTGGTGTCATCATCGACAAGAAGAAGTTTTGCCATTTAAACGTACACTTGACCAACTGGGTATGTAAATCGGTATCTCCCTCATTTTACATCCTCTGCGATAGGGAAATTGCTTTGACGAAAAGCGGATCGACATTTTCAATTCAATTCATCGCTGCCTTGATTTTTGCTGGCGCTTCCCAGCAAAGTTTTGCTGCAAACAACGGGGTTTCGCCGTCGCGTAGCATCGTGTCCGGTGTCAAATTGACCAATCCGACTGCCGCGTCGAGTCAATCTCCACAACAAAAATTCAAACTTGCCTGTCAGCTGAAACGCGACGGAAATAAACAAAAAGCAACGTTGTTATTTAAAGAACTTTTGACGAGCAAAAATGCCACGTATGAGCAGTGGCATCTACGAGCGCTTGTTTTGATGGAAGGCAGTGATACCAAAGGTGCTGCCGCTGCAATGATCGAGGCGCTCAAGCTGGAGCCCAAACAGTCCGATGGTTGGTATTTACTTGCACAGTCGAGATTGCACCGCAATAACGAATTGGCAGAACCTGCAATTCGCAAGGCTATTGAAATAGAGCCGAACAACGCAGTTTATTACAATTTTCTGGGCAATATTCTTGCTCAGGCGAAGAACAAAAATCCGGCCATTCCGGTTCTGGAAAAAGCAATCAAGCTTGATCCAAAAGCTTATGGACCCTGGCAGAATCTCGGCTGGCTTTATGGTGAGCAGCACGACTTCGCAGCCTCAATTGCCGCATACAAAAAAGCGATTGCACTTTCACCCAAGACAGCCGATCCGTACTACTGCTTAGGCAATACCTATCTGGCTATTCACGATTACGATGCCGCTGAGAAAGCGATCGATCAAGCACTTAAACTTCGCCCCGATTATAAAGAAGCGCTCCTTAATTCTGGAAGTTTGAAACTGATTCGCGGAGATAAGGTTGGCGCAGAGCGCTGTTTTAGAAAGGTCATGAAAACATCACCGAATTGGGCCCCCGGTTGGTCGCAATTGGGACAAATATTGAAGATGAACGGAAACAAAGTTGGTTCGCTAAGAGCCTTGCGACTGGCGCTATCCCTTCAGCCAACCAGAGCGATCCGTTGGTCTCAGTTAGGAACTGCACTTTATGAATTTGGTGATAAAGATGCGGCGGCGGCGTTATTTAAGCAGGCTGCAAAACAGGCTGATTCTCAAATGTTGTGGAGTGATTATGGTTACGTTCTGAAATCGCGCGGCGAAAGAATCAAGGCCGAAGAAGCTTTTCAGAAGTCCGTGTCGCTGGCCCCCAATCACGTCGGAAATATTTGCAGTCTTGCTTATGTGCAAATGGATCGACAAGAAACAGATCTTGCCTCTGCTAACTTTCAAAAGGCAATTGCCCTGGATAAGACATGTGCGGAAGCTCAAAATGGCTGGGGGCTTTGTCTTAGAGCGGATGGGAAAAAAGTGCAAGCCGAAAAGGCATTCAGAATAGCGATTCAATTGGCGCCGAAAAATGCAACCTACTGGAATAATCTTGGAGGCATTCTCGATACTGAAAGCACACGGAGTGAGTCCGAAAGTGCATTGCGCAAAGCCGTTGCCTTGAAACCGAATTACATTTCAGCGCTCGTCAAGCTGGCGACAATTCTGAAAAACAAGGGAGATAAAGAAGGTGCAATTGCCTTATTCCAGAAAGCCCGGCATGCGAAAATCGAAACACCTGGCGACATGATGACAGTGGCTTATTCATTTGACTTGCTCGGCGATACAGCTGCCGCGAGAGATGCATATACTGAAGGACTGAGGTTCAATCCCAACGAAGCTGATGTACTATTGAACATGCCTGAAAACGTCAAAGAGATGGACGTGAGAAAAATAAAGCATTGAGGTCGGCGTGAATAGTCTCAATTTAAAGTTAGCGCACAAAGGACTGATACTAGTTCTGGTGCCACTGATTTTTGAGCTTATCTTTTTATTCATCCTCACTGTCATGGTCAACAAAGCTGAGAACGAAGCAAAGGTTCAAATCACTTCGAAGCAGATTATGAAGCGCGCCTCCGAGGTTGAGAAGTTGTTTCGTGAGAGTGCCAGACAATTAGGTTCTTACAGTTTGACTGGCAGTCGTAATTTTCTCGATCAATATCTTTCTTCTGTCGAATCTTTGAAGCAAAAACAAGCCGCTTTCACCGAATTTGGTGGCGCTTCTTCACTGCAACAAGGAGTGTTGAAAGACCTCCAGTCGCAATCAACTGGTGGAATCAGTCTGTTGGACCAGGCCTCCAAAATCGTCCAGCAGAGCCCAGAGAGCGCTTTGCATTTGCGATCGGATGCACTGTACGCAGATATTTTGCGATTACCAAATCAACTCGAAATCGCTACGGATCGTCTTGACACTTCTATTCTTACGTCTGATTTGGCTCTGCAGAATTCGTCTCATCAATTCAAGATGCTTCTAGTGGCCGGGGTCGTATTAAACGTACTTATGACTGTGGGGTTGGCGTTTGTGATCAGTAAAGAGATTGTCGCCAGAGTTCTCACTATTCGTGAGAATTCACTACGACTTGCGTCGGGCCAAGATTTACAGAATCCTGTCAAAGGTAGCGACGAAATTGCCGAGCTGGATCGCGCCTTTCACCGTATGGCCGCCAGTCTTGAAGAAGCGACGCGCAAAGAGAGAGCAATCGTCGACAACGCCGTTGATGTAATTTGTTCTGTCAACGGCGATTGCAAGTTTACCCGCGTCAGTCCGGCCTGTTTAGAAGCATGGGGCTTCACGCCCGAAGAATTGCTTGGCAAACGACTGGTTGATGTCATTGCCGATGATTGTATTGAGATCGCCCTGCAATCGTTTAAGCATTGCATGGACACCGGTGAAACACTTTCTTTGGAGACGCGTATCAATCACAAAAACGGCACAGTTCGGCACGCTAGCTGGTCTGGCTCATGGTCTCGCCCTGATAAAACAACATTTTGTGTGGTGCACGACTCAACCGAAAGTAAGAGAATCGAACAACTCAAAAGAGAGTTCGTAGCAATGGTCAGTCATGATTTGCGAGCGCCACTAACTTCGGTGCAATGTTTCTTGGAAGTCTTATCTGAGGGCGTTTTCGCTGATGACCATGATGCTGTTATGAAGAAGGCTCGCTTATCCAACACGGAAATTTCCAGGTTGGTGCAGATGGTAAACAGCTTGCTCGATGTTGAGAAAATGGAATCGGGCAAGATGGATGTGTTGATTGCGCCAGTACCGATAGAGCGGATTTTAGAGCGTTCTATCAACTCTGTCGCCGCGCTGGCTGAGCACAAAAAGGTTCAAATAAATCCTAACGGCGGAGAAGACATTATTGCCACTGCCGACGAAGATTTGATCGTTCAAATCATGATCAATTTCTTGAGCAACGCAATAAAATTTTCTCCAGCTGGATCCGAAATAACTGTGTCGGCAAGCCAGAGTTCCAAGACGACAAAGATCAGCGTCACCGATAAAGGCAGAGGAGTTCCACCTGATTTCAAGGACAAAATATTTGATCGATTTCAGCAAGTTGAATTAGCCGACTCACGTTTTCGTGGTGGCACAGGTCTTGGGTTGGCGGTCTGCAAAGCAATAGCGGAAGCACACGAAGGCGAGATTGGCGTAGATTCAATTGAAGGTCAGGGCAGCACTTTCTGGATCAAGCTTCCCCGAGCGCAACCCCTCTGAAAACTAAATCCACAGTTTGCTGATGCACCCTGGTCAACATAATCCGTGGCATGTCCACTCCGGTTGCTATGATGAAATTGGTGAAGAGGTTGCTTTTTAGCCAAACGGATTACCGATGTTCGATTTAATTCTCAGCCTGTTAGGAAAAAGCATTGACGGACCTGAATACCGCCAGTTGATGCAGGAAATTGGCACTCCTTCAACTGTGTACGATGTTCCAATCAACGAAAAAAGTACCTTGCGTATGATTGAGTTTTATCGTTTCGGCTTCGGTGCATCTTATAATCTGCAGGCTAATTCATTCCGAACGATTGGCATTGAATATCGCTCGCCCTCGAAAATTCGTCCAATGGAGCCTTTTCCTGAACCCGGTCCAGGCGGAATCGACCACCAGGATAGCAAACGCGCTGTTCAAAAAAAGATGGCGTTGTTGCCAATTTCGTCCAGAAAATTGAAGTCTTACATGCGAGTCACCTACAAAGCTGATCCACACGTGATTGAGTGTCAGTTCGATGGAAAGGGGCATGAGCTCTTGGGCTTCACTGTTGCTTTAATCGAACCGTCGAAAGCATTGAGTGCTTGATAACCGGCGCGGGCCTGGGTATCACCGTGAATTGCAAGAGCCTGGGAAACCGGGCTCTTCTTTTTTGGAGCCGCCTTCATTTCTTAGTCACTCAAAATCTACAAAGTCTTACAGTGCCGCAGTCTCAAAGATCAACAGGAACGAGGATTTTAACAGGATGGTGATTTCCCCATTAACAACGTAGAACCGCCCGTATAAGGTACAAGCATTCTTCTATCCAACCTCCTTTTGTCTGAGGCGCGCGGCATGTCAGAGCGATTTGGTATTGGCACAATCACAGAGAACGCTTCCGATTTCGGAAAGGAACTCGTCCACAGTGCACTGGTCAATCCTTTCAATGCAGTTGTGCAAGTAGCAGACAAAGCAACTGGCGCCAAGCTTCCGCAAATTGAAATGAACGGCGCCGACAACAAGGAATCTATCGGCGCCAAGGCTGGAGCACTTGCTGGGTTCGTCGTCGACTTTGCCGTGCTATCGATGGCCACCAAGGGCGCCACCAAGCCGTTGCTTACATCGATGGGAATTGGCGAATCTAGCGCATTGGCATCAGCGTCGACAATGGGTTTGACTGGCGGTATTTATGGTGGCATTTTCACGCCGACTGAAAACGGACAAGATTTACTCACTTCCAGATTGAAGCAGGCGGGTGTTCAAGCCGGAACGTTTGCCGCAATGAGCCTTGCTACGAGCGCATTAGGCGGAGCTGGATTCGAAGGTTCACTGACTCGTCGGATTGGCGTCAACGCGGCCGGCGGTGCCGTCGGTGGTGTCTCGAACGCACTGTTGAACGAACGATTAATGAATAACCGCTGGGCGAGCGGTAGCGAAATCGCGCAACAAGCTGGCACCTTTGCATTGTTCGGCGCCGCATTTGCTGGTGTCGACTACGCAATCGGCAAGGGCGTAACTGCTTCACGCGAGGCCAGGGGCGTCGAAACCTATCCCAAAGGAGTCACAGAAATGTTGACTCCTTTGAAGCGTTTGTCTGATCAACCAATTCTAGGTCCGCGCGATGGTAACAAGTTTGATTCGGCCGGCGCATTCAATCCAACTGCGACGCGATTGCCGAACGGTGATGTCGCAATCCTTTATCGTGCTCAGGATGCCAAGGGCGTTTCGACAGTCGGCTATGCCCGAACTGCTCCGGATGGAAAAACAATTTTAGAACGAAGCGATGAGCCGGTTCTTGCTCCGAAAGTCGAAAATGAAAAACTCGGCATTGAAGATCCCCGTGTCACAGCCGATACCGTCAATCCAAATCAATACGATTTGACTGCAACTAAGTGGGATGGAAAGAATGCTCAATTAGCAGATTGGACTTCAGAAGATTTAAAAAACTGGCACGAGCGCGGCATCATGATGCCAGCCAATGAAGGTACCTGGAACAAGCAATGGACTAAATCTGGCTCGATTGTCTCCCGTGACATAGATGGCAGAATGGTGCCTGAAAAAATCGACGGAAAATTTTGGATGTTCTACATGGGCAGTCGCAACGGTATTGATGAATTGGGATTGGCATCGTCGCATGATGGCGTCAAGTGGACTGACGCCACCGATCAGCCTGTACTGCCAGGACGCCCCGGAAAGTTCGACTCCAATGTCGTTGAGCCTGGTCCTGCAGCGGTGATCACCAAAGACGGTATCAACCTGATTTATAGTGGTGGCATGCCTTATGAAGGCGGCAAGGGTATGTTCAAATATCAATCTGGATTGGCGGTCTTCGACAAAACCGATCCGACCAAATTGTTATATCGTTCTAGCAAGCCAATCTTCTCTCCCGAAACGCCATGGGAAATTGAGAATTCTTCATCGACCGTCCATCAAGTGCCTAACGTGGTCTTCCCACAAGGAATCGTTCCTGACGGCAAAGATGGTTATCTGGTGTATTATGGTGCGGCAGACAGCTACGTCGGCGTAGCGCATACGAAGTTTGCACCGGTAAATCAATTCAGTGGAATCGCAGATAATCTGCGTCAAGCATTGGTGCGTTCGCCAGCTGCACTGAACTTGGAAGAGAAGAAAGAAAAATGATCCGCCGCGTTTGTTTGATCGTCGCAGTTGCCGCTCAATTTCAATTGGCCGCAGACGCAGTAGAGACGAAGAGCACCAGCGCCGCTCACGCCGCCATTCAATCTAAAGATTTTGTCAAAGCCGAAAAGTTATGCAAGCAAGCATTGCTTGATACTCGTCGCATGAAGGAAAACGATCCGCGCCTATCGCAAAGCCTGGATGACCTGGCGCAAGTCTACATTCACGAGCGCAAGTTCGATGATGCACGACCTCTGTTCATGCGTGTTTTGAAAATCAAGGAAAGCAAATACGGAAAAGATTCCCCCGAACTGATCAAGCCGTTGAATGATGTCGTGAGAGTGACATGCGCCGGTGGTGCTTGCTATGACACGATTCCGCACCTGAAGAGACTGCTGTCGATTCGAAGAAAAGCTGAGCCGAATTCTCGCGATATTCCAGTCACTTTGTTGCTGATCGGCGAAGCTTACGAGAAGCGCGAAAAGTACCCGGAAGCCCTGGATTATTTCCAGCAGTGTGTCGTGGCTGAGAAGTTGAGAGCTGGACACAGCCCAATGGTGGCCACATACTTCCGAAACGTTGAGAGAGTCAAGCACGAATTGGCTATCTGCAAGAAATAGTCAGCTTCTCCGGTGCTTTGCATCCGGCCGTTTCAGTGACGCTCCTATTTTTAAACAAGCGTCCGTAAACCATTCGTCCAACAAAACGGGGGGGTTTTAACGTTATGAACTTATTGAGAGGCGCGCATGTCGCCCTTTCGCTGTCGCTGTTACTGGCTTTGGGTGTCAATTATGCCGTCCAGGCAGAGCAATTCCGTGCAGCCGACGTTCAGGCCGCAATCAAATGTTTGTCGAGCCCGGACCAGTGGGAGCGCAAGAGCGCTGGTTACCACCTGAGCGAGATGGGTCCAATGGCAAAAGACGCCGTACCTAATCTCATTTTGATTTTGCAGAATGACACCTTTGCTGGGGCTAAAGGAGAAGCGTGCAATGCTTTGGGTCACATCGGCCCAGACGCTGCCGCTGCGATTCCTGCTGTAATCTCTTTTCTTCAAAGCTCAGACGGTGGTTATGAACGCACCTATGCTGCTTCTGCCCTGGGCGACATCGGTAAACAGCCCGAAACGATCGTACCGATCCTGATTACAGCTTTGCAAACTGATACTGAACCAGTGGTTCGACATCTTGCTGCTCGTGCCCTTTCTGGCTTCGGAGCAGATGCGAAGTTAGCCGTGCCCGCGCTGATCGAGTCAATCAAAACTGGCGACAAGGAAATGCGCGAATCGGCTGCCTTCAGCTTAGAGCGAATTCCCTGCAGTGCAAAAGATGTACCTGCGTTGACTGCGCTACTCAGCGACGACATCGATTCAGCTCGGATTGCCGCAGCGAAATCGATTGGTGGAGCTGGTTCTGAAGCTGTTGGTGCTGTGCCGAAGTTGATTGCTCTTTTGAGTGACAAGAATGTCGATGTTCGCTCCGCAGCGGTTAAGGCATTACGAGACATTGGCCCGGATGCGAAGGATGCGGTTCCTGCTCTGAAATCTGCGGTTAAAAACGATCCGCAAATCGCCACCGAAGCAAAAGATGCAATTGTACACATCAAAAAATAAGTAGCAATTTTCCATAGACTATAAGTGTGGAAGCGTTTCGGCGCTTCCACCTCTGCTTTGAAGAGGGTCGTGCAATTCCCACTGAGCCTTCCACCATCAACTTGTATTAGGTCGTGATCGCGCCATAATCGAATTGGATTCATTGAGGTGCGGATGCGCGTTGACAAATTCGATCTTGGACAAGTTATGCAAGTAACGCTAAACGCGCTGAATTTGCTCTTTCTCGGCTACTTGATTGTCTATGCTTCTGCTTGTCCAACAGCTCCCCTGATCAGTGCCGTCGCCTTTGAAATCGTTTTCTATTCAGCGCTTGGTGTCTATCGAATTTGGAAATCGAAGCAGAAAAAATCGAACCAACAACTTCAAGTTGAAGCTTTGCATGTTGAGTGGAAAGCTCTCGGTCGCTTGCGTAAGACTTATAGGCTGTCTGTCTGCGCTGTTGCTTTGCTCGCTTTCATATACTTGTCGATTGATCTGACAGCATTGCTTTTAGCAAAATTTGGATATTTGGATCTGGCATGTGCGATTTATCGAGCCATCTCTCCGCCTCCAAGTCCGGCTATTCATCCAGGTTTCACGATGGAATTGCTTGCCGGCGGCTACATAGAAGCCAAGCAATTTCGAAACGCAGAACCGATTGTTTTAGCTGCGGAAAAATTGCGCCGGTCGTTAGTGGGAGAGCAAGACGAACTGATTGCTGACATCTATGCAAATCTTGGCGATTTGTATGCCAAGAATGAACAGAACGCTAAAGCGGAAACTTATTACACGGCCTCGATTGCACTGGCAAAGGAACTGCATCTGCGGCAGGGACATGGAAGTCCAATGACTAAGTTGGCAACCCTCTACGCCAAGGAAGGGCGTTTTCACGAAGCGGAAGACGCTTTCCGAGAAGCGATTGCAATCAGGACAAAGATATTCGGAAGCCATAGTGTGAAAGTTGCTGAAACACTTGTCGCTAAGGCGGAGCTGCTGCGTTTAGAAGGCAAAACTCGCGAAAGTGAAAACCTGAAAAGACAGATAGAGACTGTGCCTGAACCCACTCCTCATATCTCGACAACACTAGTGCCTGTCTCGATTTCGGTGGCTTCTGCAGTTGTCTTCTGGAAGCGCGATCGGCTCGTGTTGATTGCCGCGAACCTGTTAAGAAATTCGCGTCCTCATTGACTCAGAGATTACTTGGTGGTGTTTACGAACGGCGCTTTCACCGTTGATGTGCCATTTGGATGCTCTGTCACTTTGGTGAATGGTGCCTTCACGGTCGTGGTTCCATTTCGATGCTCTGTTGTCTTCGTGAATGGTGCCTTCACCGATGTGGTGCCGTTGGCATGATGGGTGACTTTAGTGAATGGTGCAGAGACGCGCGCGTTGTTTTCACCTGGTGGATTGTCTACCTTGACGAATGGTGCGCGCACCTTAACGTGCTTGTTCCCGTGCGCATCGAACTCTCTGTCAACGTGGATGAACGGTAGGTTTACGTGAGTGCTGCCGTTGCGATCCTTTTGAAATAATTTTGCCTGGCAGGGGATTTGAGTTGTGATCAAAAGTCCAGCTGCAATTGCGAATGTTTTACTCATCTCTATTTCTGTTCCACCTGGCGCCCCCTTTCGAGAGCGCTTCTGAGTTCTAGCTTTCTTTGGATTTGATCTCGGTTTCTAAGCGCTCGATGAATTCTTCAAGCGACATAGCGCCCAGGTCGTCCAATCTTCTGTGTCGCACTGCTACTTGACCGTTGGTCACTTCGTTATCGCCGATCACGAGCATGTACGGAATTTGCTGTACCTGCGCTTCTCTGATGCGATATTTCAGTGTTTCGGATCTTTCATCCAAGTGCACGCGAATGTCTTGGGCTTTCAATGCCTTCGATATTTCGTGTGCGCGATCGGCGTGTCGATCCGCAATCGGTAAGATTGCTACTTGCGTTGGCGCTAACCAGAGCGGGAAGACTCCGGCATAGTGCTCGATCAATCCACCGCAGAAGCGTTCCATGGAACCGAGCACAGCTCTGTGCACCATGATTACTTTGTGGCGATTGCCATCTTCACCGATGAAATTGACATCGAATCTAGTCGGCAAGTTCAAATCGACTTGCACGGTTGGACCTTGCCATTCACGACCGATTGCATCGAATAATTTGATGTCGATCTTTGGCGCGTAGAACGCGCCGCCGCCTTCATCAACTTCAAATTCGAGGTTGCGTTTTTTCATCGCCGCTTCCAGTGCATTCGTGGCGAAACTCCACTCTTCGTCAGTTCCAAGTTTGCTGTCGAGAGGACGAGTGGCGAGATACGCCTTGTAGGTGTATCCGAAAGTCGTCATCATCGTATCGATCAAATCGAGGATGCCGTTGATTTCGCTTTCGAGTTGCTCCGGTGTGCAGAAAATGTGCGAGTCATCTTGCGTAAATCCGCGCACTCTCAACATTCCGTGCAGTACGCCTGAACGCTCGTAACGGTACACGGTTCCCAATTCGGCGAAGCGCAAAGGCAAATCTCTATAGCTTCTCAGCTTCGATTTGTAGATCATGATGTGTCCAGGACAATTCATCGGTTTAGCGCGATACGGCTGCCCATCAATATCCATGGCGGAATACATGTTCTCGCCGTAGCTATCCAAGTGACCGCTGATTTTGTACAATTCTTCGCTGGCAATGTGCGGAGTGAAGACGAAATCATAGCCGCGTTTGCGATGCTCTGCTCTCCAGAAATCCTCGATAACATTGCGGACTGTGGCCAGATTTGGGTGCCAGAAAACCAGACCCGGACCGACTTCATCGTGAGTCGAGAAGAGGTCGAGCGTTTTTGAAAGCTTTCTGTGATCGCGCTTTTCAGCTTCTTCCAAACGAAGCAGATAGGCGTTCAGATCATCTTTAGTCCAGAATGCTGTCGCATAAATTCTCTGTAGATGCTCTTTCTTTTCGTCCCCGCGCCAATACGAGCCGGATACTTTCAAGAGTTTGAAATTCTTGATCACTCCGGTGTTCGGCAAATGCGGTCCACGACACAAGTCATTCCAGATCGTTTTGCCGTCTTTGTCTTTCATCAAGTACAAAGTTGGTGTGTGATCTCTGTGCTCTTGCAAAAGTTCTGCTTTGAATTTTTCGCCTTGAGTCTTGAACTCAGCAAGCTGCTGATCGACATCCGGAATCTCAAATCTTTCGATGGTTTGATTCGAGTTGGCGATTGCAGTCATCTCCGCTTCGATTTTTGAAAGGTCATCGGTCGACAAAGTGTGACCTGGAATTTCAAAATCGTAGTAGAAGCCATCTTCAATCGTCGGACCAATTGCTATTTTTGCTTCCGGGAAAATCTTTTGCACAGCTTGCGCCATCACGTGAGCTGTGGAGTGGCGCAGCAACTCGACCGAGTCTGTATCCTCGGCCTTGAGGATGCGCACGGTGTCGCCGTTAGTCAGAGGGGTGAAAAGGTCTCGGGTTTCGCCGTTGATTTGTAATCCAACAGCCTTCTTGAATAAACCCTGAGCGATTGATTTGGCCAGATCTGCACCTGTAGATCCCTCTGCGATGGTCCTTTGCGAACCGTCCGGAAGGTTTACAGTGATCTCCCCCATTTTTGTTTCTACCTGCGACATGATTAACTCCTTTCGATGGCGGCATCGACAAACTGCCGTAAGGAGCCCATTTTAGCAGGCAAATTCGTCCTCAAGCTCCTTCAAAAACGAGATCAGGTGCTCTTGGAGGGTGTAAAACCTGATTCCGACGCCATCCCAGCGGTAGATACCAGTCTTAGCATTTCCGGGGTCAAGCCAGACTTCGACCTTGATTCCGGTGACGCCAGAGCGCGTAATGGATAGCTCAAATGATGGTTCCGCGGGCTCAAATAGCAGTTTTTCTCGGTCGAAATCTACCACCTGCTTCAATTTATCGATCAGGTCCTGAACCTCATCTTTAGGCTTGCGACAGAAAAGGCAGTTGTCGCTTTCCAGCGCCCCTGATGATTTCCCGCCCAGCTTGATCTCGTGGTCGCCGCTTGCCAAATGCACCGAGTAGCGTTGCCACATTTGGTTCTGGATCAGCTTGGCGTCACCGGGCATGATGCGCAGTGAGGTTTTGTAGTCTTGATCTTCGGAGTACAAAATCGCCATGAATACAGATTCACTTCCCTATGCAAAATTTGGCAAAGACATTCGTTATTATCGCCTCGGAGACCATCTCGCCGCTCATTTCGTAAAGACTGTCGATCGCCATCTTCAGATCTGTCGCTAAGCAATCTTGGGGCATGTTGTTTGCCGCCGTTTCCTGAACGAGGGCGAGGGAACGCAAGGCGCGCTCGCATAATTCTCCCTGACGCGCGTTCAAAGACCCTCCAGCGTCTTTTAATTGTTGGTCGTTGAAAACCCAGATCTCAACGGCTTCGCCAAGTTCGCTCATGCCGCTTCCATCTTTTGCGGATATTGGAATTCTGGCAAGACACTGGCTGTTACGCTGATATTTGTCCGTGAATTGAAAGTCTGGGGCCAGATCCACTTTGTTTGCCAAAATAATGTGTGGGCGATCGGCTACCAAATCGAGCACAAGTTTGTCATCTTCTGTCCATCCAGTTAAAACGTCTGTAACCAAGAGGACGAGATCCGATTGCGCGATCGCTTTTTGAGTGCGTTCGATGCCGATTTTTTCGACCTGATCTTCTGTCGCTCGAATTCCTGCAGTATCGATCAATAAAACTGGAATGCCATTCATATCAAGCAATTCCTCAAGGGAATCCCTCGTGGTGCCGGGTACATCGGTAACGATTGCTCGTTCGAACTTGAGCAGCTGATTCAATAAACTCGATTTACCTGCGTTGGGCTTGCCGGCGATTGCAACACGGACGCCTTCACGCAGAAATCTACCTGAGCGCGCTGTGCTTAAAAGCACTAGCAAGTCGGCAACGGCGTCTTGCACAATCTTTCCCAAATCGTCGAGTGGCATGTCGCCGACTTCTTCAGGAAAATCCAAACCGGCCACGATCCTCGAGAGCAGTTCAACTAGCGCGACGCGCACCTTTTCGATTTGACCACCCAACTCTCCTTTCAGCGCGGAGACTGCAAATCGGCTCTGTAGACCGGTTTTCGCCTGAATGACATCCAGCACCGCTTCTGCTTGCGTTAGGTCCATGCGCCCGTTCAGGTATGCTCGTTGCGTAAACTCGCCTTGCCGCGCCAATCGTGCACCATGCGCCAAGCACAAGGAAAGAATTTCACTCGTGACAATTTGACCGCCATGGCAATTGATTTCTACAAGGTCTTCGCCGGTGTAT
>JBBQFO010000035.1:0-30312 GCA_038322035.1 Candidatus Obscuribacterales bacterium
ATTCGGTAATAGCGACCGTTCCGTCTTTCATGTACATAATTGCGTCTGGTCTGATACCACCCAGGTACAACTGAGAATTCTTCTCATTCAACTTTCCAGCAGCTTCTGCCAATCTCAAGGCGAGGGCATAGGCTTTCTTCTCGCTCAACACACCATGTTTGTTGACGTGCGCCCGCAAGGTCTGCGATGCGGGCTCCATGACAGTGTAGAACTTATCTTCTGAAGCCCTGCTATCAAGGAGATTTAGCAAGTCAGGAATCTGCAGATTTTTATATTGCTCACTGACCGCGAACAGTTCTGCAGAAACTTTTGGACGAGAAGCGACTTCAAGCAGCGTCAAGTCATACTCTGTCAAACAAACGTTTTGGGCGGCGTCAGTGTCAGTGACAAGGTATGAACTGCGTCCGCCTGCTGCCGCTAGGACTTTCTCAACGATATAATCGCCGCCGAGAATTGCCTCTCCCTTTTGAAACAAACTGCGATTTGTCAATCCAAAAGAATCGGATAACAGCACACGGCGTTTTTTTGCAAATACAAACATATGAGTATCAGAATTTTCCAAATCATTTCGCGAAACAAGTTCAGATGCAGCAGGGGTGAGAACGCCAGGTTGCGACCAATTGACGAGACTTTCTTGCAGCACTCGAAGATCATCTCGAGGAATACGAGTTGTATCCAAGTCAACTCGTCCGCCGGACTTGAACTGCATCGTCAGCACGTTGCCTTGAACAAAGTTGTGTTTGTCCTTTCCTTCATGCAAATCAACTGTTTCTAAGTCTGACCAGGAACGGAAAAGTCGTCCGCCCAATTGTCGCGCCATCAAGAATGGAAACGATATTCCCTTTTCTAATACCGTCAGACGAGCATTTCGCAAAAAGAATCTTCCGAAAATCGCGGCGAATGGAAGCAGGACGACCATAAGCATACTCATCTCAGTGCCCGAAGGCACTGTCAAAAGAGCGAGTAGCTCAAAGCAGACGATGAAGCCTAAAACGTTCAAAATCTGAACACCGATATCTACGAACGGATAAAGGCGATGAGGCATTTCAGTGCTATTCAAAAAGAACGGATATCGAACGATTCTTTTGGTGTAGGTTGGCAGCTCGAGGAGTTCTTCGCTCATGTGGACTCCATAGTGATCGCCAGCACCTGGTGATCGCAGGATGAGGTAAAGGCATTACGCAAATCCTTTTCGAGATCTGCAGCACATTCATACCTGCTTTCAGGATCGAGAGCAGTCGCTTTTGCGATGATCCGATCCAGCTCTTCAGGCAGATCGGGGCAGACTAGTCTGGGATGAGAGGCAGTTAGTGGCTCAGGCTCTTTACCGATAAGGAGGAAGTATAGCGAGGCACCCATCGCATAGATGTCGCTCTGCACGCTAGTCTTGCCGCGAAACTGTTCAGGCGGCATGTAGCATTGCTTGCCTACTACTAAACTTGTTTTCGTAGTTGCGCTCTCTTTTGCTACGTTAAAATCTACTAGCTTCAAAACACCAGATTTAGTCAACAGCAAGTTATCAGGCGTAAAATCTTGATGCACCAGTGGCGGTGAAAGTGAATGCAGATACTTGAGCATTTCGCACATCTGCAATGACAAATCAACTGTGGTTGCAACGTCAAATTTTCCGTTTTTTCCAACGATCGTCTTCAGCGACGGTCCATCAATGAAGTCGAGAACTAAATAGGCTCTGTGATCTTCGATGAAAACGTCATGCAGCCTGACAATTTGCGAATGCGAAAGACGACTCAAAATCTGCACTTCATCTTCTAATCGCTTCAAAGCACGACGACGATCATGAACATTGTTGTGGTCAGGAAGAACATACTCTTTGAGCACCACTTCCGGTATCAGACCATCCGTTAAGGCAAGGTAGGCTGTCCCTTGTCCACCAGCTCCAATTTGCTCTTTGATTGTGTACAGTCCTTCGTGTAAGACGGTCTGCGGTACCAGTGCTGTCAGGAGCAGCCTTTGCGGTCTGTTTAAGAGAGCTTGCGTCCAAATCTCGGTGTAGCGATTTTGCTTTGGTAGTGTTTTCTCCAACAGTTGATTCAATTCGCCTTGCACATGAGTTGGCAAAAAGTATCGCAGAGCATTCGCGAGTGCTTCTTTCTCAGGTGTTCGCCGAATAGCAGTTACCTCGATTGAAAGAGGTCTTCTGTGGTCATATCGCAAAGTTATGCGCTTGCGCTGTTTTTTTCGTCCGTACTCTCGAATCTCAATTGACTTTACGTCTTTCCATGGTCTGATACCTGGCGTCCAAGCCAGAAATAGACTTTTCCAGTGACGCCTTACACCGGTCGGAAGCAGTCCAATATGAGTTGGTGCGAAAGGTCCCCATGGTCCTAAAGCATGCACCCGATAGAGTGCGAACAAAATCAAGATGAGAATCAAAATTGGTCCGCCGATAGCGTAAAGCAATCCATGAAATTGCTCGAAGTAGAACTCGTCGCTATGCATTAATGAAGAGAGTGCTTTAGAAATTTCGATCATCAATGAAGGAGCGACTGCTCGCAGCGCCCCATACAGACTTTCAATCGCTACAAAGGGCGCTGCCATAGCAAACATCATGGCTAACCCGAACTCTTGTGCGCGTTCTTTTTGTCGATGCGTCGCCATCGCCAGCTGTTGCAAATCTTCTTCCAAGTGACCATATTGAATCAGAACTTCAGTTTGTTGATAAGGAGACAGCGCCTCAACACTCTCTCGTCGCGACTGCCGAGCGCTTGGTGCTGATACCACTTTGGCTTTGGCAGACGATATGTTTTCAGCGGCTAGTTGAGATTGGTCGGATACACCTTGTTGAAGGACTCCTTCTTGCTGCGAGACACTCGCAGCTTCCGTTGGTTCGGAAACAATAATCGGCTGTTCGTCATTGACAACAATTACAGATTTTTCATCGTGAGCTACAACAATCGGCTGCTCAGACATCTTCGCGACTCCGCTCTGGTCCAACAGTAACAGGCGTTTTCTTACCTGCGATGATCAGCAAACGTTCGGTCAGATCATTGGCGTCTTTGACGCGTTCAGTCAGCTCAAGTTTGGTACACAGATTTACCAAATCATCCAGCGCATCTGGTATCGAGTCATCGATTTTTTTTGGACGCGATGACGACAACGGCTCAGGGTCTTTTGCTGTCAGTAAGAAATACATCGTCGCACCAAGCGAATAAATATCGCTCTGTGGCGTCACTTTCCCTCTGATTTGCTCAGGAGACATGTAAGCTTGCTTGCCAACCAGTGTTCCGGTTGCTTCTCCAACAAATTCATTTGCAGCACCGAAATCGATGAGCACGGCATCGCCATTCTGATTGATGACGATGTTGTCTGGTGAGATGTCTCGATGGATAACAGGAGGAGTTTGAGTGTGCAGATAATTTAACACATCGGACATCTGCTCAGTCCATTTCAAAACAGTCTCCACTGACTGCTTGCCTTGTTTCCTGGCCAGGTCGCGAGCGTCAGGGCCCTCGATATATTCCAAAAGTAAGTAATCGCGAGCGCTATCAACAAAGTGATCTACTACTTTTGCGACGTTTGGATGATTCAACTTGATCAGAATTTCGGCTTCGCGCTTAAAGTGTTCTTTCGCCTTCTCTTTCGTCTTTTCGTCAGTTGTGGTTGGAATTACAGATTCCTTCAATACGAACAATTTGCGCTGCTCATCTTGCACAGTGTAAATGGCCGAAAATCCACCGGAGGCAATCTGCTTGACTACAACCAGGGAATCATGGCGGATCTTCTGCCCCACCTGTAGTGGCACAAAAGCAGTGAAGCTGTAGTTATTGGCTAACTCTTCTTCCCAGAATTTTGTGTACGACAGTTCTTTGACTTCGCTGAGATCACCGTTTTCTAAATCCCACAAGCGCGGCACATGTTCCAGTTGTCGATCGACTTGAGCATCTTCACGCGCCCACTCTTGCAATGCTGCAACAAACGATCCTACGGACTCTCTCGTAAAATTTTGCAACGGCAAAACAATCGTTCCGCCTGACTTGAAGACCAGACGGAATGCGCTGCCGCCCTTTTGAATCGGTGACTCCAACTTTCCATGAGCTGAGAGAATTTCAACTGACTCAACGTCTGACCACAGTCGAATTGTGCGCCCAGCCAGTCCGAGGCTCGTCGATATTGGGAATGCGACGCCGCGCTCTCCGATGCTGATCATGTCGCTGGCAACGCAGAGCAACGAAAGTCCGGCAAATAGAATTAGCAACGGCAAACAAAAAGGGACCATAAAATGCAGGAAGCTACAGGCGACAACTCCCAGACCGAAAACGACGATCAAAAGTCCAGAAAGTGCACTTTGCGAGCCTGAGTCAAATTCCCTCAGCTTAAGCCTAAAGTTTGCTCCGGGCACCGAGCGATAGGTAATCGCCTTTAACTGTGCAGTCTTTTTGGGTTTAAACATGCTCGCTTCCGATATTCACAGGGTTATTATGCCCAGTGCCCATGGCAAGCCCACGGCGACAGGTCGCTAATTCAGTAGGACTGTGGAGACCCTGACATTGGAAGGGTGAGCGGTTGCTCCATCTGCAGCTTCATCTCTGTGCCGGATGGAATTATGACGTCTCTGCCTTTCCGAAGAAGCATGTCCATCGCGCCTAAACCGCCGCCGAAAGCAGCGCCTGCCCAGGCACCGGTGCCGGCGCCCGATCCTCCGCCACAAATCGCGCCAAGACCGGTTCCCAGAGCCGCTCCCAGCCCAGCCCCTCCTCCTCCACGCAAAGCCAGCTGTCCTAGCTTGGCTTCCCAGCCTTCACCGCGCTCGACTCCATTTACGTCTTTGTACCGACCAATATTGCCAACCAGGTGTGCTCTCATCGGAAAACTGGCGCCACTCGGCAATCTCAGGTTATTGAATTCGATACTGAGCGAGCCCGAACGACTTAATCTGCGACCGGCTTTCGACTCGGTCACCTGTCCACTTACCACCGAGCCCGCTGGTAGATAGCCGGTACCGTTTAACGGGATGTTCTGGCTCACAGTCGCTTCGATGAAGTCGCCATCTTTAGCCACTTGAGTAGAGATTGCCGTGCGCAAATCGATCGGAATAACTAGCCCAGCTGGTACTGTCGGACCAGCCTGGTAACAGTTCTGTTGCTGCGGCGACTCGTACTGAGGAAAATTCGCAGCCGGCTCGCTATCAGGTGAACCGGAAGGATAGTATCCAGGTCTCGTATAAGGTTCACCATATTGTTGCTGCTGAGCTGGGTATGCGCCGTAGTTCTGATAACGTGGATATTGCCCAAACTGCGGCGCCTGAAAGGGACGGCTGGAAGATTCGTTCGCATAACCCGATTGGTTCGAATACATCGGTGCAGCTTCTGGTTTTTCAGGAGAAAGCTGGATATTTCCTCGTGACGTGTCGTCCTGGGCCTGCACTGCCGGCGGTACCAAAGAAGAACATACAATCCAACACCCTGCAACGAGGACTGACTGCCAACAATTTTCCAACACTGATATGGTCTCCTGAGCAAAAACTTTATTGTCCCATTATTAGATATTCCAGGTGCGTAATTTCCCCAATGAACTTGAGTGCGATTTCTGTGAAAGTAAAGTCCTCTCCAGTTTCATAGGACGCCACACATGGCAGACAAAGTCGGAGCCCTCGACGTCACCCTAGCTGCAGCGCAAGAGCTGCCCAACGCGAGCGCCCAATTTCTTCACGAAGCTTATGAACATCCTCTCGACACGACCGTAACAGTGGCCAAAACCCTGGCAACATCTTTCGTCATGGGCACAGCCATGGGCTACATCATTCCTGCCAGAGGACCGGCGGCAATGCTGATCGGCGCAGCCTTCACGATTCCGATGGCCTTTGGAGCCGTAAACAGAGTCAGAGCAGCCGAAGACGAAGCCAACAAACCAGGCGGAAGCCTCGACCTTGCCGCAAAGGGTCTGGCTAAGAGCACAGTTGCAGGCTCAGTCGACCTCGGCTTGAACCTGGTAGGCGGTTATGCAGGCGGTGCATTCGGACACAAAGTAGCAACCAGCGACACAGCATTCGGCGATTTTGCCCAAAAAACACAGCGCTTCATTGTCAGAGGCGAGAACGAAGGCATGCTGGCGGCAGACTCGTGGGCTGGAAAGCTAAAAAACACATTCAGCAGAGCAGAAGCAGCACCGGTAACCGAAACACCTGGTGGCGGAGTTGCTCTAGACATCAACACAATTAAAGCGAAATCTCGCGGAATCCTCAACACAAGACTCGACACAGACGGAGTCACCACAACGACCGCCGAAGCCCTGACTGGCAAACCAGAGCCAACAACGGCATTGGGACGAAGGCTACAGCAGTACGGCATCGCCAATCAAAATGTCGAACGCTCGCTAACCGGCTCCAGCGATGATTTAACGATGTATTACGGCTCGCTTCATGGTCACTCGCGCTACTCAGACGGCATGGGCTTGCCGGAAACTTTGTACAAACGTGCAATAGCCGAAGGGCAAGACGTGACGACGATCACCGACCACAACCATGCAGCCGCAAGAGGCGGCGTCGGCAAAGACGACCCGCGCACATCAGATCAAGCCGGCACACCGACAGTTGCAGAAAATCCAATCGAATACGCCCAGACCTTTGCTGATGCAGCAAAAACAACTAACGACAAACATCTCTCGCTGGTTGGCGTTGAAATGGGAACGATCGGAAAAGTTGGCGGCGGTCATGGCGAGCACACACATGGAATGCAAGGAGCCGAATCGATCGGCGAGACCAACCCAGGCGGGAAGTTCGACCTCGCCGACGCTCGTGCTGAGTCCAACGCAGCTGCACACATCGGCGGCGTCAACCACATCAATCTTTTCGAAGTGCCACAATTTTTCCTCAGTGAAAAGAAAGCTCCAACAATGTTCGATGGCTTCATGTCTCGTTTGACAGGCAAACCGGCAGAGCCAGTAGTCGTAGCCCCTGAAGTAATCAAATACAACGACGGCGACTACTTGGGCATGGTCAACCACCTCGATAAATTGAAAGATACCACCGGCAAGACTCCGGTGATACAACTCAATCACCCACGCTATCTTGCTGACGAAAATCCGAACACACCTGCCGCTCAACGCAGCAGAGATTACGGTCAGAAATCATTCAAAAATCAAGATGAATGGCTTCGACGCTTCGCCGATCCATATGTCAGACAAATCGAATTGATCAAAGGCGGCGCACTCAATCCAAATCCTGTCGACAAAATTCCGACCGGCAACTTGGATCCAACAAGCTTCGCAGGTTATATCGACAAACGAGTGCACGCCAGCCCAACATTCGGACGCGATTTCCACTTCGGCGATCCAGTAGGAAATCCTGGCGCCACCGGCATCTACGCGAAGAGCTTGAGCAAAGTAGACATTCTCGATGCATTGCGCGAACGCCGCACCATCGCCACCACTAGCAGAGAAAATCTGAGCGGTGTGCTGACTGCAAACGATAAGTTCGTCATGGGAAGCATTTTGGACCAGAGCGCCGTCGAGTCATTGGCGCTGAAGATGAAAATCGACGGCAAAATCGATCCAGACGCCCAGTATTCAGTCAAACTCTGGGGCGACAAGAAAGTTGGCGATGGCACCTTAGCTGAAGTGGTGCAAGAACAGAAGATGTCCGGCAGTCAGTTATTGAGCGCTAACCAGACAGTAGCGTTCGATCCCGTGAAAAGCAAAATCGGTCAAGGTTCGGCCTATTACGTTGAAGTTGGCAGAACGGACGCGAAGACTTCCAACCTTGACCGTATGTGGACAGCTCCAATTTGGATCGAGCCGCTTGCTGGCGCTCAACATTCACTAGCAACTCGCTGGATGGCCGGACTCGGCGCTGGCGTTTTGGGAACAGGCTTCTAAGTTCACTGAAATAACTTTTTTGCATCTCTAAGAATTGGAGCTGATCGGCTCAACTTTATCGAGCCGATTTTCGACGGTTCCGCCTACAACCGGGCACATATAACTCGGATGGAAGGGGGAACGATGCGCCCGGGACCGTGCATTGCTCATAAGAGACGCCAGTGAGCACATCAGCCAGAAAGCGACAGATAATAAAAGCAATCAAAGATCTCGACAATCGCGTCACGGTTGCTGACGTTGTCGCGACCACGGGCTTGTCGCTAAATGAAGTAACTGAAGAGCTGAACTCGGTAGCCGCGGAAAGTCAGGCCACCTTGGATGTGACCAATGTCGGCGAAGTGTTTTACAACTTTCCGCAGAACTTCGCGATGGCTTACTACGCGCAGGGTGTGAAGCGCGTTCTCTTGAATCTGTGGAATAGCGTCTTCAATGTTATATTCTTTCTTTTTCGCATCTCATTTGGTATCACTCTTCTCCTCTCGTTCCTTTTCGTTTTTGGATCGATCTTGCTCTTCCAAACGATCATTGCAGCGGGAATGGGAGCATCTCAAGATGTCGGTGTCATGTGGGCTGACTTTGCAAATTTAGTCAAGCGAGTTGCAATGCAAGACATTGTCCTCTGGAAGAAACAAGAAACAGTGGAAGTAGAACCTCAGACCGGAAAGTCGCGCCAGGGATTTCTTCTGGACTGTTACTCATTTTTGTTCGGTGAAGGAAATCCAAATGAGCATCTAGCGGATCACCGATGGAAACTTCTTGCCCAGGTTATTCGCTTGAATGAAGGAATAATCATTGCCGAACACTTGCCACCATATACGGGGCGACCAGCAGAAGATGAACCGGCACTTTTTAAAGTCTTGTCGAAATTCAGTGGCTTTCCAAGACTATCGGATTCAGGTCAACTGATCTATGTTTTTCCAAACATGCAGCAGCGTAGTACCAACACTTCCTACACATTTATGCCTGAATATATTGAAGAAAAATTCTGGCATTTTTCCAAAATGAGTCAGCAAACTCTGCGCCCAGTGCTAGCTCTAGCGATCGGGAATTTCCTTGGCAGCTTGTCATTCTGGTGGCTGTGCATCTACACGCATAGAGTCAGCAAACCGCCAGTTCTGTTTTTGTTCTTGGCCATCTACGGAACAATGTTCGTAGTGGTACCACTAATACGTCTCGGTGTGATCAAATTCCTAAACTGGAGAATTGCGAAGCGAAATAGAGTGGCAAAGGGATTCGAAAATTTGATCGGATCTCCAGATCAAGAAGTGCGGTTGAAGCTGGAAGATGCTGAAAAAATTCGCAGAGATTTCGGAGCAAGCCCAGGCAACAACATCGTTTACACAACGCAAAAAGATTACTTGGAACAATTAACAGACAACCTGTGATCTGATTCGATCCGCTAAGATTCCAGAGGATAAACAGTCTTAGAACCGTCATAATGCATCCGGTAAACATTACCAAGACCCGCAGCAGATGCCATTACAGCTTGCATAATTTCATTCGCTCTCGCTCTCACCGAATTAGCATCAGAAAGCATTTCGAAATCCGTAGACTCGAGATACCAATCGATTCCATCGCGCGTAACTTTCGCTGTCGGATCCGTGTGCTTTGCTTGCAATTGAGTTAATGCATTATCATCGGCTTGCAATTTGACCTTCCAATCCATTATTTAGCTCCTTAAGGCGATGAAGCTAAAGTTTACCAGGCAGGATGCTCGGGAATGAATGTCCCATGAAATATAACAAGCCCAACCTCCTAGTAGTTCTCGTCATTACGCTCAACGCCTGGATGCCTGGAGCATTTGCCGAAGGCTATACGATGGATGGCAAACCAATCTCAGATAAAGAAGCTCAGTCAGCAAACCTTGTCAAAGACTCAATGCAAACCCTTGACCGCGGAAACGTCAAAGAGGCTCTGAAGATTGCGCAAGAAGCATCCTCGCTCACCCCTGACTTTTACTATTCACTCGCCGCCCTGGGAGTGTGCCAGGCGCGGGCGGGATTGTCTGACGACGCGATCTTATCTTTCAGGAAGGCGTTGGGCCTCAACCCTGAACTGCCCGATTCTCTCTGGTCACTGGCCGCGACGTTGCAGTCAGCCGGGCGGACGGAGGAGTCTCTCACTGAATTCAAAGCATTTCTCGCCAAGTATCCTACCAACTCGAGATCATCACAAGCGAAAGCCCTAATCGCCCTGTTGGGCACCAACAGTGGCAACCCAGTCACGTCGCATAATCCTGATCACTACTTCGATGAAGCGATTGGCAGCAACCCAATACGATGGGCGAGCGACAATATTCCCATCAAAATTTTCGTCAACAACGGCGAAAAGGTGCACGGCTATCATGCCAGTTACTCGAACGAATTGCAAAAAGCTCTGAAAGACTGGGAAGATGCCAGCCAGGGCAAAGTGAAATTCGTACAAGTCGATTCACCAGAGACAGCTTCAATCAGATTTTCATGGTCAGACAATCCTTCAGATGTATCTAATGCCGCCGAAGGCGGTGAAGCGCTACTTCGCCCGATGGGAAACACAATGGCAGCAGTGAAACTTACCGTGCTGACAGTTGAAATCGATCAAGGAATACATCTCAACGATCAGCTAATAAGATACATCTGCACGCATGAACTTGGACACGCGCTGGGAATCGCGGGACACAGCCCATCTCCAAAAGACATCATGTACAGCAGTTTGCCTTTAGATTACGAGCGGCTAAAAATTAGCGACCGCGATGCAAAAACTTTGCAGAAACTATACGCAATTGATGTGGCATCGATTCCACATTCAAGCCTGACCTCGCAAGGAATGTTATCAACCTCAGACCTTGCCAATTCATCTGAGCTTGTGGCAATCACTGAAAAAGCAACGACAGCAATGAATGCCAAAGACTACGACAAGGCGGTAGTGATTTTAACGGAAGCAGTGGCAAAATTCCCAGACTCTGTGTCACTAAAACACAATCTAGGATCTGCTTTGAATAACACTGGAATGGTGGCTATGCAGGCGATGCAATTCACCAAAGCGCTTCAAACTTTTCAAAAAGCTTTGATGCTAAATCCAGACAGTAATGCTGCCAAGCATAATATTGCTACAGTCCACTACAACATGGGTCTGAATTCGATGCGCAACTCGAAGTTCAGCGAAGCAGAGCCAGAGCTTAAAATCGCGATCCAAAAATGTGAAGAGTTGAACTACCAGGATTTGTTAGCGAAAGCGGCCTCAGAGTATGCCACCGCTTTAAAGCAGCTGGGGAAGATCGACGCCTCGAAACAAATAGAAGTAAAATACAAAGTCACTAGTCGATAGCGATTTTCTGTTTACTAACAATGAGATTTATCGGCTCTGTGAAATCGACGCGACGCACCTCTACGATTTCATGTGGCTTTTGAAACTCAGTAGAAGATTTTCGCTGACCATTTATTTCACTAAATTAGCTTGTCTTGATTATACAATGACAAAAGTTTTCGCCGAGTTCAAGATCCTTTCCAACCAGGTTGCAAACTTATGAGCAAGCAAAACGATTTTCAAATAGTCCTGAGGCTGGCAGTAGATTCGGATGTACCAACTCTTAACAAATTGATCGATAGTTCGGTGCGAGGATTGCAGCAAGCCGATTATTCTCCAGCTCAAATTGAGAGCGCTCTGCGAACTGTTTATGGCGTCGACTCGCAACTAATTAGTGATGGAACTTACTTTGTGGCGGAAGTAATCGGCGAGCCAGCGCTAATTGTCGGATGCGGAGGTTGGAGTAAACGTAAGACCTTGTATGGAGGCGATCAGTACCATGCTCGGGAGGATTCATTTTCGGACCCTGCCACAGACGCGGCTAAGATTCGGGCGTTTTTTATTCATCCGGAATGGGTGCGGTTGGGTATCGGTAGTCGGATTTTGGAGGCTTGCGAAGATGCGGCTATTGCTGGAGGGTTTCGTCGGTTAGAGATGGGAGCTACTTTGACTGGGGTTGCGCTCTACTCGGCTAAGGGTTACGTCTCCACAGGGGCTGTGGACGTGCCTTTGGAAGATGGGCTTTGTCTTCCTATTCTTCGGATGACTAAAACGGTTTAGGAGAGAGCCGGTTTGGAACCGGCTCTCCGTCTTTTACTTAATTAGGTTTGGATAGTTTCAAAAGGACTTTTTCTATTCGGTTTGCGCCGTCTTCTAGTCCCTTTAGCGACACTCTTTCGTTTTTACCGTGCACTGAGGCGATGTGCTCTGGGTCTTGTTCCACTGGCTCCCAACCGTATGCGGTTAATCCGAGTTCACGGAACCAGTGAGAATCGGTAAACCATTGCACCACTACTGGTACCACTGGCACTCCAGGCTTTTCTTCCTGGGCTACGGCTTTAATTGCGGCAAACAAGTCAGTATCGGGACTTGATGGTGCAGCGAGTTCTGATTCGATTACGGTTACTTCAAGAGTTGGGTCGGCTAGCTTTGCTTTCACTTGCTCTGCGAATTTTGCATGATCTGTTCCGGGCAACAGGCGACAGTCGAGTTCAGCATACGCTTCTGCTGGTATCACATTGGTTTTGTATCCAGACTTTAGGACAGTCAAGGAGACAGTGTTTAGGAGCATTGAGCCCTTCATCTTATCCTTCAACAAAAGCTCTCGCAGCTCCGGATTATTCATCGCTTTCTTAACGTCGACATATGCTTCTTTCGTTTTGCCGCTTTCGTTGACACTGATTTGAGCGAAATATTGCTGCACCATAGGCAGTACTATCGGATTGGGAGCGCTATCAATGAGACGAGTCAGCGCACGCACTAATCGATTCGGTGCTGAATCTGCAATCGGCATGGAAGCGTGACCGGCATCACCTTTAGCAGTAACTTTCAACCACATCAATGATTTTTCTGCGACGTTGACGCCCCAATAAAGAACCTTTCCGTCTTTATCGGTGTCGATATGAAATCCTTCGTTGATCAGAAACTCTGCATCTTTCAAGAGCTCAGGCTTATTGTCCTTGAACCACTTAGCGCCCTTATCGCCACCAACTTCCTCGTCCGGTGTGCCCAGGAAAATGATGTCGCGATCCAACTTCACTCCAGATCGCTTCAGCCGCAACATCGCTTCCAACTCAATGATGCCCATTCCCTTCATGTCGAGCGCGCCACGCCCCCACAATTCTCCGTTGTGAATTTCTCCTGCAAAAGGAGGATACTTCCAGTCTTCTGCACGAGCCGGCACCACATCGATATGGTTCAGCAACACAATGGCCTTTTTATTGCCCGTGCCTTTTAAGCGAGCGTATACGCATGAGCGATTTGGAGTTGTGTCGAATATTTCCGCTTCAATTCCGTTCTTGCGCAATATTCCAGCCAAATATTCAGCCCCCAACCTTTCGTTGCCTGGAGGATTGGTTGTATCAATCTTGAGATATTCGGCTAGCAACTGAACTGCTTCAGTTTGCGCCTTGATATCCGCGTCTGAGGCAGCCCTTGCTGGTCCATAGACAACGAGCATAGACAGCGCTGTAAAGAGCAAGATGATTCGCTGTGAATTTATTCGCATGTCAACAGACCTCAGAACTATTGGAGTCAGTAAAGAATACAATGTTATACCGAGGGCATTTTGTAGAAGAAACTGAACAAATTTGACAAAATGTCCGAGCACGAATTCACAAGGAGCAATCATGAATAGGACGCTGGGGATTTTAACGCTTGCAGTAATCGCTGGATTGTCAGTGACAGCAGCAATGGCTGACGACACAACGATCGAAACAAGTACCGATTCAACATCGACAACAACTACAAAGAAGAAAAATGTAGTGGTCCGCGGTGCTGATACAGTCGGCTCGGATGCCAAAAAGGGCGCAACTGCTGTTGAACACGGCACAGAAACAGTAGTCAAAGACACTGGCAAAGGCATCAAAAGAGTTGGTAGTGAGACAAAGAAAATCGTTACCGGAACAGGAAACACCTTGAAGAGGTTGATTCCGCACAGAAAAGCAAAAACTACAACGACAACTACGACAACAACAACTGACACATCTGCAACAGATGCTAAGTAGTCATGCGTTCTGAACTATTCGGAGTTAGCCATACGTGATTCTGAATAATGGAACGCGGAACCCGATCGGATTATCGAGCATGGTGAAAACTATCGCCGCACTTGCGGCGATAGTTTTCTTTTGTTCGATTGTTCCGGCCCAGAGTTTGACAACAACCAGCGGCGCCTTCGAACAAATTAAGCTACCGCAGAACACTCCCAATCCTCAAAACATTCGGCAGTATCGGCTCAAATCAAATGGAATGGATGTCATATTGTGCGAGCGACATGCAACGCCAATCGTCACAACGATGGTCGTCTACCATATCGGTTCACGCAACGAGGCAGTCGGCTACACAGGATCTACACACTTTCTTGAGCACATGATGTTCAAGGGAACTAAAGAGCATGATCCGCTTAAGAAAACTGGTTTTGACGATCTACTCAAACCGATTGGCGGATACAACAATGCCACCACATCGCAAGATAGAACGAACTACTTCGAAATTGTGCCTGCAAAGAGCCTACCTCTGACGCTGGCAATCGAATCTGACAGAATGCAGCATCTCTTGCTGCGTTCGACCGATCGCGCCTCCGAAATGACAGTCGTACGCAACGAACTCGAACGAGGCGAAGACGACTCGCGCGAGCTTCTAGAAAATAATACGTTCTCGACCGCATTCAAAGAGCATCCATATCACCACCCAGTGATCGGCTGGAGATCTGATGTAGAAGGAGTGCCAATCGAGCGTCTGCGACAGTTTTACAAAGACTTTTACTACCCGAACAACGCCACTCTAATACTGGTTGGTGATTTCAAAACGGAACCAACACTGGCTCTAATTCAAAAATACTTTGGTGCAATTGCGAAAGCACCAAAACCATATCCGAAAGTCTACACAACTGAACCACCACAAGAGGGTGAGCGCCGTTACACAGTTAAGCGCGGCAGCGAATCTCCAAAGCTGGAGATCGCCTATCACTCTCCGCGCGCGCTCGACAAAGACCAAATCACGCTGACCATCATGGAGAGTTTGCTCGGCGACGAAAGCAAACGTTCGAGTCGTCTTTATAAACGACTGATCGATACATCGTTAGCTTCTGACGTCAACACGTCCAATTACCAGATGCACGACCCCGGCTTGTTCTCTGTCACAGCTGCAGCATCTCCAAATGTTCCTCTGGAAAAAGTGGAAAAGGAATCAATCAAGGAAATAGACAGACTGAAAACAGAACCAGTTCCGATCGACGAACTGAATCGAGCCAAGCAAGCAATCGTCAAACGACTAAAACTCGAAGTCTCTGACCCCGTTGGTTTGGCGGACCAGCTAACAGAAGCGATCGCGACCTCTGATCTTAAATGGTGGCTGTCATTCTCCAACAAGATTCAAGCAGTGACACAAGCAGACATTATGCGCGTCGCAAAAAAATATTTTGGCGAAGACAATCGCACTGTCGGATACTATCTACCGAAGACAGCAGCGGCTACAGAAATTGTTTCCGAGCCATCTGCCGGCACTTCGATCGATTCTGACACTGAACCACCTGTAATGGCAGCAGATAATTCGGTAAAAACGCGAACAGCCTCCCCAACTTCAGCGATTGCTGCCAATTTTTCTAGCAGAGTCAAGAAACAAATACTGCCCAATGGCTTAACCGTAGTAGTAATGCCAATTCCCGGCACTGGCACTGTTGCCATATCAGGAAAAATTCAAGCAGGAACAATTTTCAGAGACTTCCATCAAACCCAAGTTCCCGAATTTGTCGCAGACATGCTGACCAAAGGGTCTGCATCATATTCAAAAGAAGGACTGGCCAAACGGCTGGAAGAAATGGGTACCAGCCTGGCTTTCGGCGAGGATGACTTCTGGGTGTCCTTCGATACCGAAGTGATTACCGAAGACTTTCCGTCGTTAATGGAGATGGCATCCGACTGCATCCGCAAGCCGAAATTCTCCAGCAGTGAACTGACTAAAACGAAGAAACAAAAACACAGCATATTGAAAGACCGCATTTCCAGTACGAGCGATCAAAGCTGGAATGCCTTTACACGAGCGGTTTACAAGCCTGACAGCGTCTACTACGACAAGAAATTCGAAGATCAAATCGCCGAACTAGACAAGATGGACGTCAGCGATCTCCGTGCCTATCACGAGGCCCATTACATTCCAGCGAACACTGTTTTGACTGTAGTTGGCGATATCAATCCCGATGATGCCATCGCGGTAATCGCAAAACAGTTCCAAGATTGGTCTGGTGGAGAACGGCAACCGATCAAGATTTCCGAATCACAACTTCTGCCTAACAAGCCAACGACCTTGACCGTGCCACTGCCGGACAAAGCAAACATAGATGTGATTATGGGTCATCCGGTCCCTGTGAGCATCCAGACCACAGACTACGCAGCTACATGCGTCGGTAATGCAGCCTTCGGTTACGACAGCTTCGCATGCCGCCTGGGCCCGGTTCGCGATCAGTACGGACTGACATATTCGATTAGCTCTTACCTGGCCAGCCCGGCTAAGAAGTATGCCCCCTGGGCAATCGGCTTCTCGGTCAATCCAGAAAACTACAACAAAACAGTCAGTCTGGTAAGCAAAATCCTCAGCGACTACGTTAAAAGTGGTATCACACCACGGGAACTGTCAATCGAGAAGTCACATTTATCCGGTGCGTTCTACGTGGGAATGCGGTCAGCCAAGCAAATTTCCGGGCGGCTGTGCGAGTACGAAATCCTGGGAGTGGGCGCAAAATATATGGATGAGTATGCCAAAATTATTAACGCCGTCACCATTGACGAGGTCAACGCGGCGATCAGAAAGTACTTCCAGGTCAACCAGTTGACCATTTCAGCCTCCGGGACGTTCAGGCCAGCTGAGCAGAAGAAGTAGCCGCAGCAATCAGGCCTTTATCGAAATTTAAGACCTGGTAAGCATTCTCAGGCATCAAACCTGCCATACTTACGCGGGGCTTACGCCCTCAGCGCCAATTTCTGAGTTCTCTGGGCGCTGTCAACCTGAACGGGATATTTGAACACATGACTAACACGAAACTATTTGTAGGCAACCTTTCATTCAATACCACTGAAGCAGAATTGGAAGAAACATTCTCCAAGAGCGGCACAGTGGTTTCAGTAGCGATTCCAACCGATCGCGAAACAGGCAGAAAGCGTGGATTTGGATTCGTTGAAATGGAAACAAAAGAAATGGCTGACGCAGCTGTTAAAGAATTCAACGGTCAATCAATCGATGGACGCCAAATCGTTGTCAAAGACTCAAATCCTAGAGAAGCTGCACCGCGCCGCGGAAGCTGGTAGGTTTTAGACCGAAATGCATAATAAAAGGACTGGGTGTTTACTCCGTCCTTTTCGTTTAAGATTGTGATTCCGCAACAAGGTTTCATTGTGTCCGACACCATCGCATCACCGTCGAGCTTAGATAGTTTTGCCAGCCGCAAGCAAGAAATTGCTGAAAACTTGAATCAGTTGGCGCCTCTGCAAATTGTGGAAAGCCATCAACGGCTCCGCCAGTCAGCAGCGGCTTTGCGTGACAAGATGCAGTCTTACGCCTTCAATCTCGTCATCCTGGGCGAATTCAAACGTGGAAAATCTACTCTGGTAAATGCATTGTTGGGTGCAAGCGTTTTACCGACCGGAGTGATACCACTTACATCGATTACGACTGTAATTATGTATGGAGAGAATCCACAAATCTCAGTGCTCTTCCAAGACGGTAGAAGCGAAGAGCTGGAACTCTCCCAGTTAGAGAGGTATGTTACTGAGCGCGGCAATCCCAAAAACAACTTGGAGGTTGAGCTGGTGCAGGTGCACTATCCTTCTCCATTACTAAGAGACAGCGTGCGGATTGTCGACACGCCGGGAACAGGATCCATAAATCTGCACAACACTGAAACAACCTACAGCTTCCTGCCAGAGGCAGATGCCGCGCTATTCGTGCTTTCAGCGGATCAACCGGCGAGCATCAACGAACTTAATTTCCTCAACGATGCGAAGGAGGTGATCGACAAATTCTTTTTTGTGCAAAATAAAATCGACATTTTGACCGCTGAAGAACGCGAAGAGACACTGGAATTCTTGACTCAAAGCTTAACGAATCAATTGGGCAGCGCTCCAATCATATATCCAATCTCGGCTCGGCGTGCGCTTTTATGCAAATTGGAGAACACCGAAGACGAAGATTTTGGAAAACTCGAACTGGCAATCTTTGGTTTTCTGTCGAACGAAAATGCGAGGACTTTTGCCGATAGTGTAATCACAAAAATAACCCGACTCGCATCCGAAGCTAAACAATTAATTGAGCTGGAAATGAAAACGACTCAACTACCGACCGAAACGTTACAGCATGGAATCAAGGTCTTCGAAGACTGCTCGCAGAATATTGTCAACCAACAGAACGACGTCGAACACATTGTTCTTGGTGAAACAAGTCGTCTAATTAAGTCTATCGAAACTGATCTGTATCCACTTGTCGAAAAGAATATCGAACAAATCAAACTCGCCATCACCGAAGAATTCACCGCACATCAAGACTTATCCAAAGACTTATTGATCAACGCCTTGCAATCCAGGCTGCGTGCGGAAATAGCCGCTGCCTTTGCCACCTGGCGCACCACAGAGGAAGAACTGGTGTCGCGACAATTGAATGAAATTACTTCGCGCTTTGCCAAAGTCGCAAATTCGATCGTAGAGGAAATCAACTCCGTCACTAATAAGCTATTCGATCTCCAATTCGACAAAACTTTTGAGGTCGAATCGCTGACAAAGAAAAGCAGCCACTACTTCGCAGTCGAGAACCCATTCACTCTTGCCCTACAGATGATGCCGCTCTTGCTACCTGATTTCATGGCTAAGAACATAATCAAAGATCGATTCGTTGATGCTGTGCGAGACGAAATGCTGCGTAATGCTGGACGCCTGCGAGCCGACATGCAAGAGCGAATCGAGAAGAGCGCTCGCCAATTCCTGAAAGAGTTCCGGGCGGAAACAAACGAATGCGTCGCCGAGGTGGCAGCCGTGATGGATCGCGCGGTCCGATGCAAAAAAACATCTAAAGAGCAACAGAGAGAAGCTCAAATATTGATGATGTCTGAATTAGCGGCAATAACCGTGATACTGGAAAGGTTAAAGACGTACGCTAATGAAAGTTGCGAAGTTTGACGCCGGACATATCAGGAGATGATGCGACAACATGTGACTGATGAGGCATGGTGGGTTAGTGATGATGCCCTCCGCCAGTCTTTAACATCGGATTGTGCGGAGCCGTATTATATGGTGTCATTCCGTGTCCTTGCATGACTGGCATACTGCCATGGTTTGGATAGGGGCTGTGTTGATTGAGCGCAGGGGTGTTGTGGTTGATATATAGCTGTGCTGGTGCAACGTATGGAGTCCTATTCATGCCCAACTGGTGATTGTGGTGTTGGTTCACAACTGGATAATTTGTCCGGTAGCCTTGTGCATACGGCATACCCTGTCCGCCTGCATAGTTGCCGTTTCCGTAGAATTTCTTTGCCTGCCCTGGTGGAACCCAAAGACCCATCTTTTTGGCTTGCCCAGGCGGAAGTCCACCTGTACTCGGATTAGCCCATCCGTGCTTGCTAAAAGACGCAGGTGCGCCGAGAATCGAAACAATAGCCACTACGGGCAGCAGATTTTTAAAATTCATGATTAACTCCGGTCAGGTTTACGGGTGCGTTTGTTGGGTGCGTCTAGTGACCAAGACGTAAGTTGTCTCATAGAAGAGCCAACAAGTTTCGAAGACTTCAGTATGGATCCAGACCGCAGTTCAGCAATCCTCGGTTGTTTCAACTAACATCACAATTGAGCTGTGATTAAGATTTTTCGTTCATTTTAATGCCATGATCGCCCTTTAATTACGTCTAACTAAGACATTACAGCGATAAGGAGATCATCCATGAGGCTTTTCAAAGGTCTGATTGTGACCGCGATTGTTGGCTCTTTAATCAATTGTACTCCTGCTTACTCTGCAGATATTTCCGGGCTACTGCAACAGTTCAGCTCGAGCGTTCATAGCTGGGGTGATTTGGAAAGTCGTCTATCGCAATTGGATCAACAAATCGACCAGGGAAGAGCTAATGGTTCTTTGTCTAGCCTGCAGGCTGAAGATTTCAAGGTTCAAACACAAAAACTAAAAACACAAGAATTGCAAGCTCAGACAATGAGTAGTCGCATGAGTTTCGCTGATATGTTCACTTACACGAACAGCATAAATGTCATCGCGAATCAAGTCGATCAGGCTATGAGAAATAGGCAGACGGCTGTTCCTGATGTCGGTGCATACCAAGCGCAATTGAAACAACAAATAATAAGCGCTAGGTCGTCGGGACAATTAACGCAACAAGACGCCGATAAGCTCAATCAAGATCTTCGATCGGTTGCTGATTTAGAAGCGGGATTTAGAAGCACAGGTGACGGCTCGCTAAATCCAAAGCAAGCAGAGCTTCTTGTGAAAAATCTAGACCGCGTCAAAGCGAGCATAACGCAACAGATTGCGGTTTCTCAATCTGCAATTCCAGAACTGACTCAGCGTCGGGAAAGCTTAACAACCAAGATTAATCAGGCCAGCACTGCAGGTACAATCACTGCTCAGCAAGCGGGTACGTTCAACACAGATTTAGGTCAAATTGCCACCACGCAACAGGGATTTTCAGCTCAAGGCACCATCAGTGGTTCCCAAATTTATTCTCTCGCTACTTCGTTAGATCGGTTGGAAGCAAAAATCGACCAGGCTGTCGCGGCGCACGGAACAGTTGTTCCACCTGTTTCAGTGATTCCGGACGAGTTACGCGAGCTAAACTTACGCAGAGAAGGACTGAACAAAAAAATCGCGGACGCCACTGCTAGTGGTGCTATTTCAAGTCAGCAGAGCGCGGGGCTCAACGCAGAGGTGGCACAAATTTACGCGACCCAACAGGGTTACACCACCCAGGGAGCCTTTACTGGCAGCCAGGCTTACAATTTATTGACTTCTATCGAACGATTAGAAACCAAGGTTGATCAATCAATCGCAGCGCGAGCCGCTGACTCACTCTCATACAGGGGACCGTACAACGACTACCCATCCAGTCGCGATTATAGCAGCGGACATCGGGAAGACCCAGTCGACGCTGGGCGCGATTATCGAAGTAGCCGAGGAGGGGAGTCAGGTCACGGTCAGGGGCGCGATTATGGAAGTGGCCGAGGAAACGACTCAGCTCACGGTCAGGGGCGCGGCTACGGAGACGAATCCGGTTACGGATCCAGCTCCCGTAATGATCAATCTGCAAATCTGTCGACCAATCAACCGCCTGTTTATACAAGCGTGCAGCCAGCCACCACTGGCAGTTCTACTTATCGCGACGTACAAGGCTTCTGGGGAGAACCATACATCTCAGAATTAGCCTCACGAGGCATTATAGGCGGATTCCCCGATGGAACGTTTAAACCAAACGATCAAATTACTCGCGCGCAGTTTGCAGCTATCGCTGCCAAAGCGTTGGCAGTCCCGTCTGGTGGTTCAGCATCTTTCCGAGACGTGCCAGCACGCTATTGGGCCAATAGCGTAGTTGGTGCAGTGAGCGGCGCCGGCTTGGTGACTGGATTTCCCGATGGCACTTTCCGACCTGAAGACAAACTGACACGTGCGCAAGCACTGATCATTCTAGTCAAGGGATTGCGCAATAGCTCACCGAACCCTGCGGAGTTCAATGAATATACAGACTACTCTGAAGTACCGGCATGGGCTCAGTCAAGTGTTTCTGCGGCGGCTGGAGCGCATATTATCGTGAATTTTCCAAACACATCCCTGATTAGACCAAACGATTTAGCTACACGCGGAGAAGTGGCGGCGTTGACATATCAGACCTTACTGAATCTAGGCAGAGACTTGCCTTCAATCAGTATCGGAGTATTGCACCCCAATCGTCGTTAACGCAGCGACACCTTTTAGAAATACTGTAGTCGTCCAAAGGAGCTAATAGTGTCGAATCACTTCACGGGATTGAGCCTTGGTCCACCTCTTGGCGATCAGAGACTCGACCTCTGCGATCTCTACGCATTCCAGTCGCCAAGGGATCCGGCGAGAACAGTCTTGATCCTCAATGCAAATCCGCAGGCAGATGCACTCCATCCTGAGGCAATTTATCGGGTGGCAATAGACAACAACGGCGATTTGCTCAACGACATCGCATTCAGTTTCGTGTACTCGGAACCGAAGAACGGAAAGCAGACGTATAGCGTGTTCGTCGCAAAAGGCGAGGAATCACGTTCAGTTGAAGCTGTCGGAACAAAAGTAGTTTCCGACGCTGATTGTTCATTCGGTCCCACGCCTAACATTGTGAAAGCTGGAAACTACACTTTCTTTGCAGGTTCTCGCAGCGATGCATTCTTCTTCGATTTCGATGGAATCAAAAATCTGTATGACATATCGGGCAAGAAAAATTTCACAGCATTGCACTATGAATCCGGCAAGCAACCATGGACCGGTGTAGATTCGAATACCGAAGCCAATGTCTTTTCGATGGTCATTGAATTGCCCACAAGCGAGCTCGAAGCGAATCCAATGATCCGCATTTGGGGACGATGCAGCGTGCGAAAAGACGGCAAGCTTCTTCACGTAGATCGCGCCGGACATCCGTCAGTTAGCAGCTTCTTCAATACAGACGACACCAAAGAAGAATACAACGCGAGCGAACCGGTGAACGACTACAAGCGCTGGCTAGAGCTGTTCGTTCACTTGATGGGTCACACCGGAGACTACACCAGGGAAGAATCGATCGACGCGATCAACGCAGCCGGAATTCTGCCGGACATGCTCAGTTTCGATCCATCGAAACCTGCAGAATATCCAAACGGACGAACATTCGCTGACGATGTGATCAACGCTCGGCTCTCGTTTCTTTCAAAGGGCGAAATTCCACCCGATGGACTTTCACCGCACTCGGACATTCTTCCGGACTTCCCATACATCGGAACACCGCACCAGCAGAAAAGCTTGGTTTAGCCAGTTTCGTTCTAGTCTACTGAGCCAGCTCATTGTGTATGGACTGGCTTTTTTAGTTCGCTTGGATAAGACGGCGACTATATGAGTGATGCAGCGAGGACGCTAACTGATTGCCTTCCAAACTCTCCTAAAGCAGCAGAGCGATGCAATAGCTGCCACATACGTATGAATGAACCCAAATCCGCAAAATAAATCGGAATCTGGGTTGCTAAGCAGTTTTTTTTGCCCCCATCTCGGGGAGAATTGACAAATCTGGTTGGCATTGGGAATATCAAATTTAGCCGCCGGAACCACGAATGTTGCAGCGTCAGGCTGAAATTAGGGGACAAAAATGGATCAGTTCGAATCTAAATACGACCCGAAGATGATCGATCAAGGCTGGGCCTTGTTCGGCAGAGAATCCATGTTTACTAAACTGGTCCTCGATATGCGCCAAAATCGGCAGCGTTTCAAGGAAACCAAGCAGCAGAATATTCTAGATAAAAGCCGCCACCCGCTTACCGAAGAAAAAATCGAAGAATTCGAACGCATTGGACTGCGCGATAAACTGACCGACCTCTGCAATCCCCGCGCCTTTGGCAAAAAACTGCAATATGAACTACGCCGGGCGAAACGCTATAAGCGTCCCCTGTCACTTTTAGTCGTTGCGATCGATAATCTGGACGCGGTGGGCAAAGCACACGGGCAGCTAGCCATCGACGACACGATGCGCTCAGCCGCCAACATCTGCCGGGCAGCCATCCGAGACGTTGACGTGGCAGCTCGATGCAGCCCAGACAAGCTGGCGATCATCTTCCCAGAAACCTACTCGTCCCGAGCCATTGTGGTCGGAGAGAGAATCAGGGACAAGGTTAAAGGCACCCAGATCAACGAAGACCTGCGTCATTTGAGAGTGACCGCGAGTGTTGGGGTCGTTTCATTCCCTACGCATGCCCGCGACGAGCACGATCTATTGAATCGAGCCCTGGAATTTCTAGCCATCGCCCAGAGCGAAGGCGGAGACAGAGTCCATAACGGTTAAGCTGGTTTCGACTGGTCAATCTTGCTGCAGTGAGTTGAAGTTGTGGCTGTAATAGTTGTTCGCCTTTGCTGCGATGCGACTGGCAGCGGGCGCAAATATTGCAAATGAGGCACCATCTCTGGTACCAGAGACGTCACGACTCATGTCATAGAGGTCGGGCTTGCCTTCATAGTAGTTAGCAGCGCTTCTGTCAGCGTTGAAGATGAAACTGCTGGCCACGGCCGCTCCGATCGAAGTCGAATCTGCAGACATGCCCATTCCCATCTTACCTTCACCCATGTTCAGACCCTCTTAATTTTAGAATCGATGTGGCGAGGAGGATTTCCTTCGCTGGTTAGGTGTATACGACCACCAGGCATATTGGACACGCCTCGCTAATCAAACTCGACATTTAATGTTCCAGCTAGCAGGGAACTACTTCGGCACTCACGGAACGATAGAGCAACTCATACCGCGGAATGATCTGTTCCGCCGAAAATTTCTCCTGAGCCCGCTTTTGGGCGGCGCGTCCGAGTGATTGGCGCAGATCGACATCCTCAATCAATTTCTCCACTGCACGAGTCAATTGTTCAGCATCGCCAGGTGGCACAATCAACCCAGTCACACCGTTTTCTATAACTTCAGGAATTCCACCTACGTCTGTCGCCACGCTTGGACATTCGAAAAACATTGCTTCCAATATACTCATGCAAAAGCTTTCAGTGTCCGATGTAATCAGACCAAGGTCTGCTGCCTGCAAATAATCCTCGATATCCAATATGTTTTCGCGCACTACAACGCGATCTTCAATACCCAATCGTTTTACTTCTTCTACAAATGGTGCAAAACTTCCGCCCGCAAGAATCACTAATTTAAACGACTGGCGAGGACGAATGCGCGCTGCAGTTTCGAGTAATAAATCGATCCGCTTGAGCGGACGCAGATTCGAAGAATGCAAAATCATTGCTTGATCGTCACGCACACCTAACTCGTGTCGCATTTCTTGGCGCGATTTCGTGGGAATTCCAGGCTTGAAAAAATTGTATATCACATCCATCTGACAATCGAAACTAAGAACTCGTCTCGTTTCCCGCTTCAAGAATTCAGAGACAGCAGTGACTCCATTCGACTGACTGAGAGCATGATGAATAGCGGGTCCATAACCTGGATCGTTGCCGAGCAAAGTCGTGTCGGTGCCGTGCAATGTGGTGACGATTCGGGGTTGCAAACTAACTGGCAGCATACATCGAGAAAGTATCGCAGCCGTTGCGTGTGGAACTGCGTAGTGCACATGCAAAATATCGAGATGATACTGGCGGCTAACGTCCGCCATCTTTACCGAGAGAGGCAGCGTATAGTCGGGATACTTGAAGAGACCGTAGTCATTCACCTCTACTTGATGGAAGTTGATGCGAGGTTCGTCCGTGGGCAATCTGAAAGGGCGCTCGTAGCTGATAAAGTGAACGTCATGCCCACGTCCGGCAAGCTCCTTACCGAGGGTCGTGGCGATGATTCCACTGCCTCCCACAGAGGGATAGCAGGTGATACCAATGCGCATGGGATTCTCAAAGCTCATTTAAAATCGGCGCGCTCCTCTGCCTGCATTAACAATTGGCGATTCTCAGTAATTGTGCGTTAACCTCATACTATTATCGCCTCAGTATACGCCTCGTCTGAGCGGTCAATGTCTTGACGCGTCACGAAGATAATTTCGGGTGCTTCAGATTTATCAAGATACTCTTGCTCACCCAATCCCGCTATGTAGTGGGTGCAGTGAACGACGGATTGCATCCAACCTAAACGGCTATCGCGCGCAGGGCTAATTTGTTCTTTCGAAAAAGCAATCGAAGGGACATCGACGTAGACATCTCCGCCCTCGTGCAATTTGAACTCGCCGTTGGCATGCCGAGCCCGCACAATCTCTCCTTCATGTGGAACGTCCACAAAATAATCATCGATATCACAGGCAGTGCGGCGGACTTCAGGATCGCTGGAACGAACGATTTTCATTCCCTCAATCAATCCCATGTCGCGATACATCTGCAAACAGAAATCGGCCACGTTGGACGCGCCAACGCCTTTAAAGATATCGATCAGAGGATGGTCTATGTAGTTAGGCAACTGCAATGTCGTTTTATCTTGCCATCCAGCCGGAACTCTCTTTAAATATAGTGGCGAAAATTTGCGCTGCCACTTATTCTCAAAGACAAAATTGAGTTGGGCGGGTTCGTTCGTCTTGCGATGGCGCAATGTCGTCCTTGTCTCGCGTGGATCGTGATCGCTGTCGTGATAGAAGAAAACGATTTCGCCACCGATTTCATTTTGCAAACGCCTCGCGGTCTGGAATTTGGAGACCAGGAATCGCTTCGGAAAAAATCCGCAGGGCTGCTGACCAAAACATATTATCGGTGAAGTCATGACGCGTATCCTTTGATTGCTCCCTGTTTGTTACCCATGATTGATTGGAGGACAAGGCTGAAGAGTACGCAAGCGGCGCAGCCAATCAGTGGATACCACAAATAAGAAATCGACAGCGTGAAATAGAGAACGAATACTAGTATCTGCGCAACCAGTGCGCCCCAGAAAATCGCGTTGCCTTCAACTCGCCGAATGAAAAATGCGACAAGAAAAAGTCCAAGCATGACGCCGTAAAATATCGAGCCGAGGATGTTGACTGCTTGAATCAGATTCTCCGCCAAACGAGCGTAAAGGGCGACAGTGATTGCAATAGCTCCCCACAATGCTGTAAACCATTTGGTGGCCGTTAAACAATCAGCGTCGCTTGCACCCCGATTAATATAACGGCGATAGAAATCAATTGTTGAACTCGTACCGAGTGCGTTCAGTTCCGCAGCTTTTGAGGACAACGCTGCGGCGAAGAAAGCGGCGACGAGTAATCCAATCACTCCATGCGGAAGTTCTTGCAGGATAAATGTAATGAACACGTAGTCGGCATCGTTAGCTTTTGCTTCTGGATTTTTAATCGCTAGCTCTTTGGAAGCGGCCAAACGGATAGTCTCGCCTCTCTGTTCCGCCAAAGCGGCTTCAAGAAATGCGAAGTCAGCCGACGCTTGATCGCCCCTATGCCGCGATTCCAGCCAGCTCTCCAAATGCTTGCGCACCTCACCCTGCGCATAATTAAAATCACTTTTGTAGGCACTGAGCTTAGTGTCACTTTGGTGACTATCCATGTACTGCCGCGATGCCGCATCGAAAAACATTGGTGGCGGCTGGAACTGGTAGAAAACAAAAATCAGAACACCAATAAGCAAAATACAAAACTGCATTGGAATCTTCAGTACAGCGTTGAACAGCAGTCCCAAGCGACTTTCGCGCAGGGAAGAGCCGGAAATATAGCGTTGAACCTGCGACTGGTCCGTACCGAAATAGGAAAGCATCAAAAACGTTCCGCCGAAAAGTCCGGACCAGAACGTGTAACGCTGATTGATACTGGTGGAGAAATTCACAGCGTTGAGCTTATGAAAACCACCTGCCAATTTGAGAGTGTCACCGAATTCGAGATTGGCTGGAAGCTTCGAAATCAGCAGCCAGGTGGCAGTGATCATGCCCGCAAAGATGATCGCCATTTGGTATTTTTGCGTCACCGTGACAGCATCACTGCCGCCGATCACTGTGTAAACAATGACAAGAAGACCAGCACTGATAATGGTGGCATTGAGCGGCCAACCAAATACGGTGGTCATAACAATCGCTGGCGCATAGATCGTCAAACCAGCACCAAGACCGCGTTGCAGCAAGAATAACGCTGCTCCTAACGAACGCGTCTTGCCGTCAAATCGTTTTTCCAAGTATTCGTATGCGGTGTATACATCCAACTTTTGAAACATCGGCAAGAAAAACATCGCAATGATAATCAATGCAATTGGCACACCGAAATAAACTTGCACGAAACTCAGTCCGCCTAAATAGCCCTGCCCCGGCGTGGAGAGGAAAGTGATGGCGCTTGCTTGCGTTGCCATAACAGAGATTCCGATCGCGAACCAAGGTGTGTGACCGCTGCCCTTCAAGTAGTCGTGCAGGTTTGTTCGAAAACGTGTTTGCCAAATACCGTAGCCTGCGATGCCCAGGATCGAACCGATCAAAACTAAGTAATCGAGCCAGTTCATGCGCTCAACTCCGTCAAAGCAATGAGCAGAGCTAGCCAGAGAACGAAACTACAAACAACAAATAAATAGGCGTTCTTCCAAGTTTTCAGCCATGGAAGTCCAGTCAGTTCTGAGTCGTCACAAGACGGTGCATCGCCACTAGTGTCTATCATTTATGCAAAGCAATCAGATTGGCTAGCAACCGATAGGCACCCGGCACTCCGGCGGGAAGTTGACGGAAGAAGGACAACCCGGTGTAGACGAAATTTCCTTTGCCAAATTTGGCTACCAACAAGGCGCCCCTGGTTGGTTTCTCGCCAGGATCATTGCAGGCGACGATGGCTGTAAAGTGTACGTCCCACTGGTCGGGAAAGTACAATCCACGTTCTTGCACCCAACCATCGAAGTCATCTTCTGTGATCTTGTTAGGACTGTTCAGGACAGGACTTTCAGGCTCGAGAAAAGTGATCGTAGCTTTCTCATCCGTAACACGGTCCCGAGATAGATGCAACTCATAAGGCGCAATCTTCGCCGCTTTGAGCTTGTCAGACAAATTGTATTGGGCGATAACCGTGCCACCAGCTTCAACGTAGGAAAAAAGTGTCTGTAGCTCTTTGTCGAGATGTTCGCGCACGTTGAAAGCGCGAACTCCTATTATGACCGCGTCCAGACCGTGCAAGTGCTCTGCAGTCAGATGCGCGTCATCCAAAATCTTTACCGAGTAGCCCATCTCCTGCATGTTCAAAGCCAGACTGTCACCGGCACCAGGAAGGTATCCAACCGTGTGTCCTCGTGTCGCCATCTCGAAACTTACGGCTTTCATAGTTGCAATCGGCTGAAGCAGTTGAGGCGGGATGTGCGGATAATTTATTTCTTCGCGCTTGTTTTGATAACGGTGCCCGTTCATTTCAGCAGTGGCAACTAGCTTGGCTGTGCCCGCTTTAACCGGCGATGTGACTTTGAATTTGAACACGGCATGTTCACCGGCCTTTTCCAGATGGAACGATTGCGTCGCAGGAGATATCTTCCAATTTGGCGGTGCTTGCAGCTGAATGGTGCCGGACAAGTTGGCGCGTGCCGCTGTCACCTCCACTTCAAGATCGCGAGAGCTGCCAGGCAAAAGCAGTGCGACGTCTGAAATAAAGCGCAACCAGACTGGCGAGATTACATCCAAACGACGGCGAATCTTTACACCAGCGACTTCGGTGATCTGTACAGGTTCGTCAGTGACAACCAGCTTTTGACCGTCAATTTCAAATATATTCTCGATAGGAAATGAAGACGAATTCTCGGCAGTGCCGATCAGATTCGCATCATCGACATGTACCATCCCTGGCGTGCCTTCTGCACGTAGCCAGTATGGTTGTGCCAGTGGTGCCGTCTTCGATAGAGTTTCAAGGGAATCCCAGGCGGTTGGTCCGCCGCTGTTCAGCAAAAGGTCTTTAGTTTCGACCTTATGAAGCTTCGGATATTGCACGGCAATCCAGCGAACAGGAACGTTTGCGCGCACAGTCGCCGAGTGGTGCAGGTTGATCGACTCACCAGGCACGACGCTGAAATTCGCAATTATAGTTTCCACTTTTAGTCCGAGACACTCTTGCAGAACACGATCGAGTTGCGCCCGTTTCTCCGTTACTACGGGATCATGCACCGGCAAAGCGGTTAGTAGAGTGCGCAACTTCAACAAAGCTGGCACACTGGCCGCAGCAGCGTCCGGCTTGAACTGAGCAATGATTTCGTCGGCAGCCTCAGCGATGGCGGCGCCTCCGGGAACACGGTGCCACGTGGTATCCACACCGTCTAAAATATCGTCAGTAGGCGGTGGTCCATCTAAAAGTTGGAAGAGCTCTTCTCGTGGCTCGTTAGCATTCGAGATGCGAAAAGTGTCGAAGCCTTGCGTTTTGTGCATGCCGCGACTTCTTTCAGCCAGCTCTACAAACGTTTCACCAGAGACAGAATCCTTGCCGGCGGTGACCATCTTGGTGACGTTTCTACCGTCAAACTTATCCTTCTGCCATTTGGATACGTTCCACAAGATGCGCTTGGGCTGCCATGGTGCCAATCCCTGTTCAGGAAAAGCTTGCCCATCTCCAGCCAGCTTAAAAGCCTCAACTGCAAGTACAGTAGAGGCAGTGTGATGTCCATGAGTGCCACCGGGACTGGGTGCGAAGCGCGTGATCAAGACGTCCGGGTGAAATTGCCGGATCACTCGGACAATGTCTGACAAGACTTCTTGTCGATTCCAATTGTTCAAAGTCTCTTTGTAATCTTTCGAAAAACCGAAGTCCACAGCTCGCGAAAAATACTGATGCGCACCATCAATCTTTCTTGCCGCTAAAAGTTCTTGTGTGCGCGACACTCCCA
>JBBQFO010000036.1:0-29987 GCA_038322035.1 Candidatus Obscuribacterales bacterium
GAAGTGTCCGTTGAAGAACTCTTCGTTGGCAGTCAGGTTCTTGAAACCAACAGCCTTTTTACCAGGAATCACTTCTGTGACGCGGTCGACAAGAAGGAAGGGGTAACGATGGGGCAAAATAGCCTTGATCTGGGTAATGTCCAAGGTGATTGCCGTAGTAGCGGTGCTCATCGTTTACTCCTGTTTGCAAGTGTCTCTTCCGAGAGCGCCTTAATCAAGCTCTGGGCGCGGTTTCAGGCGAAGACATAGTATACATGGCGATTTATCGACCGCCTGTGACAAGATTCTTCCTATTTCGCGAACTTAATAGAATACGGGCACACAGCAGTTTAAAATATGGATAATCTATATCGTTTTGCCACCGGTTAAGATTGGCATCATCTGCCCAGTTCGCGCGCAGGCTTGTATTCAGAGGTTGTTCGAATGGAGTCCACTTTGTCCAAATCGGGTCCGCTTAAGCCTAAAGTATCGAGCGCAACGCGCGCCAGCACTGTGGGCGAGTCTTCGCAAGCGGCGTTGAACATGGACCTGGAAAAAATTGCCGAAGGCGTTGCCATGATTCTCGAAGGCGTCGGTGAAGATCCCTCGCGCCCAGAGCTTCTCGAAACACCCGCACGCGTAGCTCGAATGTACCGAGAATTGTTGTACGGCACCGGTGTTGATGCCGGTGCAGAAATCACCTGCACCTTCAACGAAGAGCACGACGATCTGGTTCTGGTCAAAGACATTGCGTTTTCAAGCGTTTGCGAACACCATCTTGTTCCTTTTATAGGTGTAGCCCACGTTGGCTACATTCCCAATCAGGGGAAAATCACTGGACTTTCAAAACTCGCACGGGTTGTGGAATTAGCATCACGCAAACTGCAAGTGCAAGAGAGAATGACCGGTCAAGTTGCCGACGCTATCATGCGCAGATTGGATCCGTTGGGCGTGATTGTGGTGCTCGAGGCTGAGCATTTTTGTATGAGCATTCGCGGCGTGCGTAAAGCTGGAACCAAGACAGTGACTAGCGCTGCGCGCGGTGTCTTGCAAGAAGACAAAAGCGCCAGGGCGGAAGTAATGGCATTCATTCATAATAAGTAGATTGGAATCGAACGTGGCAGACAATTTTTCCGAGCATCTTGTCAGTCGAAGATCGTTTTTGTTCACTCTTGCTTCTGTGGCGTGCTTTGGACTGTCGCCTGAGGCGGAAGCAGCGAACACCTTTTCACCATTTCAGTTCGGTTACGTGACTGATACCCACGTAGTGCACGGCAAGCCAGATTCGTATTTGCTTCTGCAAGAAAGCCAACTCTTCTTACAAGATTGCATTAAGCAACTCAATAACGAAAAGCTAGACTTTGTAATTTTCGGTGGAGATCAAGTCGAGACGCCAGGAACGGACGACACGAACTGGCAGTTATTTGTGGACTGCGCCCAGGTGTTGTCATGCCCCTGGTCATTCGTACTCGGTGAGAAGGACGTCTCCGGCAATCCTCCCGTCGACAAAATGAAGTTGTACGGACCGGACTGGAAACAGAAGGGCATTCAAACAGACAAGCCATACTGGTCGCAGTCGCCATTGCCAGGCGTACACATTATAGGAATGGACACCAGTCGCGCCGAAAGCACCACCGGTGATATCTCGTCTGAACAGCTGGAATGGTTGAAGAAAGACCTCGAGAAAAATGCAGGCAAATTCACCATCGTCTTCAGTCATCACCCCCTGCTCGCTCCACCACCTTTTGACGCAGGTCCTCCATGGGATGACTACATCATTCCTAACGGTGCTTCAGCTAGAGAAATATTGGGCGGCTCCAAGGACGTTCACCTGGCGGTAAGTGGACACCTGCATGTCAACAAGGTTCAGCAAGAATCCAGCATCTGGTACATATCGACGGCGAGTTTGGATGTTTATCCTTGCAGTTTCAGAATCTTTCGCATCACGCCTCAAAGTATCCAGGTTGAGAGCTATCAAATCAGTTATTCAGCCCTCGTCAAAAAAGCCAGACAGCAACTTGATTCATCAACACTAGCTTTTAAATACAACGAACAACGTCCAACAGCATTTGCCGATCTTGCTTTCGGATCTCGCATCGACAACAATGCGTTACTACCATTGGCGCCTGGTCAACCGGCTCAGCTGATTGACGAGAAGAAGTTGAAAAAAGCGAAGGAAGAGCAAAGCAAGAAAGAGCAAGCAACGGAAGAAAAAGACAAAGGTAAGAAAAAGAAGGACAAAGGCGAAGACAAGAAAGAAGAGCCCAAGAAAGGTAAAAAGAAAGGCGACAAGAAAAAGAAGTCAGAGCCTGAATTAGATAAAAAAGACAAGTCAGACGAATCGGACAAATCCCCGCCAGACAAAATGGAACCTTCGTCTAGTCAGCCATCCGATCATCCAAAGTCCGATGTAGAGATGACTCCATCAGACCAGACTCCATCACTCGATACTAAGTCGGATGCTGAAAGATCTTCAGATAGAGAACAGTCAGAGAAGGCACCAGAAGCCGAAATCAAGAAAGCACCGAAGACAAAAACAGAGAAGAGCAAGAAAAAGGAAGCCAGTCCGCCTGAGTCCGAAGAAAAAGCAGAGCCGTCATCAACTACAGACTAAGCCACCAAATACGGGGTTACTATGAGCTGTCCAATGTCTAGCAATGAAAAAGAGGAAGGCGCACAATACGGTCATTCTTCGTTGAGCTACAACAGTTATCTCAAAGTTCCAGAACTGAAGAATCTGCAGATTTGTCAGTCGAACCCTGCTCATCATGATGAGCCGCTCTTCATCGTCATTCACCAGACATACGAACTCTGGTTCAAATTGATACTGCACGAAATTGACGAAGCGATGAAACTTCTCGCCGAAGATCGTGTCAAACGTGCCACGCACTTCTTGCGTCGAGTGGTGGCAATCATGAAGGTTCTGGTTAGTCAAATCCATATTCTGGAAACGATGTCACCGCAAGACTTTCTGGGCTTCAGGAACAATCTGAATCCTGCCAGTGGATTTCAGTCAACCCAATTTCGTGAGCTGGAAATAGCCTGCGGTCTCAAGGACAAACAGTTGCTTGAGCACTTCAAGAACGACGAAATAGCGTATCCAGACCTGATCAAGAGATACGAGTCGCACACTTTGCAAGACGCCTATTACGCGGTTCTGCGCAAGCAAGGTTTTGATTTGCCGCAACCTTATGACGTCGATGAATCAGATCCATTATCGCTGGAGCGCGAGGACAAGAGAATTCAGTCGTTGCGAAAACTATACGAGCAATCGGAAGAGTATGCGGATTTGAATGACCTGGCCGAGGTGCTCATCGACATTGACGAGCAAATCTCTCTCTGGCGTGTCAATCATGTCACCGTAGTTGAGCGCGTGATCGGTTTCAAACGCGGCACCGGTGGAAGTGAAGGCGTTGGCTATCTACGATCGACATTGCACAAACGGTGCTTTGCCGACTTATGGAAGGTTAGATCGGTGCTTGAAGTACCAGCCATAAATTGCGGACCAGCGAAGTAGACCTTTTCGGCAAAGTCGGCGGATCTAGCACTCAAGCAAAATTGATTGCTTAGTGATTAAATGTCGTCTTAAAGAGGTCGATATGATCGGAATTAGTAAAACGAAAATCGGCGGTCTGCTGCTTTCTCTGACGATTGCGCTCCTGCCGTTTTCCAGAGCTTATTCGTTCGAACTCGCCAGTTCGGATATGGCAGCGTACCGCTCTGACGTGATTCGTAGAGTCTTTGACGCGGTGAAGAACTCGTCTGAATACAAGCGAACGATCATCGAACTGAACATCAACTCAATGAGCAAAATAACCTCCTGCAAAATTGTAAAAAGTTCGGGAAATCTTGATCTGGACTCAAAGATGATGAAAGCATTGAGCCAAGTCAGTTTAGAACCAATGAAGTTTGCAAGCTCCAATTCTGATTCAATACAAATTCAAATTTGCTTCGGCAATGCCATCCCTGATCCGAAGAACCTGTACCTGACTGAGAATGAGGCTTTCACATACCGAGGTCTCGGCGCCATGATGCATTTTAACGGACCTGCATCAACAACGAATTCTACTGGAGAGCGAAGCATCGGACGATTCTTAAATAGGCAAACATTCGCCATTCAATCCCAGCAACCTTTGCCAGTGGCTGATTACACCAGTGGTGACAAAATCTACGATGACGAAATTTCCAAGCTGTTCTCAGATTCGCATGCGGAATTGACATTTCACATCGTCCGTTTTGGGCTCGCAGATGCACCACAGTCTTCGGTTCTTGTCGACCAAGCGGCGGCTTTGACAGAGAAAGGGAGATACTTTCAAGCTGCTCAGTCCTACATAATGGCCATGATCGAGCCAATTAAAAATGAAAAAATTGACGCAGTTAAACCTATAGCCGACAAGCTTTCCAAGCTCAGCCCCAGGCTGAGTGGAGACGATCGCCTTAATATCGCTATCTCATTAATCAACCTCGGCCAGCGAGTCAGAAGTTTGCTCCCTTTTCGTGCCAGTGATGAACTCAAGAATGGTCTGTATTCACTGATTCCTTTAGCGCAACAGTTCGCCGAAGATTCTCATACTAAAAAACTCGGGACACTGGCACGGTACTATCGTTTACGCGGCGACACTTTTAAAACAATCCACGAACAAGATAAAGCTAAGGTTGCTTTTCAAAAGTACTTGTCCATTACCTTAGAAAATGACGCTGCCCAGCCGAACGAGGTCGAGCAAGCATTCGACAAAACGCTGGAATCACTGATATCCACAGATGACCAGGCTGCAGTAAGTGAGGTAGAAACGCAGCGACAAGTGTGGCTGAGCAAGAATCAAGATCCCACAAATTTACGCGCCATTGCTAACGCTTGCACTAAATTAGAATCAAATCTGACCAGGTTTCCCTCTGTGTCAACTGCATCTAGCGAGGGCGACGAAGAGATTGAACGAATTCTCAAACTGATAAAGTCGTCGAGCTTGTACACACAACCAGTACCCGAAAGGTTTTTTCCGCCATCTGAGTTTCTAGATGGGCGAACCAGTCCTAACCAAAGTGATGATGTGAATCGATGCTTGCAGAAGTTAGCTCAAGTGAACGACCATCTCTTTCTTCTCTCGCGCAGAACCGTGCCGGACAATTTAGTCGAACAGTTGCTCAAGGAGTCCTACAAGTTTGCACTGAAGACTCACAACGCTCTTAGAACGCGGTTGTTTCAACGGTTAGCTGAATATTTGATCCAGTCAGGAAAGGCACAGGAAGCTGTTGTGCTCTGCGATCTGCTTGGCACCAATTTTGATACCGAAGAAAATACTTTGCACCAGCGGTACTCAAATTCCAACTCAGTTGAGCCACTGCGAATTAAGGCTCTTCAGGCACTCGGGCGTACTGCAGAAGCAGACAAAATATTAGCAAGCATAAAAGCCGATCAGGATAAAAAAGCACAATCAAGCGCACAACGCAACTCAGAATCCACTTTACGACGACTGGAAAATGCGCCTCCGTATTCTGTTGAGCGCATGCAAGCTCGCACGGCGATGATCACTAATTTGTTGAATCTGAATACAACGGAAAGTCTTCAAAAAGCGAAGTCCATGTTTATAGAGAACGTCAATGAAGTTAGCTCGGAAAAATACACTTCGTACTACATGAATCTCTATTGGGATTTGTCGAATCAGCTCACCGCCTTAATTTCAAAGACCAAAGAACCAGATTTGGACTTTGCGACCAAAGCCTGTGAGGCGCTCCTTGACCTGCAAAACAAAAAATCGGCGACTATTTTTCACAATAGAACTTTCGAACGGGGTTTGCCACTTGTTACCACGTTGGAGAACTCGAACTTCGCTAAAAGTCCAAAAATATTTCTGGCCCTGATTGCGAACCTGGCACAGTTTTGTCGTGACCAGAAAGCTCCGGACGACACTAATATGCTTATTCTATTGCGCAAACTTGCTGAGCTCGAAACTAAAGTCGGAGAGAGCGACAACGCGGTTAAGACCCATATAGAAATAGTTGCACTGTTGGACAAAAAGAAGGTTCCACTTCAAACTGAATTAGTTCGTCAACTGATTGCACTAGCATTTGCAGAAGCATCAGCAAATAAATTGAGTATGGCGAGGAAGTTTCAACAACGCGCTGCTGACTTGAAGTTCGCCAGCTTAGATCCGGCCACTACCAACCTCGGTATTGTCAATCTGGCGAATCAGTACGCGCGCAAGGGAGCTTTGAAAGACGCGCGTAATACTCTCCTGCAAGCAGCCAAATTACATCTTGGTCCTGGCACTACTGTGCATGAGCAGATTGTCTCCACACGTGAGCTGGTGCGGGCGTGCGAGAAGCAAAATAGTTTCTCTGAAGCAAATGGATTTTTTGAGGACGTAATAGAGTTCGAGCAGAATCAAGACGGGCATTCGGCACTCGTCAATCTGTATCGCCTGGACTTCGCTGACTTGCTTCTGAAAGAATATCATTCAATTTCTGGTTCATCCCCAAAGGCGCGCTTGCTCAAGCAATCCGACGACGTCTTTCAAACCGCCGCAGAAGGTCTTATTGCTGCTCAGGGGCAGAATTCCAGGGACCTGGGTAGCGGCGTAGAACGAAGAGCCTTTCAGCTCACTCTAAATGGCTTGAAAGACCAGGGCGATGCATTGCTTGAGAAATACAAAGCCGCGGCGTCCAATTCTGCCGCTGTCACTATAATCGACACAAACGTTGGAGAGCCGCCCGCACATTAGTCAAACACCTAACCGCTAGCCGGCGAGAGTTTTAGTTTTGGACGTGGAAATGGAGTTACGTAAGGTCCTTCAAGTGTTCTAAATCCACTTGCTCTAGCTATGCCGTTAAGCATTCCGTCAAAAATGAAATTATGCAGTGGTGTGACTGCGTACCAATAGGCAATGCCAAGCAGACCCTTGGGAAGAAATCTGGCAATCTGCATTACTTCGGTTCTCGTTGCATCAAGCTTCTTTAATCGGAACTCTAAAACCGCTTGCCCAGGCAGTTTCATTTCTGCAACCAAGACTAGTCGTTGATCTGGTATCACACTAGACACGCGCCAGAAGTCGAGCGCATCTCCTGGCATCAGCTCGTATGGATGCCGCCGTCCTCTTCTCAGTCCTACACCGCCGACGATGCGGTCCATAATTCCTCTTAAACTCCATAGCCAATTGCCGTAATACCAGCCAGTGGTACCTCCCAGCCGGACAAGAGGTTTCCACACATCGCTTGGTTGAGCTTCTACAATCAGGGCTCGGCAGTCACTATATACGGTGCCACCGGCCCACTCTGGTTCTTCAGGACTGGCCCATTCTGGGTGTCTTAACAAACCAGCGTCGGTCCAGTGACTTTCGACTTGATGGTGCTGCACTTTATCAAGAGCCAGTCGAATAGCCGCTTCACAGTTCATCAAGTCCTGGGGAATAATTTCACGAATTCGATTCTCCGTGCAGACTACTGGTGTGCACAATCCTTCTGCCAGAGGACGAGCAATATAAGCTGGCACGGGCGTAACTAGATGTATCCACAAAGAACTCAAGCGAGGAGTGAAAAATGGCACTGAAATTATCTTTCGCGGTGCCAGTCCAGCTTCACGAGCGTAGGTGACCATCAGCTTGCGATAAGTGAGAATTTCCTCTCCACCAATATCAAATGTCTGAGCAAATGTTTTTTCATTTCCTAAACATCCGATCAAATACGTGAGCACGTTTCTGATCGCGATCGGCTGGTTCGGCGTGGTCACCCAACGAGGGGTGATCATCACAGGCAGTCGTTCAACAAGATAGCGGAGGATTTCAAAGGATACGCTGCCAGAGCCTATGATCATCGCCGCTCGCAACACCGTCACCGGTACGGTGCCTGAGTGCAACAGGGCAGCCACTTCCGCTCGCGACTTCAGATGTTTGCTCATGCGAGGGTTATCCTCACCGAGTCCCCCTAAGTAAATGATTTGCTTGAGTTTGCAAGTCTCTGCAGCTGACACCATGTTTAAGGCAGCTTCTCTGTCCTTCTCTTCGAATTTTCGCGAAGAACCATCCATAGAGTGAACGAAGTAATAGGCAGCGAAGCAACCTTCTGCTGCCTTGATGACCGACTCTCTATCGAAGAAATCGGCAGTGACAAGCTCAACATGCGGATGATTGGCCCAGGCTTTGCTTTTCAATTTCTCCATGGACCTGCCACATGCACGAACGTGGAATCCCGCTTGCAACAATCTGGGCACCAGCCTGTTGCCTACATATCCAGTCGCTCCAGTGACTAAAACTGGTTCAGTTTGCATCTACACCTCTACGCCTTAACAGTACTGAATTTGGGCTTTTATAAACTTTGCAAAGACCATAGTTCAGTATTTTTTGATTCGATTTTGCACTACTATCATCTTGGTGGGCAGTCAACAAGCGGGGAACGACAATGACTAATCATGCAATAGTCTGGTTCCGACAGGATCTTCGTCTGGCGGACAATCCCGCCATGACAGAGGCACTAACCTCTGGCTACTCTGTGACACCAGTATACATCCACGCGCCAGCCGAGGAGGGCAAGTGGCCTCTGGGAGGAGCGACGAAGTTTTGGCTACATCAGTCGCTGAAGAGCCTGACGAAGGATTTGCATTCGCTCAAATCAAAGTTGATCTTGCGGGTTTCTGATTCAAGTCTTGAAGAGTTGAAGAAACTGATCGAAGAGACAGACGCCACGGCTGTGTTTTGGAACAGAAGATATGAACCAGCAGCCATCAAGCGTGATACCGAAATTAAGGAAGCTTTGACGAAGCAAGGCATCGAAGTTCACTCTTACAACGCTTCGCTACTTTTCGAACCGTGGACGATCAAGAATAAATCGGAAAAGCCATTCCGTGTTTTTACACCTTTTTGGCGTCATTGTATCTCCATCGCTGAGCCTCCACACCCAATCTCTAAGCCTACCAAGATCGAGTCTCCTGCCCAGTTCCCGCACTCAATTAAGCTCGAGGACCTTGAACTCGAACCAAATATCGAGTGGGCAGAAGGCATACGCGAAGCTTGGACACCTGGTGAGGAAGGGGCTGACGCTCAAGTAGAGAAGTTACTAGTAGATGTTTTGCAACATTATGGCGAGGGACGAAACAGACCCGATCGAGTCGGAGTTTCGCGAATTTCTCCACATCTTCACTTTGGTGAAATCGGCCCACGACAAATCTGGCATCGCGTCAAACATGAGGTCGGTACCAAGCGTGGTGCCAAGTCAAAAGAAGGTGCGCAAATTTATCTCAAAGAAATCGTCTGGAGAGAGTTCGCTTATCACCTGCTTTATCACTTTCCGCATACTGAAAATCTTCCACTTGACGAAAAATTTCGGCATTTTCCGTTCAAACGCGATGCTCCATCTTTGAAGCGTTGGCAAAAAGGGATGACCGGATATCCGCTCGTAGATGCTGGCATGCGCGAGCTCTGGCACACGGGCTGGATGCACAATCGGGTCAGAATGGTAGTCGGCTCATTTTTAGTGAAAGACCTTCTTTTGCCCTGGCAGGCAGGTGCCAAGTGGTTCTGGGACACACTGGTAGATGCAGATTTAGCCAGCAATTCAATGGGATGGCAGTGGGTGGCAGGCTGCGGAGCCGACGCGGCACCTTACTACCGAGTTTTCAACCCCACTCTTCAGGGTAAAAAATTCGACCCCAATGGCGATTATGTGCGCAAATGGGTTCCAGAGCTGGCTGGGCTTAGCGGTGACAAAATTCACACACCCTGGTTACTCTCTGAGGAGGAGTTAGAGCGAGCCGGTATTGTACTTGGTAAAAGTTATCCGACGCCCATCGTTGACCACGCCTTAGCAAGACTTCGAGCCCTAGACGCATTGAAGTCTCTCAAAGAGGATACAATCCTCAAGTGATGAGGGGAACTCCATGACTGATACCACTGCAAAAAGCAAACTAGCAGCAATCGATCACATTGCTATACCTGTTACTGATGTCGATTCTTCAGTCAAATGGTACAGATCGCAATTTAACTGCAACATCGAATATCAGGACGACACTTGGGCGTTTTTAGCGTTTGAAAACATCAAAATGGCTCTTGTCGTCACCGATCAACATCCCCCGCACGTCGCGTTTGTCAGCCCCAATGCCGAGAGCTACGGTGATTTAAAAACACATCGTGACGGCTCGCGCTCAATCTACATCAAAGATCCGGCCGGCAATGCAGTTGAGATTGTGGCAGAAGATTCCGTTCCCAAGACTGGTGGCTAACTTTGGCAAAGAAAACTCCAGCGGTCATTATTGTTGGCGGTGGACTGGCTGGTCTCACATGTGCGATCAAACTGCATGAAGCCGAAGTGCCTTTTCTTTTGATCGAAGCAACAGAAAAGCTCGGCGGTCGCGTGGCGTCGGACCGCTATGACAATTTCATTTTGGATCGGGGCTTTCAGGTTCTTCTGACGGCTTATCCAGAGGCAAAAAAAATTCTGGACTATCCTAAATTGGGACTCCATGCTTTCTATCCAGGCGCTCTCATATTCCGTGGCGGCAAGCTTCATAAACTGGCTGACCCCTTCCGCCATCCGCTCGATGCAGTGGCTGGAGCGCTTTCGCCGATCGGTAGTCTGTCCGATAAGCTGCAAGTCGGCAAATTGAGGCAATCTCTGGTAGGAACAACCCTAAAAAAGCTCTTCGAGAAACCGGAAACAACCACTGAGAAGGCTTTGCAAGACCAGGGCTTTTCCAAAGAAATGATCGATAGCTTTTTCCGCCCCTTCCTGGGCGGCATCTTTTTAGATAAAAGTCTGAAGACCTCAAGCCGAATGTTCGATTTTGTCTTCAAAATGTTTTCCGAAGGCGACACTGCGCTACCTGCTCGAGGAATGGGAGCGATCGCCGACCAACTGGCAGCAAAGCTTCCTACTGCTTCAATTCGCATGAAATCTCATGTTCGTAACGTGCAGGATGGGTTCGTGATCATGGATGACGGAGACACAATGGCGGCGCCGATAATCGTCGTTGCTACCGAGGGTCCAGAGGCGGCCAAACTCCTGGGCGAGGAAATCCAGACGACCCCCGCCAGATCAGTGCTTTGCGTTTATTATGCCGCTCAGAAGGCTCCATTTGAAGAGCCTATCCTGGTGCTCAATGGTGACGGGAAAGGCTGCGTTAACAACGTCTGCGTGCCCAGTAATGTTGCTCGCTCTTACGCTCCCGAAGGGCAGCACCTGGTATCGGTTTCAGTTCTCGGCAATCGGGACGAAGACGAGGACCGCGAAATCGACGATGAAGTACGAAAAGACCTCAAACCCTGGTTCGGTGAACAGGTACATTCCTGGCGCTACCTCAGATCGTACAAAATAAAGTATGCTTTGCCCGATCAGAGCCCGCCACAGCTTGCAACTCCGCAAAGACCTGTCAAACTAAGACCGGGAATCTTTGTGTGTGGCGATCATAGGGATGATGCGTCCATCAACGGAGCTCTGGCTTCCGGGCGCAGAACCGCCGAAGCGGTCTTAAACGATCTAAAGGCCGAAGGTAAAACTGAGTGATCGATTTTGAAATTTGCCTGAACTGGGAATACCCAAGACAGCAGGGTGTTCTTGATATTATTTGTTGAGCAAGACACATGCCATGTTTCTTAAATGAAAGAGATCCGGAAACATGTGACTCAGTCTAGAGAACGATTGTGAATCCCGAAGCGCAGAAATCCTTAGAGAAACGCAAAAAATGCCCGGCGTGCAGCCGAGAATTTACAGGCACTTTAGTTGTTTGCAAGCACGATGGAACGCTGCTGATTCCGATCAAAGAAGATCTGATGATCGGCACTACCCTTGCCGATAAATACAGAATCGAATCTGAAATTGGTCGCGGCGGCATGAGTATCGTCTACAAAGGACGCCATGAATTGATGGATCGCATGGTTGCGATCAAAATGCTGCAAGCGCAACTCGTAAACGATCAAACAAGCATCAAACGATTTAAACAGGAAGCAAAGGCAGCCAGCTGTTTGACGCACACTAATGTGATCACTGTTTATGATTGCGACGTATCACCAGGCGGACAGCCTTACCTGGTTATGGACTACCTGATTGGTGAGAGTCTTGCCGACATCATCAAACGAGAAAATCATGTTGAAGAGATGCGCGCACTGAACATCTTTATTCAGGCTTGCGACGCGCTCGAACATGCTCACCTCAAAGGCGTACTGCATCGAGATTTGAAGAGCAGCAACATCATGCTTGTCGATTTTGAAGGCAAGATAGATGTCGTCAAAGTTGTCGATTTCGGAATCGCCAAATTGATGCCAAACTCCGGCAAACAATCGCAGAATCTCACCCAGACTGGCGAAATTTTCGGTAGTCCAATCTACATGAGTCCGGAGCAGTGCCTAGGATCGCATCTGGATGCGCGTTCAGATATCTATTCTATGGGTGCGATGTTGTATGAGTCTCTGATGGGAATGCCACCACTTATGGGTGACACCATTATTGATACTATGCAAATGCACGTTTCGACTGTGCCTGCTTGTTTTGCTGACATGCGTCATGACTTGAACATTCATCCGCAGTTTGAAGCTGTTGTATTCAAGGCTCTGGAAAAGAAACCAGAAGACCGTTATGCATCAATGGAACAGTTCCGCGATGCTCTCGCGCACGTTGCTCGCACAATCGAGATGGACAAATTCGAACCTCGTCCAATGCGCGATATGTCAACGATGCAACCGCGATCGACAAAACAGAACATGTCACCACAACGCAATACAAACGCAGGTGCGTTGCCGAAACCTCAAATTTCCTCGATTTCTGCGTCGCAAAAAATCGATAGTGGTGCCGCTAAAGGAACTCCGGTGATCAACACACCGATGGGTTCTCTCTCTCGGGTTAGTCAAACCGGCATGAAAGCTGCTTATGCGCCGAATAGCAAAATGAACGATCCGACCAGAATCAACAAGAGCAAACTTGGTGGTTTGAAGAACGCGGAAAATAAAGCTTCTAAGAGTAAACTCTTGATCGCCGCTGGGGTTATGTTTGTCTTTGCACTGCTTCTGGCCATTGGTTTAGCAATCTGGGTGATGACCCGCCACGTTCCAACGTAAAAGCCTATTTGTCGAAATTCGGATTCTTGAGGATTGGACTCTTAGTATTGGTTTTATCGGGCTTCTGAATCTCCACTTCTGAGACAAGAACAGACGGAGAAACGATGCTGGTGATTTCTCTTGAATTTTGCACCGCATAGGCTTTAACGTCATTGCCAGTGGCATCTATGTCGCGCAACAATCTCATCGAGATGTTGGAGAAATTGCCTCCGCGCATCAGCTGCTCGGTGCCATCGGCGACTGATACTTTGTAGAGCAGAACCGGCGGATACAAAGAAACGCCCGAGCTTCCCGACATGAACGCTTTGAAAAACGACTGTAGGTTTGAAAAGTCCAGATCACTTGCGTTTCCAGTGATACGACGGGCGATATAAACATCTTTCAGGCCTTCTTCCTTGCCAAGTTCAAGCAATCGCGCCTTCAGTGCTTCCGCAGAGAGTTTGTGATCGGAGTTGATAAAGATGTTGCTTGTCGCACTACCACTGCGCTTTCCATGCCCATTGCTGCGAGCAATCGTACGCGTAGGGATTCGACTCATGCAGAGAGTTTTTAAAATCCCTTTCTCAACGAGCGTAATTTTCTGTCCTTTTAAGCCATCTTCGTCAACTTCGTAGTAGCCGAAGAGTGGCTTACCGTCATAGGTCTTAGCATTTGGATCATCAACAACGTCGATAAATTTCGGCAAAATTCTTTGACCGAGTTTTTCGCTCATGTCGGTGCCGAGCATGCGTCTCATATCGCTTGCAGAACGAGCCAATTTCGGCTCCAGCACTTGATGGAAGAGTTGGGCGCCAGCTTGTCCTTCGAACAAAACTGGACCTCGGTAATCGTCGACTTTAGGCGCGCTGGCAAGCTTTTCTAATCGATCGCATAAATCTGTGGCGTGTTTTTTCAATTCTTCGAGCTTGGGCAATTCCTTTTCCGTATAGGCGGGAAAGAGCTCCTGGTCGGAGAAGTGCATACCATCTGCGGATTGTGCTTGCGCACTAATCGTTAACATGTAAGCTTTCTCGCCAATTCGATTTTGAAATCCTTCTGAATTCAAAAACCAATGATTGTCTGCCAGGGCAGCAAGACTGGCTTGAGAGCTGCGGATCATGGGGCGACTCTTAAAGGTGGCGGTAAGATCACGAAGGTTGGCCGCCCATTTGGTAGTATCAATTTCCAGAATTTCAGTCGGTTGAAGTGTCACCACTGACGTCTCGTGCGAAAACGAATCAGGACGATCCTCAACCGTATTCTGCTTAAGGTAGGTCTTCTTCGACTCCAATCCCTCAATCGCCTGCTTGTAGGCTGCGTCTGTGCGAAGCCATAGCTCACGACGCATCGTGTCGTAGTTGTCGTCCACACTGATGGATGACGACCCAAAAAAACGAGGGCTGCTGAATATATCTCCCGCTTCGGAGGAACCAGAAGCGCTGTCCAACTTGTAATCACCGATGCGCACATCCACACTGAGCGTTCGTCCGTGGTCACGACTGTCATCGGTAAGTGCACCGAATGTGGCGCCAAGGCTGACAGAATCGGTATCGTGGACAGTGTAACCGATGTAATACGGAGCCTGGTGACTCTCCAACTTCAGTCGCGAAATCGACCTGGCCATCTCATCTTTCATCGCAGGAAAAATTTGATCGGTAGGCGTCGTGCTCGGTGAGACCACTGCGGAAAGGGCAAGTAAGCTACTAATCAATGCCTTCATTTACTTTCCTCCGCAGCCTGATTTTTTTTGTCGCCTGCTTTGGATTTCTTGTCGCCTGCCGGTTCTGTTTTCGTCTCCGCCGCATCAGCTTTATTTTGAGCCGCATCTACCTTTGTTTCAGCAGCATTAGATGATTTGCCGGATTTGCCCTGCGGATCTCTGTCTGGCGGAGGCAGCACAGGAGGCTTGTCTTGCTCTTTTATATTGCGTTCTACTTCAATGGTTTGGACAAGCAAACTTGGTGATATAGCTGAGACTGGAACCCATCCCGACTCAGCACCACATGTACCGTTGAAGACGTCGTCGTCATCTGCAGCACCAAGAATTCGTTCAAGTGAAGTTAATGGCGTACCGACCAGGTCTACACCACGCAGCAGTTCATCTGGGCGACCGTCGGGATAGACTCTCCAGACTCGCAACGGCTTCAGTTTGAAAACTTGCGGCATAAATGCTTGAGTCATGGTGAAACCGCCGGCGATCTCATCGAAAACCAGTCCGTACGGTTTTCCTTGGCGCTTCACTTCAGCAATTAACTGCTCGCGCAAAGTTGCATACGGAACACGCTTAGACGAATCAACGGTGAGATTGGCTTGTCGAGCCACTGGCTTGGATCCAGGCGAACCTCGTCCATGTCCATTCGAATTTGGAAATCCTTTAATGGGCGATCTTTCCATGAGATAGCCTTTGAGAATTCCCTTATCAACCAACACCGCTTTTTGAGCGGGTACACCTTCATCGTCATACAAATAGTATCCATTCAATGCCTTGTTTCCAATCCGTTCTTTCAACGGATCGTCAACGACGGTAATGAATGTAGGCATTACTTCTTTGCCAATTAATTTGGTGAAAGTGCGGCCCTCGCCTTCATCTTTTTGACGGTGTCCCTCGATGCGATGACCGAAGATTTCGTGAAAGTAAACGCCCGCAGACTTGGCTTGCAATATGGCTGGACCAGCGAAAGGTTCGGCAGCTTTTGCCACTCTCAACGCCTCTACTGATGCTGCTACTTTGCGCACCATCGCTTCCAGTTTTTCTTGATCAGGCAAGTCAGTCCTGGTCGGAGCTTCAACACCGTCATACAGCCAGACTCGCATTCCGTCATCAGCAGTGGCATCAGCTATGGTGTAAATGCGGTATTGCACACGATCGTCTTCAATCGTTGTGCCTTCGCTTGTCACCAAATATCTTCTCGTTTTGGACGCCGAAAAGCGCACCATCGAACTTTTGATATTGGGATAGCTCTTGTAAATTGCAGACAGTTTACGGAGACGATCTTCCCAGAGCGTCCGATCGACGTCCATTTCGATCGGCTTGCCGATATAAACGGAAGGCTTTTCTTTTGAAAAATCGTCGGAATTATCTTCTTCAGCGATGCGTACGTCGCGATTGGTGAGCACCTTCTGGTAGTCGGCCTGGGCGGCTTTGTAGGCAGCGTCCGTTCTTTCCCACAACGTAGTTCTCAATGCGGCTTCGTCATCGTCGAGAGGAATTGCCGTGCGCGAACTCATAAAGTCTCCAGAGTGCAGGCCTCCGCCTCTGGTCTGATGGGTGTTGTCTATTTTCGGTGAGCCGACTCTGACTTCGATATCTAGAACACGTTTGTGGCTCTCCGGCTTGTCGCTAGTTAGTCCGCCGTAGTCAGCAGAGATTTCAATTGAGTGCGTGTCGTAAAGCCGATATGCAAGGAAATACAAATTCGCTTCACCGTCGTCTTTTTTCAACTTGGTAAAGGAGCGATTGAGTTCTTTCTGCATCGCATGCAGAACCACATCGTCGCTGGCGTTGGATGGACCTATTGTTAGTGTGAGCGCACCTAGGACAGATAAAAGTGTGCAGAGGCGCTTGGCTATCATCCGGTTCTCCTTGGGGGCTTAAACAACATTCAAGCATAGTCGCCATACTATAGCGCCATCCCCGTTCCATACAATGGTTAAATGGCATCTGGATGTGCTTGGTATCGAATCATAGAAGAGCTATTATGACCGTTGGCATTTGGTAAAAAGTGATGACAAACGATTCGTACATTGGCGGCTTGATGATTATTTCGGCGACCACGGCCGTGGCTGTACTAGGACAGCTCGTCGTCCGTCATTTTGCCGATCACCAGAAGATAAAGATTGTCATGATGTTGGCGGCCAGTTTCTGGCAGTGGTGGGCACGATGTACGCAGTGCTTCTGGGTCTGATCGTAGTTGATGCGATGAGCAAATTCCAAGAGGCATCGGTGTCAGTCGAGCAAGAAGCCAATTCGCTTGCCGATATTTTCCTTTTGTCGGAGCGTTTGTCAAGGAAAGTGAGAAGGCTGTTTATCCGATTATGGTGCAAGAAGTTTGCCAACTGTGGGATAACCGGCGCATGCGCACTAACGCAACCACTCGTGGAATGCCTTACATTGAGTGGGTCGTCTTGTTAGTTGGTGGTGTGGTTACTATCGTATTTACTTATTTTTTCCACGTTCAGTCTGTAGCAGTACAAGTGGCGATGACGACAATGGTGACTTTGATTATCGGTCTCAATCTGTTTCTAGTACTTTTATTTGGATATTCATTTTCGGGCGATTTAAAAGTGAGCGCCGATGCTTTTAAACTGGATCAGCTAATCTTCGCGGACAGGCTTGGAATGAAGAAATCCGAAAATAATTTGAACTAGTCGCTTTTAGTACCTAGTTCACTAGGAATTGGACTTTGCTGAAGGCAGCAAGCTGATAAACAGGTGCAACACTGAGAGCAGCGCTTCGCTGATTTCTGTAAGCAGAGACCGAATACTAATCAATACGATAAAGGCGACAAACAAAATCATCTGTCCATTAGATTCAGTACTGAGGGATGCCTCCGAGGTGGTATTCCTTTCAAATAGCATCAACGATTCTCCTTCGAATCAGTTCGAATGAGCACTAACGAGAATAATACTGTTGGTAAGTAGTAAGCCGAGACCTCATAATTGATCTTTTCTGTGTCTAAAGTGTACCCATGGTCGCGTTACCATGTTGTTACCATCGAAAACCGTTCTAAACGGCAAACGCCCTGATAAAGCATCAGAGCGCCTGTATCAATTGCTCACCGAACTCAAGAATTACTTCGATTTCTCACGTTTCTCACCCCTGGATGTTTTGGTACTATCCGTGGTATCAACATTTGTCGTCTCTGTCTTTTCGGCAGCTGTGGGTGAACAGTAGAGTCTATGTTTCGCAAGAAAACCAGTCTATTGATCGATGCCCGACTGCAAAGCAGCTGGCTTCTTGCTCACTACCTTCGCAGTCACGTTTTCTTCGGCTTCCTTGGTGACGCGCGCAATGAATTTGTCGTTGGTTTCCCAGCGTTTTGGTTCCTGACCTGTGAGCGTTTTTAAGTGTTGACGAGCCATTCCTGAAGTTTGTTCGTCTTCCCACTTCTTGTTGTTTGTGGGACTGAGACCGTTTTTGAAAGTCAAACCTTTTTCCGCACCCTTTGTATTGCGCAGAACGACGAGCCATTCTTTGACGCATTCTTTGAACTTACTCGGGTCACGGTCGGATTCTTCATCCATCTGTTTTTCTAGACAAACTGCTAGATATTTGTGGGTGTCGATATCATCGTCATTTCCTTTCATCGACTTGCGAAGGAATTTGATTGCCTGCCCCCACTGTTCACGGTTGATTGCCACTTCAGCGCGAAACAAATATTGTTCTGGGCCGTTGTGCGCCAAACCCAAGAAATCTTCGTTTTGAATTGGACGATAACCGCTCGAGTAGTAACCAGTACCTGAGGCATCTTGCGCGTTGGCTGGCAGCAACTGCAATGACATTGCGGCTGTCAAACATGCTGCCGCGGTTGCTATACGACGGCGGGATCTGGAATTTTTTGCACTGATCATCAGATTGCTGTTTCCTTGCTTTCAGTCGTCCAGGTGCACCGATTTTGTACTAGTTAGAATCGCTGTAACAACGAAACCAACGATAACTGAGTTTTCAATAATAAGTCTTTTGCTGAGAATCAGCCAGAGACATCACCTAATTCATGCTCTTCTGAGCTTTATTTAAGTATTCAAGTAGTGCCGATTAACCGTTACTGCACCGCGAACAGTGTCATGGATAAGTCAGCGAAAACGCATTGGTGCGCCGCTTTGGTCCACAGTTAAAATTCGTTCATTCGTCGAGCCCTGTGACTGGTTGTAAAGATTTCAGAATATGCCGTGGGCAATGCGAACCCCAGGAACCCTCATGCCCTGAACATGAATGGAACCTGGAGCTGCTTGCCTGGAAACTTGCTGGGGATTACTTGCCGCCGTGCGCAGAGAGGTAGCGGTCCAAATCATCTCGTGTGATTTTGTCGGAGTGATGCTGACCGGATCTTCCGCCGCCGGAAAGTGGTGCAATGTCATCGAAAGTGCGCTGTAGCATGTCGATTGATTTTCGGTCCTGATAGTTCAAATATGAGTGCCAATTGCTGTTGGGTTTGTACTGATTTTGGCGATTTTGCGAGTCATAGTTAAGCGCATCTTGGATGCTTTCTGAACTGATAAACTTGCCACCATTTTCTTTTGCAAGTTTGTCGAATAGAACGGAGCTATCGTCTTTACGCGGATCCAACATTCCATGCTTTAACTGCTGTGCATCGGCGCTCACTTGAGCTTCGTGTGCAACACGATTCTCATTTGCGTGGCGAGTTTTTGATAATTCAGCGTTAACGGTGTCCAAATCTTTGTCGTTCAGTCCGTCATGGCTGTAGTCGCGGGTTTTGACCTGAGCAGTCTTCTTCATCGAGTCATATGACGTTTTAAGATTGTCGAGTAGAGCTTGCTCCACTTCGCAGACTCTGTGGTTTTCTACCTTTCTCAGTCTCGACCAACCATCGATGTGATTTTTGCCAAGGTCGCCATTATCATTCGGCATCTCTGACTTATGCCATTGGGCGTAAGCGACGGTCATTTCGGGGAGCAATCCTTCTTTCTTGAGTCCTTCGGTAACAGCGTGGAAGTAAGCTTTGTCTTTGGCTGTGCCATGTCCAAATTCTTTGCTGTCCTTGGCCATTTCATCCCAGACTTTTGCAATCGTTGTGTGCTTTTCAGCGGCTTCTTTAAAGCTTGCTACGGTCTTATGGGCTTCTGCTTCAGGATTTAAGTTAGACATATGCACCTCTAGAAAAATCATCTGTGGACTTGCCGATCCGATGACTGAATATTAGTGGCAAGTTCTTGCATCCCAATTGCAGGTTTCTTGCAGATTTCTTGCACTGTAAGTTTTTTCGATTGCAGCTTGGAAAGCCTCATTTTGTACGTATCCAAGTCTGAGTATGGGAAAATAGACACAAATTGGCGCCGGGTGGCCAGGCGTTCATTGCATGAGGAAACATGGTTGGTTCAGACAGAGAATTCACAAGAGATCGTCGCATCGAGCCGAGGCTCAGGCAGCAACTACCGATACGTGATCTTAGGTTTGGCGTTTTTGATCACGCTAGTCAATTATATGGACCGGGCTTCCATCTCTTATGCAATCGGTCCAATCAAACGCGAATTCGGATTAGATGACAGTCAATTCGGCTTCGTGCTTGCGGCATTTGGCATCGGTTACGCAATTATGACGCTCGGTGGTGGGATTATTGTGGACCGTTGGGGAGCGCGCCGCGTTTGGCCGGCTGCGGCGATTGCGTGGTCTGGATGCACTGCCTTGATGGGGTGTGTGGTTGGCTTTCCTGCGCTTCTATCACTGCGCGTCATGCTTGGACTCTCTGAGGGTCCGCACTTCCCGGCACTGACGCGAGTGGTGGCAGACTGGCTACCACAATCAGAGCGGGTTCGCGCCACAGGACTGGGATTGTGTGCGGTGCCACTGGCATCGGCGATCGGCGCGCCCCTGATTTCCACGCTCATCCTTTCTGTCGGATGGAAAGCAATGTTTGTCGTCATGGCGTCGGCAGGTCTAATATGGGCCGTAGTCTGGTATTTGATGTTCCGCGATTATCCTGATTCAAGCAAGTTTGTCAGCGAATCTGAACTGAAACATATCCACGACGGTCAAGTCAGCGACCGCTCTATAAGCGATCACGATCGGCGTCTCAAAGATCGATCAGATGGCGGCACCACCTGGCGCGAGATGTTAACCAACCCAGCTCTGATTTCTAATAACATCGCCTACTTTGCTTTTGGATATTCGCTGTTCTTCGCACTGACGTGGCTTCCTGGCTATCTCGAACAAGCTCATAACGTCAAATTAGAAGATGCTCGTTTTATTCTGATTGCGCCATGGCTAACCGCAGCGATACTGCTGCCGGTGGCAGGCTATTTGTCGGATTGGTTGTGGATTAAGACTGGAAGTAAGCAAATATCGCGGTCTTATCTGATTTGTATTTGCCAACTGATTTCGGGTCTGTCGTACGTTCCGTTGCTGTACAATCCGCCGCTCACGACCTCGATGATTTTTATATCGCTCGGTGTGGGTTTTGGAATGATGCCTAACGCGGCTTTCTATGCAATCAATTGTGATCTTGCCAAAGACCGTGCGGCAACGAGTCAGGGCATTATGAACTGCTGTTCTGCAATCGCATCGATTATGGCGCCTGCCGTCACCGGAATGATCGCAGCAAAGACCCATAACTTCGCGAACGCATTTGCCCTATTGATTTTCTTCACTCTCGTTTCAGTTGTGAGCGTCGGACTCGTCCAGCGCCTGGATTCAAAGAAAGCGGATTGAAGTTATTAGACAGCTGTGTTCGTACTGGTTGCAATGCAGAACGGAATGGTGACCGTGAATACCGACCCATCACCGACGCCGCTGGCAACGCCAATAGTGCCATGCATTAGCCCGACTAACCGCTTGGTCAAATAAAGTCCTAAACCGGTACCGCCATAGCGACGAGTCGTCGATCCATCTGCTTGCATAAACATACCGAAGAGGTGTGGATGGTGCTGAGAAGCGATTCCGATACCACTGTCTTTGACTGAGAATTCAACGGTAACTCTGTCGGCGCCAGACGCTAAGACTTTCGTGGAAATCTCAATGCCACCGCTTTCGGTGAATTTGACCGCATTAGAAATTAAGTTCTTGAGGATTTGGCTGACACGCAGTTGATCTCCAACAATTTGTTCAGGTACGTTCCGATCGGTCGTCACCTCTAGAGATAGATTTTTGCTCTTGATGCTCGTTTGAAAAGTACTGACAGCATCATCGATTGCTTCGACTAATCTAAACGGTTTTTCTACCAGGAAGAATTTTCCGGTTTCGAATTTGGAGACATCTAACAACTCATCAACGACCCACATTAGAGTCTTGGCGGCTTTCAGAATCAATTCGGAAGTTCCTTTAAATTCCTCATCGACTTCCATAGCGAGTATTTCAGTTAAGCCAAGAATTCCGCTCATCGGAGTTCTAATTTCATGGCTTATGTTTGCCACAAATTCAGTTTTCAACCGGTTGGCTCGAACGGCCTCATCACGAGCTGCTTCCAACTCAATCGTTCTTTCTGCAACCCTCTGTTCGAGCTGTTCTGCACGATATTTTTCTAGCTCGCGTTCACTGCGTTCCAGCGTTACGTCTTTCAAAAGTGCAATTATATAAACGGGTGTCTCCGCAACCTTGATTGCCGATATGGTCTCTGTGACCCAAACTTTCCGTCCGGATTTCTGGACAAGCGCTCTATCAATGGACACAGCTGGCTCCAAACCCCCGATAAGAGGCTCTAGAACCTGTTTTCGACGCCCCTGATCTTCTTCACAATCTAATTTATCGATATTCGATTTGACTAACTCACTAAAGTCGTAACCTGTGAGTTCACAAAATGCTTCATTGACTCTGACAATATTCGATTCGAGATCTGTGATGACAATTGGCATTGGAGACTTTTCAAACAACGAGCGGAACTCCTTGCTCAACTGTTCGGCGCCACGATCCAGAATTCTTTCGCGAAGTTTTATTTGATACGACATGAAGAAATTGTCTAGATCCGGTTGTTCTTGCAACAAGGGTTGAAGATTTTGGATCGCTCTGGCATCCGCCTGATAGCTGATCTCGGGATGTGCCTCGACCCATTTATGGCAGGTTCGATTGTATGACAAGAATAAAGTGAGGTGGCAAAAGTTCTCGTCACCAACAACTCTGCGAAGTTCATTCTGTAGATCTGTGGTGTCCCGCTTTGAAAATATTGCAACAGCGCTACTGAAGATTAGCGTTTCCAGAGGGTTACCTGACTGCGGCCAGGAGCGATCCGCGGTATAAGTCTTCAGGTCACTTATGCAACTCTGGACATCAACCAAATTTGGCTCGTCTTTGGTCAGAAGCTGCAAAACCTGGGCGGCTGTCATTCCTAGTGGGCGAAGCGAGCAGCTGTGCACGATTAGACAATAGGGGATGGTGCATTCTCTAGCGACGTATGCAGCTAACTTCTCCTTAAACAATTCAGGCAAAGGATTATCAACATAGCTAGTAAGAGTCTGAACCCATAGATTTTTCAGTATGAGTGGAAACGGAAGGGCCGGTTCGAAGAATGGAGGAAAGAAGCCAAAGCGCGCTTCCATCTCCTTTACGATCTGCATCGAATCGGCGTTAGCTGTTGAAATTCCAGATTTCATTTGTGTGCTTAACCAAAATGGTACTAGATTCGGTGCCCACATTGGCTTGGTGAAAGGACGATAAGCGGGCGACAGATTGAGTCCGTCCCCCATCATTACCCATCCGGCATCCGATTTCAATCAAACCTGTATTAAGTTTATGGGTGGGCAAGCACTGGAATTCGAGAATTTCGGGAGAACCCTTTTACGATTAGAGCCTTTGGGGTACAAATCATAGAGTAGGTTTCTATGAACGCAGACCCAAGAACTGAGCTTAAATTCAAAGAGGCTGCAGACTCCAAGTCGGAGCCTGTTAGACTTGTCACTGCAGAGATCGCCAGTTCTGAAGAACCTGGTTTAAACGAGGTTCCTCCCGAAATCGAACCTGAAGAATCACCACTAGGGGATTTACCAAAGTCAGAGAGTTCAGAAACGATTCTCCATGCCTATACAAATCGGGCCAGTTTCAGCAGCGGAAGTTTTAGTAAGGCTGACTTGACGTACAGTCTATCTGGGCATTATCCCTCCGAACCTTCGCGATCGAGCATACTGCCAGACCTCAAACAACTCTTCAACTGCGCATATTTCACGGCCGCCGCCCTTGCATCCGCGGACCTTGTGAATTCGCTCAATAACCACATGCTCCTCGCATTTACTTTTCTCTTCGTAAGTTTTGCAATAGGTGCCTTTGTTTATTCCATTAACCAACGAGTTCATATTTCAGATTTTAGCGTTACACTTTCGCGGCGAACCAGGCGTGCTATACGCGCAATCGCACTGTTCATACCCATTCCGATCATTGCCGGCGCGGCATGCGTACGCATGTCCGACTATCAACTTGACCTTGCCAATACAGCGTATGACACAGCTCTTTACTCACAAGCGATCGATCATCTCAACCTGGCGATTAAGCTAAATCCGTTCAACGAGGGAGCCTACGACGCGTTCTCGCGCGTTCATTACATGCAGTCAGAGTGGGATCTGGCCTATGAATATGGTCAGAAGGCTAGTTCACTAGATCCGAAAGACTCCTATGCCTGGTCAGATCAGGCACGACCTCTTCACATGATGCAGCGAAACGCAGAGGCAATAGTAGCGGCGGAAAAAGCTGTTCAACTGGATCCGACAAACGGTCAGGCATTCTCGACTTTGGCCGAAAGCTACCTTGAAGCAGGGCAATACGAGATGGCACTTTATGCAGCGCAGAAACATTCTAAAATTCACACTACTGAGCCGTATGCCTTCGAGGTGACTGCCAACATTCTGAGAAAGCTAGGACGTGAATCGGAGGCAGCTGCTGCCTTGGCAGAAAGTCAGCGTCTGGCGGCTCCGGTGCAACCGACTCAAGTGCAACCTTGATTGGCACCACCTGCGATACCATCTCAATTTTGGCGGTTGAAACTCAACTGGAAAAGCGTCAAGTAGCACGAATGTATATACACACCGAGATGTAGTCAGCCAGCTTATTGGCCGAGCGCTTGGTAATGCAAATCGATGTTGAAGAAGACTATAGAGAGCGCTCCTCACTGATTCCAAGAACGGCATGATTAAATACTCTATGGGGTACTGGAACATATTTCTGAAGTGGCTATACTAATTACATAACCGGTGAGCAATTCACTTAAATGTTGAAAGCTTTGAGCCGAGGGGTAATGCGGAAACGACAGGTCTGCGCTGACCAGAAACCGTAGCAGAGAGCCCGATGCACGTGACGGACTGACTGAAGCGAGCATAAATACTGAGTCCAATCGAAAGGACAGTCAGGCAGTAGTGAAAACACCACCGTGAAGCAATTCAGGTGGTGTTTTTATTTGGAAATTTTTTTGGACGGCTTTGCAGAAGTAGTTCCACGTTTGGGGCTTGATTGCGCCTGAGCTTTTCGCTTAGTCCGTTTCGTCAAACTGGCGCTACGAAGACTATCGTTCGCCAAACGGATCAAGTAAGAGCTATCTTCCATAGCGTCATCCGGAGCCTTGAAGTATCCAAGGTTCACACTTTTTCCGTTTCGATCATATTCAAAATACTCTTTTTCAAACTCTGTTTTAACTGGGTCGCCGTTCTCGTCCTTGGAATCCTTCATGAAAAGGACGTCTTCGATGATGATCGCAAACATTAGCCCATGCGCGAACAGTCCAATACCTCCGAACATCCGGCGCGCATTTACTTCAGCCCAGGGCGCAAGCAGATCCAGAACATGCGTGGTCAGCCCGTCATCGTCGCGACGTTTCTGCATTCGTCCTGTCAGGCTCTCTTCAGCGTTGCTGAAATCAGTCCATAGGGCTCATCGGTTGTGATGAAGATTTCGTTTTTATTTTCCAAATTGAACGGTTGCAAATTGAACGGAATGCGATGTTCATTCGGCATCACCAGGGAGATTTCGCTAATGTCAGGCACTCGAGCCAGGGCGAGCTGACCGATTTCGTTCATGGTGTGTTGAACTGCCAAACTATGATGCGTCGCGAAACACTCGAGGACAGCATTTCTGACTTCGTCGTAGGCAGCCTGATAATCAGGCTTAAGGTTCTGGTACAGCCAATGAACTGACACGCTTGTGCCAAAAATTCGGTCTTTCGTGTCAGGCAGGGTTGTGTTTTGATCTCTGATAAAGCCCCAGAATTCGGAGTCAGTAGTTTTGACCAACTTCAATCCTTCAATTCCGGATTTGACAATCACAGCTTCGCGAGTGCCTTCAATTTCGGCTACGCGTTTTTCTCCACCGGCACCATAAAATGAGTGTGAATGCTGTTTTCCTTCATGGACAATGCGCAGCCAGAGTTCCTCTATGATGCGAACAGTGACACCACTAATTTGTTTGTACGATTTTAAATAGTGTTCGACCATGTGTTGACCGAACGATTCGATCGTGTCGAGTGGATGCTGACTGGCTAGAACATAGACTGTGTTTTTCATCGAGTCTGTGGCAACGACCTGGCTGTTGTCTCCAACGGTATAGGTAGCTTCGAATTCGCCTTGCAACTGCACATCCACTGAGATCTCTTTGAGCACGTGGCGGTCATTCAGACGCGTCAGTTTGCTTAACCGCACTCGGGATTTTCCATATGCGTTTTTTGCAAGAACTCCTGTAGCACGTGTTTCTGTTGTCACCGTGCTTCGCTCGTTACTGCTCATCTCGGCATCTCCCTTTAGGTGTTGGCTGAAAATTATACGACGAACTACCTGGGTCCACGTTAAGTGCCACCATCAACTACCTCGATAGGTTGAATAGCCGAAAGGGCTGATCAGCAGAGGAACGTGATAGTGCTGAGTAGGATCTTTTACCTCGAAAGAGATTGTCACGCTCGGGTAAAATCCTGGTTCGCCCTGTGATTCGTAGTAGCCTCGCGTATCGAACGTCAAACGATAAACTCCTTCGAGTAGATGAAACCCTTCCTTAAGTAGGTCAGTTAAGCGCCCGTCGAAATTAGTTTGACCAGAGGCAAGTTCGTCCCAGTTATCCATGTTCTTGTATTCAAGAACTATGTTGATCCCGCTCCCTGGGCGGCCTTTGGCGGTATCTAAAACATGTGTGGTGATGGCGCTCATAGTTTTTCCAATCTCAAGTGAGTAATTTTTTGTTGTTCTTCTGCCGCAATCGACAGCTCAGTTTCTGCATCATTATTTAGACGTTGCTTTAGCATCAACAACATTTCTTCTGCTGTTTTTCCAGTGGCGCAAACAATGAATATGTAACCGAACTTTTGGAAGTACTGTTCGTTACTAGATGCAAGATCCTCTGCCACTGCATCGGAAATGCCCTTGGCACCTGCTTGTTCGTTTTCGGCCCAGTTCTTTGTGATGCTGTACTTTTTCTTCAGGCTCGAGATGTCACCAATTTTTGGATGAGCAGCAAATGCATCCATCCAATCAGCACGAGCTAAATCTTTGAACGAACGATCGGCTTGCTCGCAAAGTGCTTGATCGCTGGCGAACGGACGAGCGCTAAGCATTTTTTCAACCCATGCATGGCTGCCGCAGCATCTGCCAAATACTTCGGCAGCAGCGTAGTTGTTAAGTTCGTTGATACTCTTTAAGTCCATCGCTCTTTTCTTGCTTAGTTTCGTTTGCTAGCGCTGGAGCCAAAGTGCACCACGCTCTAAATCTGCTCACGCCGCCGTCTGGCATGATGTTTAGGCGCAGGTGCGTCCAGGGTCCCTCCGCCATGATTTCCTTTTCAAAGAAGTGACGGTTATCCGCTTGCAACTTTGTCTGAGCAACAACTTTTGTCCACTCAAAATTATCAGCGTTGAGCTTATTCATCTCAGCGCCAGGCGCAGAGCACGCGTCGATCCAACAAGAGTCAGGAAAGTTTCCTTTATAGTGTTTGGTATCGACTTCTAACTTTTTCAGAAGTCCTGGATGTGCCAGCTGAACGATAGACCAGTCATGACCGGGATCTCTGCGTCGTCTGGTCTCCCAGCCGTCGCCCATATTGACGCCCGATCCAGGCATGATCATGTTGTTTATGTTACCAAAGAACATGTCATTACAAGCGACTACGCTGCCACCATTTTCGACTGCAGCCAGGTCGAATTGCTGATCACGAGGGCAAGCTTGCCAATCTCTTTGAACGGTGCCGTAGACTTTCAACCTGGCGACACCACCGTCTGGATAAATATTCAATCGAATATGTGTCCACCGGTTAGTGTTCGGAATCCCGAAAATATTCTGCGATCCCTGCTTCAGAGGCGATTTTGGGAGTATTTCAAACCATTCTGCTTCTTGCAATTTATCGTGCGGAAGCTCTTTGTCCAAATAAATGGCATCAATCGAAGCGTAAGGCGGATGATTTCCCAGGAAGTTATTAGTATCGATATCAACACCTTCGATTACTCCGACGGTCCCAAGTTTCAAGATGCACCAGTCATAGCCGGCAACGCGTTTGCGACGAGTTTCCCAGCCGTCCATCCATTTGCCACGGTCAGTGTATTTATCGGCGATCCAGACTCCCCTACCTGGCTTGATCAGGTTTTCTTTCTCTGCGAAAAAATCGTCGTTGGCTTGCAAGACCTTGCCGCCTAATTTTTCCGAAGCAAGGTCGATGAATCCGCTGAATACTGCTGCTGTCAAATCGGAATTTCTTTCCATCTATTTTTTACTCTCCACTCGCTCTTTCAACAAAAACTGTCCAACGGGTTTGGCGGCGAATTGTCCATTGTCATAGACCAGCTGACCGCGCACAAAGGTCTTTTCCACTTTGCCAAAAAGTTCCATACCGTCATATGGTGTGACTTTGTGGCGGTGATGAATTATTGAAGCGTCGATTTTTGTGGTTGCATCAGGATTCCAGACGACGATGTCGGCGTCGTATCCTGGCTTTAGATGACCTTTTGACTGATCCAACCCCAAGAATTTTGCCGAACCATGCGACACCCATTTCGAAACTTGTTCTATAGATACGCCGCGCTTCTTCGCTTCAGTCCATACGGTAGGGAGTACGAATTGCAAGCCGGATATCCCACCCCAGGCTTTTTGCAAATTGCCTTCGTCAAGAAATTTTAGGCTTGGAGAGCATGGAGAGTGATCCGAGACAACGAAGTCAATTGTTCCATCCAACAAGGCATTCCAAAGTTTCTCGCGATTTTCACGCTCGCGAATTGGTGGCGCGCATTTGAATCTCGGGTCGCCGTCGGCGATTTCCTCTGATGCAAACGTCAGGTAATGGGGGCATGTTTCAACCGTTAGCCTGACACTGGCTTTCTTTGCCTTTTGAATCGCTTCAATTGCATCGGATGACGAAAGATGGACGATGTGCACTGGACAGTTGTTTTGTTGACCTAGTTTGATGATCAGGTCGATAGCTTCATTTTCCCAGCGACGCGGTCTGGAGTGCAGAAAGGCATTATAAGACGATGAATGTTCGCTCCAATCGTCTGGTTGCGAGTCCTCACACTCCAGCTCTGCGTGAACTAATAAAGGAGTCTTTCGTTTTGCCAAAACCGGCATGGCTGAGTTCAAATCTGCTTCTGTGACGTTTGGGAAGTCGTCAATTCCCGAGTGGATTAAGAAACACTTGAAACCACGAACGCCTGCATCTATGAGCGGTTCTAACGAAGCGGTGTTTCCAGGTACGACGCCACCATAGAAGGCACAATCAACGCTCAACTTCCCAGTGGCAGCAGCGAGTTTCTCTTCCAATGCCGCCAGGGATGTTGTCACAGGGTTCGAGTTGAGGGGCATATCTGCGATCGTGGTGATGCCACCCGCCGCCGCCGCTCGTGTAGCTGTCTCGAAGCCTTCCCATTCAGTGCGACCTGGTTCGTTCACGTGCACATGCGAATCGACTAGACCTGGCATCACAACTGAGTTACCGACTTCGTAAATTTCTATGCCATTGGGTGCTTTATCGGCGCTTGTAACTTCAACTATTCGGCCGTCTTTGACGATCAAGCAGCCTTTTTTGATACCGTCAGCAGTGACAATGCGATTGCTGGAAATGCCAAATGTTGAAGCCATTTTTTTGACCTTCGTTTGAGCGATACAGAAGCTTTAGCCCGCGTCAGCGCGGTATATCGAGAGTTCATATTGTCGCATATATCAATAGCGTGCTATCAGATTGACTCGCGTTATCGTAATTTCATCTGATCTCACAGTAACGAAGAATCTTGGCAACAGAGAACTGCCGCCTCTACGCTGTTAGCCTAAACACGCTCTATCTCTACCTTCAGGAAATCCTACTTCAAATAGGTATAAGCATCGGTGGTGAGAAATTCAGCGAACGTTTCGCTTTCAACCAACCGATCCAGAATCTCTGCAGCT
>JBBQFO010000037.1:0-29879 GCA_038322035.1 Candidatus Obscuribacterales bacterium
GGAATAATTCCGTAAAACGAGGGACTGCATTGCTTTTGCGAACTCGTCCAATTTGGCGATCGGCAACGCTATGTCGTTTTTGTGAACCAATCCTTGCGCACTCAGGCTCTCGCTAACTCCCTCTCGCAGTGCCCATAGATCATTTCGTTCTTCATGCGATTGTGCTAATACCCCATCCACAATCAGGTCATTCTCGAGTGCGGTTCGCATCCATTCGTCGAGTTTTTCTTTCTGCTCAGGGTTATCGAGAGACTCAACTTCAAGCAGAACATAGCTGTCAGAAGGCGATTCAAAGGGGCTTTTGTGTTTGCCCAGCTTGAGCACGCTGTTCAAACAATCATTGCTCAAATACTCAAATGTCAGAATTGTGAATGGTCCATGGAGCTTCGTATGTTTAAGCAGCTCTAGTGATAACGACAGACTATTGGTGGCGAAAAAGAAGAGCTCAGTGTGCACTGGCAGCGGTGTCAGCTTGAGAGTGGCTTCGGTGATAATGCCTAACGTGCCTTCAGTACCTATGAAAAGCTGACATAAATCCAAGCCTGTATTGTTTTTCTGTAGCGTGCCGTTCAATTCCAAGATCTCACCGTTCATGGTGACGACTTGCAAACCGTTTACCCAGTGGCGAGTCAATCCGTAGCGAATAACTCGCTGACCACCAGCATTAGTGGCGATGTTGCCGCCAATGTGACTGGAACCTTTCGCAGAAAAGTCGATCGGCCAAGTCAATCCCAACGGCTGACAATGTTCATGCACAGCCTGTGTGATTGCACCAGCTTGAACTCGTACAGTTGAGGATAGCAATTCCACTGGATGAATTTTGTTCATGCGCGAAAGCGATACTACAACTTCTCCGTTTGCCGCAACGGCACCGCCCGAAAGTCCCGTTCTGCCACCAGAAGGAACAATGGCGATCTTGTGAAGGCTGCACATTTTCAGAAACATTGACACTTGTTCAGTCGAGCGCGGAAACACAACCGCTGATGGCGCCGCATCGTAAACGCGCGTCCAATCACGGCCGTAAGTTTCGAGGTCAGCTGGTTCCAACGTCAAAAAGTCCGAAGCAAATCGCTCTCCGATCTCAGCTTTGAACTCCGATGGCAGCTGTTTATTCAACTAAAAAAGCCTTCCGTAAAACTTTGGACTGAATCATTGATCTCTTGCGGAGTCATCTGGGCAAATGGTACGACATATTCGTTCGAAACTTTGTGATTCAAATAGTACGAATCAATTGGTATCAGTGGAAATGAGGCTTTCCTGGCTAATTCGAGGATCTCGGATTGTTCCTTGAAGTTGTCGAAGCGAACGTACTGATGCAACCCCGCCGCTTCCTTTGAAAAATAGACATGCTTGGCAAGACGTCCAGCCAATGCTGCAATCAGAACGTTGCGCCGTTCAAGATAGACTGTCTTATTTCTTTTAATTGTGCGTTCCAAGTCTCCATCATCAATGAAATCGGCCATCGCATATTGTTCGATCAAAGACAAGGCATCACGTTCTGCAACTTGTCGAACCGATTTAGCAACCTGGAGCAGCTCTTTTGGCAGAACCGTAAAACCATTACGCACCACTGGTCCCAAGACCTTCCAGAATGTAGACAAAAAAATCACACGCTGATTATCGCTGCTAAGTAACGCCGGCATCGGTCGAGAAGTGTAACGAAATTCACTATCATAGTGATTCTCAACGATGATCACGTCACGTTCATTTGCCCATTGCAAAAGCGCTTCACGCCTCGATGGAGACAAAACCGCTCCAGTTGGTTGCTGGTGCGACGGACTAATGAAGAGCAATTTTATTTCTTCTTTAAGGGCAATCAGGTGGTCGACGATTATTCCATCCGAATCAACAGGAACTGGAATCAACTCGGCTTGATGCGCGGAGAAGACTCGCCGAGAACCGGCGTTTCCAGGGTCTTCAACGACTACTCGATCGCCTGGATCGATGAGAAGTTTGACGATAAATTCCAGCGCTGGATGACCGCCGGAATGAATTGAAACCTGCTCGCCACTGCAGGAGATGCCCTGAGCGCGCCCTAAATATTTCGCGATCGCATCGCGCAACGGTCGTAATCCAAAAGAATCTTCTGATGGCTGCAGTAGTTCACTGTTCCGCAATGCATGTTTTGCCAGCTGACGTCGCCACAATTTGATTGGGAATTGGGAAATCGGCGGTGCACCAGTTGAAAAATCTTCCAACTGACTGGGCTCGTCAAGTTGGCAAGCCCGTTTTGCGAAAACTGAAATCCTTTTAGAAAGTTCAACCGAAGGAAGTGCGGGTTGACTCTTCAAAACGTCTGGAGAGGCTTGAACCGTCGTTCCACTGGAATTGGTTTGAAGAACATTTTGCGAAACCAAAAGTTCGTACGCACTAATTACAGTTTGTCGAGACACGCCGAGAGTTTCGGACAACTTCCTGGTCGTCGGCACGACGTCTCCCTGCTTGAGCAAACCGGTTGATACGGCGTCGCGAAAAGCATCAGCCAGCTGTCGATACAGTGGTGACGGTAATTCGGGATTTAGCTTAATCGGGAAGGACTGCATGTGAGGCTCGTATCGCTTTGGGGTGTTCCTTTCCCGGCGAGTAGGACGCGATATCGGCGAAGATGCACAGCACAACTGCTTTTATCAGCGACATATTGCAAGTGAAGCAGTACGAGAAAGGCTCAATACTCACACCAAGAAATTTATGCTCCTGGGTGCAAAGGTCCAAAATATCACATACGTCTAATTCTGAGGCCACTTGGTCTACGGTGGAGCGCGTCGAATGGGCGTGTTTCATCGAATCCTCCTTTGAGAGAATGGTGAACAACTAAATGGGTTGGGCAAGAGGAGCAAAGCCGACGCCATCGGGAAACGGCTGTTCGGCAAATTGAGTATGCGCGCACTTCACTTGAAAACCGCAAGTATGAAATGGTCATGTCACAAAATCGATCCTGGCCTGTCCGGCCGGAGGAAAAACCGGCCTTTTGTTAACCAGGACTAAGATTGTTGTCCGCACCAGGCACCCGTGACGTCGAGTCGCCCCGCCCGGCACACGGGCTGACCTAGTTACGGTGGTGCTGGACTGCTAGGGGCTCGTTGCCCTTGACTCGGTCGCCGATGTTTGGCTTCGCAATACCGGCGTTGAAGTTGGCAATCTCTTGCAGATTTGCTACCTGAGATTGAAGCTCCAGCACTTGCTGTTCCACGCCTTCCATGCGAGTGCGGAACTGGCGTTCCTGCTCCGGACCAAGTTCTTGAAACTTCAGTCTCAGTCTTTCTGAGAAAGCGTCCGCAATTGGCGCCGCTACTTTCATAATGCCTGTGATCACCACGCCTGCGATCAAAATTCCGATTAACAGCTCTATAACAATCATCGTCTACTCCTTAAGAGGCGGGCAGGATGCCCGCACTCCAGTGTTATTTATCTTCCTTGGTGCGACGGTTCGAATCTTCCTTTGCTTTGGGCATTTGCATTTGCAACATCGTTGCAAAGCCACCGGATGAGCCACCAGAAACAATCATCGTGTCAGGCAACTGTCCGTCCCACTTTTTCACACGTTCCCACTCGATCAGCGTTGGTGATTTTTGCAAAGCCAGGCTTTGTAGCTCAATCGACTTAGCTTGTGCTTGCGCATTTGCAACTGTTATTTCAGCCTCTTTTCTTGCTTTATCCAACTCATAGGATTTCTGCAAAGCCTGTTGTTCCATAACTTGTTTTTGTGCAATTGCTGTCTGCAAGATCTCTGGCAATCCAACGTGCGTAATTGGAATGTCAACCACTTCGACCAATCCCTTCACGTTGTCTCGCACCATACCTAAAACCTGATTCTTGATGATGTTCACGTTTTTCGTAGCAGCATCAGCTTTGTATTGCGAGACTACTTGTCTAAACGCTTCCTGCACTTGCGGAGCCACCAAGCGGTCAAAGGGATCGCCTGCATACTTTTCATAGAGGATTAAAACTTGTCCTTCAGGTATGCGATACAACACCTTGTAGCTAATGTTGATTGGCTGCTGGTCAGCAGTCAGAGGATCAGCTTGACCATCTTTCGTATCTTGCTTGACGCTATATTCGTTAATTTTGTCAGTTAGTGGATTGTAGAATTGAAGTCCTGAAGTTAACAGGTTGCTATCCATCTTACCGAGCGAAACCTTGACTGCGCGCTGTCCTGGTTCGACAACTGTGCAAGCAGATAATGATGTAATACAAAACAGTGACACAAACAATCTAGACAATTGCATTGCGCTTCTCCTTTATTTATTTCTTGAAAATTTTGAATCCTGGTCCGCACATGCTCAAGCAATCGTGCGGTTCGTTAGTTTCGGCGAAACTACATCAGTGTTACTGCATCACGGTTGGGTCACGGCGCGACCGACAAATTTTTCTTTGCTGTTCATGGTCTCTTCTCTCTTTGCTTTTTCTTCTTTCAATTAACTTTCTTTTGTTAGTTCCAATATATATGGACCAATAGAACTAGTAGCTTCTTGTAATCAATCCGTAATAAATCCAACCTTTGTGGCAGAAAATAACCGTTAAAGCCACCAATAGAGATACCAAAAGTGGACGGAATATCCTCTCCCTCGATTTGTTTCCAGGCTGCACAAGAAGCGGATGTTATTTTTGGGACGATTTCTGGGCATAATCAAATTGACGTTAACCGAGCTGCCCTATGCATAAGCGTCGAATCCATTGGCTGTTCATGTTACCGCTCCTTTTGCCGCTCCCAGCGCTGGCGCAAGGAACGATGGAGTTTGGGTCGGTCCATGCTGCGGCGGTGGGCTTGGGCGCCGGTCTTGCGGCCAGTAGAAGTCACGGACAGGTGATCCGCAAGTCCTACGAAGCTATGGTGCAAGCGGAACAAGCGACTCTAGTGCAGACGAAAGCGATAAAGCAGTACATGACGCTTGGCTGCGAACTCGAGTCTAAGAAGCGCTGGTCAGACGCGGAAAAATCTTTTACCTACGTACTGAAAGTGGTTGCTCTGAGAGACGGTCCAGGCAGTATCAAGAGCGTTCCAGCGCTTAAGCACCTTGTGACGGTGTCCCAACAGCAAGGAAAGTTGGCTGAAGCGATCGATTTTCAGAAAACTGTCGTGGCCTTTTCCAAATCGGCAAAAGTACCCGATCCTCAAGCTGTATTAGGATCGCAAGTCGATCTGACAAATCTATTCCTTTTGAAAAATGACTACACGAGTGCCGAACCGATCTTGAGAGAGGCAGTAACATCGAATTCTGCCGCCATACCTCGCGAAAAGCGCCGTGCCGCTATGTCTACGTACGCGAAGGTGTTGCGGAAACTGCACAGAGACGCTGAAGCTGATGTACTAGAAGCGGCGGATGAGACGAGTTCGTCAGCTCCCATTCCTGCAACCACACCTCTGGCGTCGAACGGTGAACCAACGACAAGTACAACCGGTGCAGCTCCGGTTGGCGCGGACAGGCAATCAGATACAACGCTCCAAACGCCGATCGCCACACCACAGCCGCTTAAAGCTTCTACGCCAGCTCCAATCGTACCTGAGATGGAACAGAAGTAGATGGACCTGGAACGGACTAAGCTTGAAGTTTCGCGCTCGCAAAGTTACCAACTCCGTGCCAATCAGCTAGCTGCAGAACTGCCGCCGCAGTATGAGCTGTTCGAAAAAGTCGGCGAAGGCGGAATGGGATTTATCTTCAAGGCTAGAAATCGGTATACAAACGCTCTGTATGCAGTCAAAGTTTTGCGCTCAGAATTCGACCACGATCAAAAAGCTCTGGATCGATTTATGTTCGAAGCCAAAGCTGCTAGTTCACTCAAGCATCCGCGCATTTGCTGTGTCCACGACTTCGGCTTAACCGCAAGCGGGATACCGTATTTAGTGATGGATTGGATCGACGGCATAAGCCTTGGTCGTAAAGTAACGCGCGACAAACAAATGCCCGTGCCTGATGCCCTGGAAATTTTTCAACAGACCGTCACAGCTCTGATTCATTCACACGAGAATAAAGTCGTGCACCGTGACTTGAAACCAGAAAACATTATGCTCGGATTTGACGAAAAAGGGCGCACCGAAGTGCATCTCCTAGATTTCGGAATCGCAAAAATGCTGAGCGAAGAAGACGTCGGCATCTCCGAAGGACTAACCCGCTCAGGTACAGTGATCGGCACTCCGCTATATATGAGTCCAGAACAGGCACGTGGTCTAACTATCGACCGACGCTCAGACATTTATTCATTTGGATGTGTGATGTATTTCACGCTCACTGGTGCGCCACCATTTCTCGGAAAATCAGTAATTGACATAATCACAATGCATATAAATACGGCGCCTCCAGAAATGGATTCGTCCTTGAAAATTCCTCCCGATCTAAAAATGATCGTCTTAAAAGCGCTAGAAAAAAGTCCCACAGATCGATATCAATCAGTTGAAGAACTGGCTATTGACCTCGGCAAACTAAACAGCGGCGTCAGTATCGGAAGACACATGCTGGCTGGAGAACGTCAGTCGGTACGGAAAAAGATAGTGATCGTAGTCTGTTTCATTCTTGGGTTTATCGCCACATACGCCGCATCAATTGGATTGCAAAATGTGCTCGATGCGTCTTCGCCTGCCGGATCATTAAAGCAGCCGCCCCATAAAAATTCCATCCACAAAACACCTGCTCACAAACAGGATTAACACTGCCACCGGGGCATGGTACTAATGGTGGGCGATGCAGTGCTCTGATAACATGGGCGAAGGAGCCCGTATTGGTAGCCAAGATCAAGGGTCAAACTGTGCACCAGAAGCAATTTCCCAAGGATCAAGAAGAACAGAATAGTTTCGAGAATTCGGCATCCGTACCAGAAGAACAAGAGGTAACGGGTGACCAGAACGTTCCTGCGCCCGATAAATTTATCGGCACGATTATTGCTGAGCGCTATGAAATCTTAGATCTGGCCGGTAGAGGCGGAATGAGCGTGGTTTACCGCGCTAGACATATTCTCACCCAGAGAATTGTCGCACTCAAGCTCATGCATTCGCACCTGTTGGCGGATGAAAACGCTGTTCGTCGTTTCCAGCAAGAAGCGAAGGCGGCAAGTCGATTGCATCACGTCAACGCGATCTCGGTTCAAGATATGGGCGTCACAGATGACGGACAGCCATTCCTTACCATGGATTATCTCGAAGGTCGTTCACTTTCCGAAGAGATCAAGGACTGCAAAAAAATTGAACCTTCTCGTTGCATTCACATCTTCTTGCAAGTCTGTTCAGCACTTGCCCACGCGCATGACCAGCGGATCGTTCATCGAGATCTGAAGCCAAGCAACGTTATGTTGATCCAATCTGATAACGATGCCGATTTTGTCAAAGTGGTCGACTTTGGAATCGCAAAAATTTTGATGGAAGGCAGCGAGTCTCTCAAACTAACGGCTACAGGAGACGTTTTCGGCAGTCCCTATTACATGAGTCCCGAACAGTGTATGGGACACCAGCTCGACTCAAGATCCGACATTTATTCAATGGGATGTCTCATGTTCGAAGCTCTAACTGGAAAAGTTCCTCATGAAGGCAAGAATGTTCTCGAGACAATGTACAAGCATACAAACCTTGCCACACCGGCATTAACAAATATCGAAGGCGATCCGCGTTTGATGTTACGGCTCGATCAAATCCTGCAAAAAAGTATGGCGAAGGTTCCAGAACAGCGCTACCAGAGCATGATTGAACTAAGAGACGATCTCACGGAACTGAGCGGCTCTCCCCAGAAAGGTTTCAAACTAGCAGCGAAACTGGGGATCAATGCAGCTGACAAAGGTCGAAAATTCGATAACCGGCTAGCTGCTCTTTCATCAAAAAAATTGTTCTGGTCAGCGGTGCCACTGCTGATAGTGTTCGCAACCATCGTCGCGTCTTTCGGCTACTACTGGGCTAGTACTGCCGGTGACCCGTCACCGGTCGATAGAGAATTGATGATCAACCGAAACATTTCGAGCGCCGATACAGAAGCAACTATGTCAGACAAAACTACCGAACAATGCGCGTCGGCGCAGGCAGTTTTGAAAGAAAGCCTCAAAAAATTAAATGACGGTGAACGTTCACACGACACAAATATTGTCTTCTACAACGTATTACTTAAACAAGAGCACAGTCGCACACCGGAAGATTACTATAACGAGCTGAAACGGTATGGCCGATACTTCATGAAAACAGGTGACTATGGACAAGCGATCGACGCATTTGAAAAAGCTATTAACACCTCTGTGCAAAACAAATTTGCACTGCCTCTGGAAAATGCAGATATCGAGGCCTCAATAGCCACCTGTCTCATGGCTACTGGCGACGGCACCATGTTTGACAACAACAGGTTCGAAGGCAGCGTTGAAAACAATGCAATGAATGTAGCGTTGGCCGCTTACAACGGATTTCATGACTACAATGTTAAATCGACACCTCTGGCAGTGAGAAACATGGGAAACTTGCTGGAACTTTTTTCCTTGCGCCCTGACAAATTGAAAGCCGGTTTTCCAATTTTGCAAGAGTTGCTCAGCGTTGTGAGTATCGCTCCCAGCTCAAAGGCATTGGTTTACTACCAAGCGTCCCAATTTGCAAGCAGCTGCGAAGCGAATGGCATTACGAGCCTTCCCGTTCAAGCCTACAATCAACGAACGGGAGAAATGGTGCTGGTCCCAAAATCGTCGCACCAAATTGCTGCTGAGATGATGAATGGGTCGCTTAACGCTTGGGAGCAATTAGAACGCAAGCGAACCATAAAACGTATAGTTCTATCCAACGAAGGCGTCATATACAACCGCTTAGGACTGATGGCTGAGAAAGAAGGCAATCTAGAAGTAGCCGCCACAAATTTTGAGTCAGCACTGCAGAAATTCGTCGACACCAACGAAAGCGAGTCCGCAGCTAAAGTCCTCTTTAATCTCAGCGATGTGCGCATGAAGCAGCGTGATTTTGTCGCCTATTACAACAACCACCGCGACGCAAAGAGAATTTGGGACGGGTTGCTGCATCCTATTAAATTGGACCAAATCAAGAAGCACTGAATCGGGATAAATAATCCTAGATGATTTAGAATTGGACAGCCAAATCATTCTCCTGGGTGACCGATGAATTTCAAAAGCCGCCAGCGTTTCCAAGCGCTAACTGTGTCGCTCAGCTCTCTGTTGATTGCTCCCATGCTTTCAGGTTGCGGAGCAGATAAACTCCCTAGCACCACTACTGGTACTACGACAACGACTACGACGACCACCACGACAGCTGAACAGTCGGGTTCGAAAGGACCATTGGCAATCGTCAATCCGCCCAACCCTGGTCCCTATAAGACCAAGTTGGTTGAAGGCGAAGACATGCGTGTGGGACGCTTTCCAGTCGGGCAATTTGGTGGCACGCTGGTGCGATCCATGGTCGGCACCGATCCCAAAACTTTCAATTATTGGGCTGCTGAAGATACGGGTTCGACTCTGCTTGCCAGTCATCTGTTCTCGGGATTGGTCACAGTTGACCCGTGGACTGGCGATGTCGTACCAGACATGGCGGAGAGCTTCAAAGTCGATCCAGATGGTGTCACCTATACAACTACTTTGCGCAAGGGATTGACTTGGTCTGATGGCAAACCAATCACATCTGCTGACGTCGCATTCACTTGGAACAAGTTGATCGCCGGCGGATACGGTAACTCTTCACTTCGGGACGTCGTCAGCGTCGACGGCAAACTACCGACAGTGACGGCAGTGGACGAACTGACCAACAAATTCGTCACACCAAAACCTTTTGCGCCGTTCTTACGGCAGATTGGAATTGCCGTTGCGCCTCAGCACGTCATTGAGCCGATCTTAAAGCGCAAAGATGGTCGAGCTGCATTTCAGCAATTGTGGTCCTCAAACATAGACCCCAAAACTCTGGTCACCAGCGGTCCCTACACCTTATCTCGATTCGTTCCGGCTCAGCGAGTCGAGCTGCAATCCACGAAAAACTATTACATGGTCAACAGTGACGGAAAACGGCTTCCCTATCTCGAGAAACTAATGTTCTTGATCGTGCCTGATCCAAATACCAATTTGTTGAAGTTCAGTGGCAAAGAAATCGACCTCACACCTGTGCGTGCTCGTGACATTCCAAAATTGCTGACGGAGCAAAAACAGGGCGACTTCAAGCTCTACAACCTGGGGCCTTCGATCGGTACAACCTTCGTGATGATGAACATGAACCGCCGTGACAACGAAAAAACGCACAAGCCATATGTAAATTCGATTAAATCAAAGTGGTTCAACGACACGAATTTCAGGCAAGCCATAAACCATTCAATCAATCGTCAGGAAATCGTAGACAACTACTTCAAAGGAATAGGTGCAACGCTGTTCACAGCCGAGCCTTCGGCATCTCCATATTTCAACTCGAAGCTGCAGCCGTTCAAGTCTGACAACGAACTGTCGATGTCCCTCCTGAAGAAGTCTGGCTTTGAGAAAAAGCCCGATGGACTTCTCTACGACAAGGACGGACATAAAGTCGAAATCAACATGGTCACATCAGCCGGAAGCACCTTCTACGAGTTCATCGGCAACATGATGGTTAACGATATGAAAAAGCTCGGCATCACGGTTAACTTCCAGCCTATCGCATTCAATGTGTTGAACGACAAAGTCACTGCCGGCGACTGGGAATGCTGCCTGATGAGCCTCTCTCCGGGTGATGCGCTCGAACCGAATGATGGCGCCAATGTTTGGAAATCGAATGGACGCATGCACATGTTTGATGAGCGTCAACCTGACGCTGCTGGAAATATTGTCGTTACAGATGCGCGACCATGGGAAAGGAAACTCGACGAGCTATTCAGCGAAGGTGCACAAACACTGGATAAAGCTCAACGACACAAGATTTACGATCAGTATCAGCAAATCGCATATGACGAGGCACCATTTATCTACCTTGTCACACCTGCCACAATTATCGCGGCGCGAAACTCACTGCAGAACTATGTTCCGACTGCTTTATCGCAGTATACCAGCGGCATGCATAATATTGAAGAGGTTTGGAAGAAAGGAGAGTGAGAAGACTCAAATCACTAATGGCACCAATAGTGGTGCTGTCTTTTCTGTTAACCAGCTGCGGTTCGGATAAGTCTAATACCAATACTACGACTGTCAGTACCGCGACTACTTCGACTACCGCCACTACAAACCAGACTATTCCGTCAACGACCGCTACCGATTCCAATGACCAAGGTGCTGCAAAAGAAGCAACTCGCACAGGAGTGATACCAACTCCTACAGTTGAAGCAGCCATGTCGCATATCGCGAAGACACCGCAGCCGCGTCCGTTCAAGTTGATTCGGGCCTCGGCATCGACAGCTGACAAAGTCATCCCAGAGGTCGATCATCAACCGATTGCGGAATTCTGGCAAGCGCGAGGAGAGCCCGGAGAATTTGGTGGCACATTCACCGTTGGCGCATTCGGGCAAGGTCCAAAAACATTCAACAAATGGCAGGCCGCCGATGTAGAGAGTGACGGCATTTGCCAATTGATGTACGAAGATCTTCTGGCGCCGGATCCATGGACCGGGCAATACTATCCCAAGCTGGCGAAGAGCTTCAGCATCAGTGCCGACAAAAAAGAGATAACTTTTGTTTTACGCAAAGGTCTGAAGTGGTCTGACGGACATCCTCTTACTGCCGACGACGTCGTATTCACTTTCGACACGATAGTGCGCAAGGGTTACGGCAATTCGAGCTATCGTGACGTTCTATCGGTGCATGGAAAGTTTCCGGACGTTATCAAGATCGATGATCTAACAGTTAAATTCCGCACCACAGTCCCATTCGCTCCGATTCTAAACGGCTTACGAGTGGCGATTGCGCCAAAACATATCTTGGAAAAACTAACGAAGAAACCAGTCGCTGAATTTGGCAAGTTCTGGGATGTGAATACAGATCTATCCACTTTAGTCGTCAGCGGTCCCTTCAAAGTCTCGCGTTACCTACCGGCGCAGCGCGTTGAGCTGACGCGCAATCCGAACTACTCGATGGTCGATAGCCTGGGCAGAAGATTGCCCTACCTGAATAGATTCGATGTCTCGATTGTTCCAGATCAGCCGACCGAAATTTTGAAATTCTACGGCAATGAAACAGACTTCCTGGACATCCGTGCTGTGCGTGGTTCAGACGCTGCCACAATGAAGAAGCGTGAGACTGAGGGCGGTTTCAAGATGTACAACCTCGGTCCGGATGACGGCACCATGTTCATCATGTTCAACATGAATCGGCGAAAGAATCCAAAAGGCAAATATTACGTCGACCCAATCAAGCAAAAGTGGTTTGAAAGCCGGAGTTTCAGACAAGCAGTCAGCCACGCTATCAACCGGAAACAAATCATCAGCAATGTTTTGCGCGGAGTCGGGTTGCCGCTCTACACAGCTGAATCACCGGCGTCTATTTATGTGGATAAAAATCTAGGTGGCTATGCGCAAGACCTTGTGCTTGCCGCCGATTTACTTGCCACCGACGGATTCGTGAAAAAAGGTGAATGGCTTTACGACAAAGATGGACACCAAGTCGAATTCACTCTCAACACCAACGCTGGAAATACCACTCGCGACGCCGTTTGCGTCATGGTTGTCAACGAGTTAAAGAAGCTCGGAATCAAAGCCAATTATCAACCGATCGATTTCAACATTTTGATCGACAAAGTAGAAACGAGCTTAGACTGGCAAGCAGTTGTGATGGGATTAACAGGAGACAAACTAGAACCGTATAACGGTGCCAACATCTGGAAGTCGAATGGACGTCTGCACATGTTCAACCAACGGCTCCCGGCGCCGGATGGAAGCATTCCAGTAACTGACGCCAGAGATTTCGAGATTTTCATCGATCAGTGCTTTGATAAAGGTGCCACCACATTTGATCCGGCGGAGCGCCGCAAATTGTTTGATGCCTACCAGGAAGTTGCTTATGACGAGCTGCCGTTCATTTATCTCTATTCCACTCTCGATATCACAGCGATGAAAAACAAAGTTGGTAATTACATGCCAACCCCTCTAGGCATCTGGTATACGCCGAAAGGAAGCCTGCACAACATCGAAGAAATTTACATTAAGAAGGCTGTTCACTAGTGTCAGTGCCTATCTTTATTCTCAAAAGAATTTTGCAGGCCTTACCGCTGCTCTTTATTATTTCAGTGATGAGTTTCACGATGCTCAAACTGGCACCGATCGATCCCCTGGCTCACCTTCGTGCCAATCCATCTATCTCACTATCCGCAATCAAGGCTGAAGAAGAGCGTCTTGGTTTGAATAAACCAGCACCTGTACAGTATGCGATCTGGATCACAAATCTGCTTCAGGGTGATATGGGTATCTCCACATCTGGTGCCTCAGTATTCGTGCTCCTCATGCAACGTGCAGGAAACACGCTTAAATTGAGCGCCTTGAGCATTCTATTCACGTGGCTGATTGCTATTCCTGCAGGTGTTGCCGCAGCAGTGGATCGTGGAAAATTCGTCGATAAGATGTTTGGCATTCTAACCTCCGTTGGTATGTCCATGCCTACATTTCTTTTCGCGCTGTTACTTCTTATGTTTGCGCTAGCTACGCACTTATTACCGATCGGTGGTTTGACCAGCTCCAACTACTTTGAACTCGACACTATCCATCAGATTCTTGATGAACTCAAACACTTGATCATTCCCGTAACGGTTCTGACATTCGTCTCACTGGCAGGAATTCAGCGACAAATGCGTGCCAACTTGCTAGATGTTTTACGCGCCGAATACGTGCGCACGGCGCGAGCGAAAGGATTGTCTGAGCATACGGTGATCTACCATCACGCGCTACGCAATGCGATCAACCCGCTGATTACATTGCTGGGTTTCGAGTTCTCATCACTGCTGAGCGGTGCGGCTCTAACCGAGACTGTGCTTGCTTATCCAGGTCTTGGACGGTTAACCCTGGAAGGTGTGCTGACAAAGGACATGAATTTAGTAATGGCATCACTGATGCTCGGCGCAGTCATGTTGATTATTGGCAATCTGCTTGCAGATGTCTTGCTGAAATTCGTCGACCCTCGCATAACTTTGGAATAACATGGAATCAGCAGTAGGTATAATCGAACCAGTTATTTTAAAGGAGCCTTTGCGCAAGACCCCATGGGATCGCTTGTGGGAAGACAAGCTGGCTCGGTTTTCGCTGCTCATTCTCGGTTTGCTTTATTTCTGCGCAGCATTTTCAGACCCCCTCACACCCTACAGCATGGACTTCAATGATGCTGATGTAGCGAACGCGCCACCGAGCATCGTCCATTGGCACAACGTGCAAGGAAAAATAGTCAATCCTTACGTGTTGCAGGTTGAACGTACCTTCAATCATGAGACCTACCAGCAGTCCTACACAGAACTTGCCGGTTCCGGATATCCTCTTCAACTATTTATCAAAGGCGAGCCGTACAAGATATTCGGTATCATCCCTGGTGACATCCATCTTTTCGGCGTACAAAATCCGGGTCATTTATTCCTTCTGGGCTCGGACATAAACGGACGCGATAATTTCTCCCGCCTCTTCTACGGCGCGCAGAAGAGCCTGACCATTGGATTCCTGGGGCTATTCATCGCATTCCCAATCGGCATTATCTATGGTGGCATGTCTGGATTTGTCGGCGGTGCCGTCGATAATGCCATGATGCGCGTCGCAGAAGCGATTATGTCCATTCCAAGTTTCTACTTATTGATTGGATTGGCGGCCATGCTGCCTCCCGAAATGACCAGTTCGCAACGTTTCGCACTAATCACCGTCATTCTTTCCTTCATTGGATGGGCAGGATTAGCCCGAGTTGTTCGCGGCATGGTCCTGTCGATTCGCGAAGAAGAGTTTGTGCAAGCAGCTCGGGCAGCCGGTATGCCCGAGTTCTTCAATGTGATCAAACACGTCTTGCCGCAAACAGCAAGCTTCATCATCGTGGCGGCGACTTTGCAGGTGCCCAGCTTCATTCTCTCGGAGAGCGGCTTAAGCTTCATCGGACTGGGGATTCAACAACCAGATGCGAGTTGGGGTAATATGCTCAAAGCAGCACTAGACAATGCCAACGAGCTCGTCGATCAGCCCTGGTTGCTTGCCCCTGGATTCCTCATATTCATCACGATTCTCTGTTTCAACAACGTCGGAGATGTCCTGCGCGACGTGTTAGACCCCAAGATGCAGGGACGGTAAAGCGAGATGGATCCAACTATTTATTGGTCAATAACAATTGCAGTGGCGACGACAGCCTTAGCATTGACAGTTTTCAACGCGAAACAGTGGATCGGCGGAAAGAAGTTCCTTTGTGAGGATTGCAAATACAACAATCCAGAGGACTGCGTAAAGCTTGAACGTCCAACAGCACTGGACTGCACGGCATATCGCGCTAAAAGCTAACTAGCTCCCTAACAGCCTACTGGACTTCCCTTGTGGCGATATAAAAAAGCGACCAATCGTGTATCCTTTAGGCCACCGTTTTAACTTTAGAGTTAGTCATTTTTAGACGAACGCTGTGGCGTTGATTGAGGTTGTAGCAAACGGATTGCGGTAACCAAGGTTGTGGTAACAGAGGTTGTAACAGCTCGAGTTTACAGCTCTCATATGCAGAGGTTTCAATGAAACACAAAAAAACAGATAGGACTACTACGAAAGTGTTAGCGCTAGCGCTTTCCATGATTATAGCTGGGGCAGCCGGATTGACTTCCACCGCACCGGCAGTTGCTCAACAGCAGCGTGCCGCCAAGTCACCTCAGCCGCCATCAGTACCAAACCAGATACTTGTTATGGTGCACTCTGGCGCCGATAAAGACGAAGTCACTGACGCCATCAAAAACATGGATGGCAAGTTGATTAAGACGATCAGCAACGGCAGGTTAGTGTGCCAGTTGATTCAGGTGCCACCTGGCAAACTCAATGAGTGTATGGACAAGCTCTCCAAAGATAAGGAGCACTTCGACGACGCTCAGCCTAATGTGATTACGCACAAATTGGCTTTTCCCCCAACTCCGGATGACCCAGGTTATCCGCAGCAGTACCACCTGGGCAACATGAATGTTCCGGCTGCGTGGAGTTTGAATGGCAGTGGCAACGGCGTCACTGTTGGGGTCATAGATTCAGGCGTCATAGGTACTGAAGTTGACTTGACGCCTCGTGTTGCGGTCGGAATTAACTTGGTGACCGGTGGAGCGGGTAACACCGACCAGACTCCGGGCGTAAATCCATTTCAACATGGGACGTTCGTATCTACTTGCTCGATGGCTTCTACCAACAACACTTTGCTTGGCGCATCGCCCGCTTTCTTGGCAAACATAGTTCCGGTTAACGTCTTCGATGTGAATGACAGTACTTCGGACGCTTTAATTCTACAGGCGCTCTTCTATTTGGAAGGTCAGGGGGTCAAGTTAACAAATCTGAGCGTTAATGCAAATGTTCCGTTCACGTTCTCCAGCAAAAAATTTCATAAAGTGCTCTACAGCGCTTTTCAGGACTACTACCACAACGGTGGTTTACTTTTCAATGCTGCCGGAAATGATGGACAGTTCGATAGCAACAGAAGGTCACCTGGACTAATTGTGATTTCTGCAATCAATAGTGCTTCGCAGTTGGCTGCTTTCTCCACTAGAGGTAACTCAGTTTGGTTCGCAGCCCCAGGAGTTAACATTGTCTCCGGAGCCGGAGACAATACGCTGCAAACTGCCTCTGGTACTTCGTTTGCTTCTCCTTTAGCCATGAGTGTTGCGGCTCAACTCTGGGGCTTGCATCCAAGTTGGACGAATTCCCATGTGTTGCATGCAATGCAAGCGTCTGCTACGAGTCCGCACGGAAGTGAGCAATTATTTGGTTTCGGACAAGTCAACGCGGGAGGAGCATTGTTACAGCCCTAGACCCTGCATCCACACTGGTTTCGTCTAAAAGGCAGATGCTTCGCATCTGCCTTTTCGCTGAGATGGAAATTATCCCGCAGTGAGGCGGCGCCCAACCGCAGGGACGCTGGGGCATATTTGATGCTAGTATTCTTGATATCCAAGTACCCCCATTCTGGACCGGCGAGGACGCTTGAACCAAACCTCTTTAGCCCCAATACGCTGGTTAATTACACCTTTCGCGGCTTTGGCCGCTTTCATCGCTAGCCAAGAGCTCTTTTCGGTAGTGGCTAGTGTGATAAAGCCTTCGCTGATTCCTTCCCTAGCCATTTGGACGGTCAGCGATTGGTCGAGCACAGCTTTCGCAATTTTGACGGCTGCAGAAATCGCGCCAACCAAGAAAGGGATGGTTGCAGTGATCGCCGCTATCGCATTATCGATTTGGCATTGCGCCCTGCTCTTTCTTGCACCACATAATCCAATTGCAGCAAGTTTTTCGCACGAAACTATCACCATTACTTGCCTGGGCGGATTTTTGATTGCCGCACTACTGTGCGCTCGAGTAATTCGAAACCAACAAATAGAAATTCCGGGCGACGAACTAGTTCAGGTCATGCTGCAACAGTTGGCTGAGTCACGGGCGCAGTTGGAAGCGGAGTCACGTGATGAAGCAGCGATTGACGTGTACTTTGAAAACGCAATTGAAGCATCGCCAGCTCAAGCAATTGACCGCGACATGATTTTGCTCGAAAGAGAATTACGCTACGTTAATTTGAAACGGACTGCCTATATATCGGCGATTCGATTTGCGATCGCAGTTGAACGAGACGCGCAGTTCAAAAACTGCAAAGGCGAATTTCTCTTCTTCCACCAGATTTTGCTGGACAGCGCAATGCGTCTTAGCGTAATGAAGAATGGCGAATCGTTTTGGAAGACCACGGCAAACGAATATCGCTCTTATGAAATTTTGGCAGAAGACGAGCGTCGCATCCTAGTCGAACGCACCGTGAACCTGTTACCTATTGAACGCGAACCAGAACCAGAGCCAATCGAGCGTGAAGTAGGAATTGAGCAAATTTTGCTCGAAGTCTCAGCTGAGCTAGGCTTGGAACCAGAATACGCGATGAACGCATCGTAGCATCGAGTGCACGTAATAGCGCGCACGCAATCAGCGCACACTCGTCCCGAGTGCCCAGAACTAAACCGCGGCAACACTCTCAGTATCAACAGCCACCGTTTGATGGCGCCAAAGCAACCAAATAATTGAAGCAACTGCGACTACACCCACATCCCAAAACAGCAGATTGATACTGCCTCCAACCAATAAATACTCGTAGTGCACCTTGTTATAGATCGGCATCATCAGCGGCACAACAGGCAAAAGCCAGAGAAGCTTTTGCTTACTGGAAAAGCCCCTGGTACTCGCTCCAAACAAAAAGACAACGATGCTTGGCAGCAGCAAAAGCAAGTCGTAGTTATGACAATGGAGAGCAGTAAGAAGTCCAATCGGCATCGCACCCAGTGCGAGATACTCCCACCAGTTTGAACTCTTTCGAAACTTCCTGGCAATGAGAAAAACACAAACCATAGCGACGCACAAGGCAGCTACTGAAGCCAGCATGACAGTTGCATCAGCGGTAGGAAACAACCGTAAAAGCTGCCCGCGAACCGTAGCTGTCACCTCAGGCGCTTGCCAGACACGATTTTCCTTGACGCGCTGAAGCAATTCAAAATATGCGGTAAAAGTACTCGAACCGAACACAGCAAGCACCACCGCATTCAACACCACTCCAATACCAGCGAGGAGCGCTAACACCTTGTATCTTCCAGCGCCGAAGAGAAAAACGAGGACGGGAATAACGAGCTGCGGCTTAGCCAAAAGCGGTGTCAGCGCTAATGCAGCAAGAGCATTGTCATCGACCGCCCCCCTTTTAAGCTTCGATGAAACAGACTGTGCCGCATCGCGAGAGAAGAGATAAAATCCAAGGCATAGCGACAACAGTAATATTGGTGCCAGCTGACCATGCCGAATTGCTTCCCACTCAGGTCCGCTCAGGCAGAGCAAACCGGCGATTCGCATAACGAACTTGTGCTGCAAATTGAGCGCCAATTTCAAAACGACGACGGACGAAAAAGAGCACAAAATCAAGAAAGCGAACCAAACAGGATCGGCCAGGGCCGCTGGCAAAAACCCAAGAAGAACAAGCAGAGGCAAACCGTAAGGTGGAATGTAGAGGATGGGAGCCTCATGGTCTGGAAACAGTTGGCGCAGTAGCGGTTGGAAAACTTCAGGCTTGTAGACATCAGATGGCGTGCCCGAAAGCAACATTCGTCCTGGCGCATAAAATTCAGGCATGTCTTTGAGCGCCAGGTGTGGCGCTGACAGAAGAATTCCGACAACAACCAACAAGAGCAGCGAAAAGCAGTAGGGAAGAGCGGTCTCCACTTGATTCGACTTTTTGGGGCTGGGTTCAGAGCTGCTCATATTCGTTGAAACTCAGACATGTAAAGACCTACCGCATGCATCTATGAAAGCGTACAAGATTATCGCTCACATCGTGAGGCGCTCAATCTCGACCCCCGTGGGGCACTCCACAAAGTTCGTTGGAAATACTTTTGGGGCACATGAATCGGGCTCAGCTATACTGTATGAGCACTTTGGGCTGTTCCTGATAATGAATGATATCGAGCTAAAAGCTCTTGAATTGAAGCGCAAAGCGTGGGAAGTTCTGGACAGCAAGGCAGATGCCGATGTTTTGTTTCAGGAGCTTTACCGACTTGAGCGCCAGATGCCTGAATTTTTTGAAGCAGTTGCAAAACAACTGGAAGAAGATAATGGGCGGTGGGCTGCGACGTCGGCACTTCCAAACGCGGAAGTGAAGCGTGAATCAGGGACGCAGCGCATAGAAGAAATCTCGTTCCACGCACTCGATGAGCAGCTTTCAAAACACGAGGCGCCTGAGAACAAAACTGAGTTTCAGCACGTAGCCGTATCAAAAACGGTTGAACTGGAACTGAGCAAAAATGCCGAACCAAGTCCAGAATCACTATCCGTCGTGGTGTGGCGTTCAGATTACGGAGACAGAGCCTGGATCGAAGACTTTGCAAAAGACCTCAATGATAAGAAGAAGGATGCAAAATAACGCCGCAACGACTGAATCAAAGCAGAGCTGCCGGATGGGAAGTAAGTGACAATGAGTACAACGACAATTCAAGATGTGTTCAAAAGATACGACGTCAGAGGCATTTATCCTTCTGAACTGAATGAAGAATTGGCTTACCAAATTGGCATTCAATTCGTCAAACTGTTGGACGCAAAAACAGTTGCAGTAGGAAGAGACATGCGCATCAGTGGTCCGCAGCTCTTCGAAGCGTTAGCGGCCGGTATTACTGACGGTGGCGCATCGGTGGTCGACATTGGACTTGTTTCCACCGACGCGCTTTACTTTGCCGTGGGCCAATATGCTTATGACGGCGGCATTATGCTCACCGCATCTCACAATCCAGCCGAATACAACGGTATGAAATTCACGGGCAGGGATGCAGAAGCACTATCTCTGGAAACCGGTCTTTCTCAAATCCGCGACGCCATCGCTAGTGGTGCCTCTGATAAATCTCAAACATACAAACAGCGTTCCGCGAACAACGCGTCCAAGCCCACGAGAATTGAACGCGATGTTTTAGAAGACTTTGCTGCACACTGCTTATCCTTTATCGATGTCAGTAAAGTTAAGCCGTTCAAAATCGCCATCGATGCAGGCAATGGCATGGGCGGCAAGATCATTCCACCGGTGTTCAAACATTTGCCGTGCGAAATTATTCCACTCTACTTCGAGTTAGATGGCAACTTCCCCAATCACCCAGCCAATCCGCTCGAACCGGAAAACATTCGCGACCTACAGGCAGCAGTGATTAAACACGACTGCGATTTAGGCGTCGCTTTTGATGGTGATGCGGATCGGATGTTTGTCCTCGATGAAAAAGGAAACCTCGTCACTGGTGACATCGTGACGGCCCTTGTAGCGATCAACATACTGAAGCACAACCCAGGGCAAGCAGTTCTCTACAACGTTGTCTGTAGTAAGACTGTGCCAGAAATCATCTCGGCCAATGGCGGCACTCCAAGGCGAGCGCCGGTGGGTCATTCGCTGATCAAAAAAATCATGCGCGAAGAAGACATCATATTTGGTGGCGAACACAGCGGGCACTTCTACTTCCGAGACAACTGGTATGCCGATTCAGGCATGATTGCTCTACTGCAGTGCCTGCAAGTATTCAGCGAAGCTGGAAAGAAAGTGAGCGAAATCATTTCTCCAATCGACAAACGTTTTCGATCTGGTGAAGTGAATAGAAAGGTAAAAGACATTCCCGCAGCACTAGCCAAGCTCGAAGCTCAACATCAATTAGCAGAATTGGACCACCTTGACGGCGTAACGATCACATATCCGGACTGGTGGATGAATATTCGCAGCTCTAATACCGAGCCGCTGCTGCGCATCAACATAGAAGCAGATTCAGAAGCTGTAATGACCGCCAAACTCAATGAAGTCCTGGACTCACTATTAGTGGTGCCTAGACAACGAGAGAAAACTTAATTTCTGGTGGAAGATGTCGCTAGCTCTCGCCTTTTGTGTTCAAGTTCACGTCTTCTCGATTCACCAAAATTTCCTATCTTTTGCGAGACGACATAAATGGGACGTCCCCGGACTTCATCGAGAACCTTTGAAAGATATATAGCTATGGTGCCGGTAGCCAAAATTTGCAGTCCCGCAGCTAGTGCTCCGAACCCAACAATTGCAGTTCCGTCAATCGCGAATCGTTGGTCGACTAGCGAATGCATCCAAATGGCTATGAGGAGCAATCCCACCGCTGTCACGGTTAGTCCGATGCACGGCACGAGGAATAGGGGCGCCATACTAAAGGACAAAAGCCCATCAAAAGCAAGTTTAAGCAATTTCGAAAGAGTGTAACCACTCTTACCCGCTTCTCGAGCGTCTCGGTCTATTGCGATGGGAATCTGTCTAAAGCCCAGCCAGGGGATTAATCCACGGATAAATCTAGTTCGTTCCGGCATGGCCACAAGTGCAGTTACAACTTTGCGGTCCATCAGACGAAAGTCGCCTGTATCAGGTGGAATCGAGACCGTCGATATTTTTCCAAGAAGCCGATAGAAAAGGAATGCGCTGAACCTCTTCAAGAACGAATCTTTTCTTGTTGACCGCTGCGCGTAGACTACATCATATCCATCCCTCCACTTTTCTAGCATCTGGATGATGATCTCTGGGGGATCTTGTAAGTCAGAGTCGAGATTCACAACGACGCGTCCAGTAGAATGCTTGAGACCAGCCGTTATTGCGGCTTGCTGTCCAAAATTGCGAGACAACTCGATAAGTTTTACGCAGTCATAACTGCTTGCCAATAGTCGAAGCGCATCGCTAGCTGGCTTCCGGCTGCCATCATTGATAAAAATCAGTTCGTAAGTTAATTCCTGAGAGATCGCCACCTCTGCGAGGCGACGGGCTAAGAGATTCAGATTTTCTGGGTCTTCGTTGAAAACCGCGATCGTGAAGGAAATGTCTGGAATCATAGATATAGCCGCAGGAACGGAGCTCATTATCCGTTATCACTTGGCAAAGTTTATTTATTGGGTCTTATATGAACGGCTTTAGCATCGCGAGAGCCAGGCGCTTGCTGGCCTGGCCTACAGCCCATCAATTAGCGTAGCTACAATTTGTATTCATGCAACTACAAATTGCAATCGTCTGATACGATTTAAGGAGTGGGTGACTACAAATTGGACCGAGTAACAATTATGGACACATTCATCTTTGCCTTCATCGCCTTCTATTTCTGGCATGCGCTCGGCGTCACGGTCGGCTATCATCGGCTCCTTGCGCACAGAACCTTCAAATGCAACAAGTTGTCCGAATACTTCTGGGTGCTCGGCGGCTACTTATGCTTCGAGGGTTCGCCAATCTGGTGGGCAACAGTGCACCGCAACCATCATCGGAACACTGATAACGAGATGGATTCCCATGCACCGAAATACGGATGGAAAGACTCTTACTTCGGCTGGATTTTCAACAGAAAGACTTACCCTGCGCACATCCAGCCGTCATTACATGCAAAAGATCTGATCGACGATCCTCTTTATCGAATTCTTGAACGCAGCGACTGGCACAAGTCACACTGCCTGGCACTGACAGTAGGCTTTCTCTTCAGAGCAGTGTTGCTCGCGCTGTTCGGATGGAAAATCGCACTAGCAAGTCTGGCAGCAGGCGTCTTCGTCTTGCAAATTCCATTGTTTTTGAATGTTGTCTGTCACATTCCAAAGTTGGGCTACAAAAACTTCGACTTAATTGATGACAGCGTCAATGTCTGGTGGGTAGCGATTTTCACAAACGGCGAGGGATGGCACAACAATCATCACGCGCATCCGGGTTCAGCGAGATCCGGACTGAGACCGCACGAAATCGACGTCACCTGGATGACAATTCGCTTGATGAAAGCAATCGGACTGGCCAGTTGTGTGAACGAAGCTAAACCCATTAGCCGGCCGGTACAGAAAAAACTTGTGGTATTGAATTCGGACCGGGCCCACAACAACCTGGAAGATGTAGAGCGATTAGCGTCCTAAAACGGGCACGCACATTGGACGTATCCAATATCGTCTAGAACGTTAGTAAGACCGTTCTAGAACGAGGGCGAGCTTATTGGAGCTATAATATGACTATAGTCAGTGACCATAGTCATACAAGGTGGAGTGAAACTGAAAATGTCGTTTAAGAAAACTAGACAAATTGGGGCCGGCGAATTCAAAGCAAAATGCCTCAAGCTCATGGACGAAATTGGTTCATCCAAAACTCCTCTCACCGTAACGAAGCACGGCAAGCCTCTTGTGACAATCTTTCCGTTTGAACAAGGAAAACCGTTTCCGTTTGGTTGCATGCGCGATCAGACAACCATCAAAGGCAACATCATTGATCCGATAGGAGAATTCTGGGATGCCGATCAAGACTGACAATGCGCCTGTCGGAGACGCTGCGGTTCTGCTCGATACTCATGTCGCCATCTGGTTAGCAGAGGGCAGCGCGCGCCTGAAGCCGGCAAAATTGTCGCGTATTGAGAGCGCTTTCCATAGCGGTAATTTGTGCATGTCGCCGATTTCCGCGTGGGAAATAGGTATGCTCGTGCGCAAAAAAAGGCTAGACCTCGGGCAACACCCGCTAGGTTGGTTCGCCGCCTTCGTGCAGCAGTTCAGCATTAATGTGTTAGAGATAACTGCGGAAATCGCCATCAATAGCAGCTATCTTCCAGGCAAGTTCCAGGGAGATCCAGCCGATCGAATTTTGGTTGCGACAGCCTTAGCACATGCGGCTGAGCTGGTATCAGCCGACAAGGAAATTATTTCATACGGCAAGCGCGGTCTAGTGCAAATCTTCGAAATCAGTTGAAGATTTGCTCACCATCTTAACAACCCGACGGTATACAAAGCCGCGGTCAGGAATACACAGAATCGGCAGAAACTATGTTCAGATTCGGAATGCCAGTCGAAAAAGCCTACAAGTTGTCGTTTTTCCACAATGCAAAGAAATTGCAATCTCGATCTTCTCAATCAATCTTAGTGAATAATAGGGTCCTGATTGCAGCTAAATTGTCTGGAGCGTCGAGCTCTATCCACGAATTTCCCTCAGATAGACAAACTTGAATGAAATTAAATTCGATGTCCACCAATGTACGCACATTGGCCGAATCCGATATCGCTGCAAACCTTGGTAAAGCCGTACTCGAACGAGGACGAGCTTATTGGGAGCAAGGTCGTGTTCTGATCACCGATGTCAGTGCCGACTCTTCAGAGATTCGGGCTCGCGTCGCCGGTTCAAGAAAGTCACCATATTCAGTATCAATCGATCTGTTGTGGCACGCTCCACTATGGATGATTGCCAGTGATTGCACTTGCCCCATGGGCTTTAACTGCAAGCACATAGCGGCGACTCTGTTGTCCGTGATCAACGGAAAACAGAACACTGTCAAATCTGAAGATGCACTTGCTCCACACCTGTCCAGATGGCTAGGAGAGCTAGAACGCGTTATGGCGCCTCAGTCACCAGTATCAGAGGCAGGCACGCAAATTCTTCTCTATCTAATAAAGATAGCGGAATGGCAAGATCGTCCTCGACCACAAGTGCGGTTGTACGTGACTAAGAAACTTAAGTCTGGAACATATGCCAGTGGTCGAGAAAAAGATTTCTCGGTTTTTGCAGGCAGAAGTGTTGATTATTTAACTACTGAAGATTTTGATATCGCAAATTTAGTGATGTTCGGAGGCCGCTCCAGTGCTTATGGTTCCTGGTATCAAGGAGATTTTCCCACCGCGCCTGAGCTCGTAGATGCTCTCCTGCGAAGATTGATTAACACAGGACGCTGTCATTTCCAGAACGTGAATAGTTCGCCTTTGCAATTTGGTGAACCAAGAAAAGGGCAAATAAGTTTTGTGCCTTTATCTGATGGCCGGCAGGCTCCAAGAATGCAGCTTGAAGGCAATGAGACCATCCTCTGGAGCGAGTGTCCCTGGTATATCGATCAAACGACCATGACGGCCGGGCCTATTGAGTTGTCGATACCACAGAAGGTGGCTAACGTTATTTTGGCGGCACCGTTGATGAGCGCGCAAGATGCATCAAAAGTTTATTCTGCTCTTGTCGAATTGAGTTCCAATTTTCCAATTCCGCTGCCCAAAACTGAAAAGCAATTTGAGGTTCGCAAGATAGCTCCCCGAGCTCATCTCAAGCTTTCCTCACAACCTGACAGAGTCTTGAAAAACGTGACCAATACTAAGGGCGAACTTTCCTTTAGCTATGGCGAATTTGAATTTGCTGCCGGTCAAAACCATATCGAATTAGAACAAGACGGAAAGACCATACTCGTGAGACCTGATCGCGAAGCCGAACGAGATGCCGTGGACCTACTAATCAAAAACGGCTTGGTTCCTCACTATTCCAATTCATACCACCAACACAGGCAATTTGCCGTCGAGGGCGATCAAACAAGAGGCTGGATCCACGTCGCGCAAAATGCAGACAAACTGCGTGCTTTAAATTTTGATGTAGACGTTGACTCGACATTTGCTTTCAATGCGGTTGATTACGATGGAGACTGGCAATACGACGTATCAGAGGAAGATTCGTCCGGCTGGTTTAATTTGGATCTTGGTTTTGAATTTGAGGGACGTAAGCTCTCGCTGCTTCCGATTATCATGTCGGCTCTAAAAGAACTTCGAGAGCCGACAAAGGAACTCTCCAGTTTGAATATAGATGGAAAGTTTTACGCGAAAATGGAAGACGGTCGCCTGCTTGGTCTGCCCTTCGAAAGAGTCGAGCGAATTTTTAAAATACTAATAGATTTGTACGATTCAGAAGGTACTCCTGGCCGAATCACACTGGCTCAGGCTCTTGATTTTGCGGCCATGGAAGAGTCCATTTTGCAAGGCAGCCGTCGCTTGAGAGAAATAGCAAAACGTTTGAAAAGCTTTGAAGGGATTTCACAGATTGATCCTCCGAAAGGCTTGAAAACGGAGTTGCGCAGTTATCAATTATCTGGATTTTCTTGGCTGCAATTTCTTTCCGAATTCGATCTCGGCGGAATTTTGGCGGACGATATGGGTCTTGGAAAAACCGTCCAAACGATCGCGCATATTTTGGCTGAAAAACAAAACGGCAAATTGAAAAACAAACCATTCTTGATTGTTTGCCCAACTAGTGTCGTTCCGAATTGGATATCCGAGTTGACAAAATTTGCTCCGACTCTGGACGCACTTGTTTTACACGGCACCAAGAGAACCGAACAATTTCAAAAGGTGAAGAAAGCTGACGTAGTGCTCACGTCCTACGCCTTGCTAGCAAAGGATATTGCGGAACTGAAGAAATATAGCTGGCGCGCTGTCGTCATGGACGAAGCCCAGTACATAAAAAATCCTGCTACAAAAATGTCGCAGAGCGCCTGCCTGCTCAAAGCCGAGCACCGCATCTGCTTGACCGGTACACCGGTAGAAAATCACCTTGGCGAACTTTGGTCCCAGTTCCATTTTCTTAATCCCGGTATGCTCGGTGGTACGAAACGTTTTTCCGAACTATTTCGTGTTCCTATTGAGCGTCAGGGCAATATGGAGAGACAAAAGCTACTGTCCAGCCGCATCAAGCCATTCATGATTCGCAGAACAAAAGCTGAAGTGGAAAAGGATCTGCCACCAAAAACGGTGATACTCAAACAGACTGAATTAGAGGGTGCGCAGCGGGATCTCTATGAACTAATTCGCATTTCAATGCATCAAAAGGTGAGAGACGAGATCGCCAATAAAGGTCTGTCACGCAGCCAAATTACAATATTGGAAGCATTGCTTAAATTGCGACAGGCATGCTGTGATCCGCGTCTCGTGAAAATAGAAAAGGCACGAACCGTCAATGTCAGTGCGAAACTAGAAATGTTGACTGAGATGTTATCGGAATTAGTTTCTGAGGGGCGCAAGGTTCTTTTATTTTCGCAATTCACAAGCATGCTCGATCTGATTGAGCCTGAACTAAGCAAATTGCGAATACCGTTTGTGCAAATTCGCGGTGATACCAAAGATAGGACCACTCCGGTAAAACGCTTTCAAGCCGGCGATGTACCGGTGTTTTTATTGAGCCTGAAAGCTGGTGGCACAGGACTCAATTTAACGGCGGCGGATACGGTGATTCACTACGATCCCTGGTGGAACCCGGCAGTCGAAGATCAAGCAACAGATCGCGCTTATCGAATCGGGCAGGACAAGCCTGTATTCGTTTACAAGCTCATCGCTTCCGGCACTATTGAAGAGCGAATGCTTGAACTTCAAGAGCGAAAACGCAAGATTGCAAGTTCTATATATGATCCGGAGACGGCTGGGTCACTGAAGTTCGACGAGACCGACCTCGAATTTTTATTCCAGCCGATCGGAAACTCTTAGCTCCTGGGTACAATGCTTAGAGGCGCAAACAAGGGCGAGGATCAGTCAGTTCGTAGAATGATGCATCAAGCAGTAAAAATAGCCCTATCTGAGACACCAACGGAGCTCCATCTTCATGAGTTGATGACGGCAGCGTCAGAAAAAAAGGGAACTCTCTTTAGTTGTTCCTTTCCGAAAGGGCACGAAGAATACTCTCTGTCACTGATCTATTTGGAACAGCTGGGCGGCATGTTCGAGTGGCGCATGTATGCGAACTCTGAAGAGTTATGGTTCCATCTCACTACTGATGTAATGCTGATTTTGAGCATGCTACAAGTTGTTTTGGGCGAAGAGCCCAAACATAATCAAGCAGAACAAGGAAAGACCTATGCTCGTCTTCCTCCGGTGAAGGATCCGAACAAGAAGAACACGCCTAGCCATTCTCAAAAATTCAGTTTGAGCACAGCGCCAGTGCCGGACTTGACTGCTACATTTGACACAATACCAATCTACATGTCGGAGCAATTTACGCAACGGCAAGAGCATCTTACTGGCAGCCTTGATCTCGTTCACGTGACCAATCTTTTGCAATCAGTTTCACTTGGTCAGATGACCGGTCGTCTTCGAATTCAACGCCCTGTCGCTTCCGTCGATATATATTTCGACGGCGGCATTCCTGTGCACGCCGCAGGCACTCATAGCACCGGCGACGAGTGCGTGTTGCAAGTAATTTGCTGGAAGACGGGACAGTTCCATTTCGAACCCAATGTTACTACTAAGGAAAAAACGATAAATCAGGGTATCAACTCGCTAATGCTGCAGGGTGTGCAGCTCTCCGACAACACCGAATTTTTGAAACGAGCGGGCGTGAGCATGCAATCGGTTTTAACGCGCGTGCATGAGAAAATCGCTGAAATCGAATTCGAGCAGCTAATGCGAAAAAGCGAACCCGTCGACATGGCTCTCTTAAAAGCATTCTACTTACGCGTGCAACCGGGTCGCACCCTGCAAGAACTTCTCTCACAGCTGAATTTTCAGCGGAGTCAGTGGGTGCAAATAGTTGCGAACTTGATTCGATGCAACGCGATTCGCCTCGATAAAGTGGTCAAAAGAGAACATCTAAAAATCAAACCGAAGGCGATCAACCCAGGTCTCGTTGAGTCCATTTCGAACATCATGCTCGATCGCGAAACAAAACTCTTAACTTACGAAGCGCTGCTGTTTCTGCTTGAACAAGAGTTTAAATGCACAAAACCAAACACCTTTTCACTGATTCTGTTTGACGTTAGTCCGATCCGTGTCGACAACAGAGGGGAATCGCCAAAATCGCCGAAGTTTGTGAAGGAACTCGCCGATCGAATTCGCCAAGTGTTTAACGGCTACTTGACCCACTATGACAGGCATGAGCTTGCATTATTCCTACCCGGCGTAGGAACAAGCGCAGCAGCGCAAGGTGCCGAAGCTATCAAAACTTCATTGCTGTCCGCAGTCAGTCTGGCCGGAATCGAGCCGAGTAATTTATCAATCGGAATCGGACTGGTGACATATCCAGATGATGTAAACGATTTTGGCTCTTTGTTGGCAGCAGCCGAACTAGCCAGGAGTGAAGCAAAAAAACAAGGTTGTGCCATCGTTCTGGCAAGGCACTTGTAAAACGATCATTCTTGTATGACGCTTCTGAAAAAGAAAAGCATGGTAGCTGCAAACAACAGTATTTACCCTAGTGACTCCTTGGCAACCATCGGTATAGTCAGGGGGCTTCCCTTTACCAGTTACCAACGAGCTTAGTAAAACAATTTATGCCAAGAAAGAGTAAGGTTCGCGAGCAATCGCCAAGCGTTGCTTTAGTGTCCGACGTCGCGACAACGCCATCGCCCAGTGTTTCTCTAGTATCCGAAGTCCCCCCGTTACCCGAAGTCTCGGCATTTTTATCGACAGAACCGGAGCAGAAATCGGCTACACCAGTAGCAAAGCCACAAAGGGCGAACAAACAAACCTTTGGATCTTACGAACTGATTTGGGAAATATGCAAAGACGCATTGAGCACCACTTGGGCAGCGACCCGCGACGGCATCGAACGTCCACTGGCTCTGC
>JBBQFO010000038.1:0-29833 GCA_038322035.1 Candidatus Obscuribacterales bacterium
ACGAGGTCTGGCGGCAGTGTTCACATCGATTGCCTTATGGTTAGGGTATCTTCTCTTTATCTGGGTTTGGCTGGGCTCCATTGAAGGCATCATCGGACACAGCTGGCTGTTGTATGCCGTTCTCATTTTATTGTCTGTAGCCATAACAGTAGGTCTCATCTTGCAACTGAAAAAAAGTCACAAAAGATAGTCTAGCGAATGCAACGACAGTTCCTGCGCAGAAAAAAATTTTGCACGAACTAGGACTCGAACCTAGAACCGAACGCTTATCAAGCGTTTGCACAACCATTGTGCTTTTCGTGCTAGTGGAGGACGGTGCATGGACTCGAACCTGCAACCCTTGCGGGCACCTGTTTTCAAGACAAGCTGCTTTCCAATTCGCATACCGTCCGTAGTGGCTGCACAGATAGGAATCGAACCCATAACCTACCCGTTAACGGCGGGGCGCTCTACCAATTGAGCTACTGTGCAAAATTTCTTCCGTGAACGACTTGAACGTTCAACCTCGTTCTTGTAAGGAACTTGCGCTACCAATTGCGCCAACGGAAGTTGGACCCCCATGCAAGATTCGAACTTGCGGCAACCGACGTTCGTAACATCGTGCTCTGTCCACTGAGCTAATGAGGGAGGCTCCCGCCTTGCTTGGATTCGAACCAAGGACTTTCTCGTTAGAACCGAGTTGCTCTGTCCACTGAACTACAAGGCGAAATATGACCCCAGTTGGACTCGAACCAACGCGACGACGCTTAAAAGGCGTGTACTCTACCGACTGAGTTATGAGGTCGCAGCCTTCGGTCAGAGTCGAACTGACAAATGAGAATTTACAAGATTCTTCCTGTACCAATTGAGGCACGAAGGCAATAGTTGTGCAGTTTGCAGCTGCAGAACTTCCAGATTGACCACGCGTCTTGACCGGCTTAAATAGCGGATCAAGCCGCCAGTATCGTGGTTCGCTTCCTTGTCGTTTTAACTCTTTTCTTGGCTGAAACATAATCGTGATCCTTGCGGGTGTTATTTGTGGAAACAAAACGTGTGCCTGAAATCAATTGCCGAGTGGAATGGCAATTGACTGCTGCAGTTCTATTTCTCAAAACGCGGATCATGACTATTTCTCCTATTGAAAGTGTCGTAGATAGTGGAATCGCCCAGCGACTCGCTAAAGGCAAAATTTGGAGACGGTGAGAATCGAACTCACCACAAGGAGTTTGCAAAACTCCCTCGCCAGCCTCGGTAACATTCATCCCCGAAAGGTTGTTACGCGTTGGCTCGGCCGGATCTGTTCGATTTATTTTTAATTGTGGAGCTGTCATTACCGTGATCCTCATTGCCTGTCGTTACCGTTTGCGGGCGCACGCCGCCGCCGAGCCAATTATTTTGGCGTCCGCCGGTTGATGCGAGCTGTAACGAGGAAATCACGGTCTTTTAGTCCTATGTTCTGATGTTTCTAATGGAGCGGAATAAGAGAATCGAACTCTTTTAGCCAGTTTGGAAGACTGGAGCACAACCAATATGCCAAATCCGCCAATTGGTCGCAAGGATGGGATTCGAACCCATGATCTTCGGCTTATGAGACCGACGAGCACAGCCACTGCTCTACCCTGCTATTTCTAAGTTAACTCATTTGGATAACGGCGTCAAGCAAATTTTTCCTAGGCGTACACCGCCTGTGGTGCTAGACGTCGAAGCGAAGATGTGTGTTCCTGCCGTCGGAACCTAGGGCTGGGGACGTGGGGTGCGCGACGATACGCTGAGGATACGCGGAATTGCAATGATCCCAATTCATACAAAAGAGAAATATTGAGTGATCAAATAGCAGAATAGAAATAGCTATTATGCACCGCAATTGGTACCATTAAGTTTTGAGTATTGATACCAAATAAGGTGCAAAATTCAAATCACCTTTCGCGCACAGAATTTGCGGTTGTTTTCCAACTTCGGGGCACGAAATTAATAACGCCCTCTCTCCGTGCCGCGCGGGTGCTCAGAGTGATGCGGAAGGCGTCTCGACCTGATATCATTCGGGTACCTCTTAGCAGAAACACAATGCCACTTTCTTCAAAGCACCAAACTATAGAAGTCGAGGGAAGCACCCTCCACGTTCCTGAAGGAATCAATTACAGCTGCTCAGGCTGCGGTAGATGCTGCTACGGCGTCGCTGTGCCTATGACCGAAGAAGATTACGATCGAGTCTCGGCTATTGATTTCAGCAAAGATTTGCCGCAGTTCGATTGGAGCAAGCAATACCGAAAATTAAGCGACAAAGAGCGTGCAAACACAAATTACACGCACGCAATCAAGTCTACAAGCGACGGACATTGTCCATTTTTGATCAACAAACTCTGCCACATCCACGGGAAATACGGCGAGGAAGTCAAGCCGTTAATCTGCGGATTGTTCCCTTATTCATTCAACCGAACGCCGTCAGGAATCTATCTAACAGTCAGCTTTAGAAGCAACGCTGTGCTGGGAAACGTTGGCACACCGCTAACCGAGCAACTGGATACTCTCAAAGAAAAACTTCGCGTTTACGAAACCGTATATGACGAAGGCAATATCATTTGGGACAAAGTAAAACTTGCAACGGACAAACCACTGACATGGAATGAGTATTTAGATTTGGAAACAAAATTGCTGGACGCATTTGTTGAGGGTGATAGCACCTCGATCAAAGACCGCATTTATGCTGGCTCCGATGTCTTGTTCAAAGATTTGCCAGCGCCGAAAGCAGCCGCAATCACCACGCCAAACAAAATGGATAAAGCATTTCTTGCTGGATTATTCGCGCTCTATTTTCCAAACAATCCAAAGTTGAAAAACAAAGATGTGCACTTCAACGGTATCAAATTCGCCGCTGAACTCTGGCTTAAACCGCCAATCTTTAAATATGTGAACAAAAGCTACACTTTCGAAACTTTGACTGATTTCCCATGGACTCAAGATCCCGCGATAGAAGATCTATTGACACGATTTATCTATTCAAGAATATTCGGCAAGTGGTACTTCGGCGGCGGCTTCGCGCAACTGAGTGTAATTGCCGGATATCACCACCTGGCGATGCTGCTTGCTCTGGCGCGACTACATGCAACGGCGGCTGCCATCGAACGTGGTGCCAGCTCCGTGTCAATGCTGGATATCATGCAGACAGTCAGACAGCTCGATGAGAAGATCGGCGTGGCAGTGCTAGACGGCTACAGCGCTGCACTGTGGGAGTTGGTCTTGTTCAGCCCTAACCGCATTCATAGAATTCTGGATCGCAGCTTCAACTAGTTGTCTGTTCGCATCCAATATTAAAAATGGAGCAGATTTTGACGGGTCAAATTTTTTCCGCCACTGTTTCGACACATTTTTCCTTAGAGTTGAAAGCGAAGTCACCCCGGCTTCATTACTAAGTTGGTCTGAAGTCGTCTTTCTCGACTTCGTTACTAAGAATCCAAAAGGAGCTGTTTCGATGACTTCTACCTTTTCTGCGCGTACTTCTGACGCCCCTTCGCAAAATGTTGAACAACTTACCAGTGCAAAACCAGATTTCAATGTTGTCTCTTTACTAAAGGAGCATCCAAGTCGCTCAAGCGATGCACGCACAAGTGGAAGTTCCGATCCAGACAAATTGGATTTCGGAAATATGCACCAACTTTACGGTGATCGTGAGAGTGGTCATGGACATCATGAAGGTGGTCGCGGACATCATGACGGCGGTCACCACCATCACCACGATGGAAACGATGGCGGCGCTGACAATTCGATCAAAGATGATCCTTCATTACCGGTTGAACTTGTAGATGCTGCTTCGGATCTGAAGCGCGCACAAGATGCCTATAAAAATGGCGATCCAGATCGAGCTAAAGAATGGCTCAAGAATGCCGACAAGAATCTGAGATCCCTTACAGGGGATGAAAGCGGTTCAAGCGAGTCGAGTGGTTCTTCAGAAGGTGATAAGCATTGCCCAAGTTCAGATTCACCATCTGGCGGTCATCAGTCAGGCGGCTCAGACTCACAAGGTGGCGAATCTGGTGGTTCACCAGAGAGTGGCTCAGAAAGCGGTTCGGAATCTCCCCAACCGTCGGACCAGCAAATTCAATTCCAACAAATGATTGCAACATTGGCTCAGGCTCTGCAAGCCCTCGAAAGCGGTGACATGCAGAAGTTCCAACAGCTGCTCTCTGGACTACTCCAGCAGGTCAATCAAATGCTGCAGCCTGCAGACGGTAGCGGCGGCGATACGAGTACGCCAACTGAAGGCACGGATCCTGTATCCGGTTTACCAGGCGGTGGTATCGATATCAACGACCCAACGGGCGATGGCAGCATTAACCCGATAACGGGCTTGCCAAACCCTTTCTCCGGTCTGCCGAACCCACTTACAGGCTTACCAGAACTTCCAGGACTACCTCACTTTAGTAACGGCGGCTCCAACTCAGACAACGGCTTCCAACTTCCAGGCTTAACATCGATTCAGCTTCCACGTCTTCCAGGATTTCCTAGCTTCGGTGGCTCAGACAATAACGGTGGAATCCAGCTTCCAGGCTTACCATCAATTCAGCTTCCAGAGCTTCCAGGACTATCAGGACTGCCATTCATGGGCGGTGGTTCGGACAACAATTCCGGTTCTGATAACGGCATCCATATACCAGGATTGCCGAACTTACCAGGATTGCCCGGATTGCCTAAATTGCCTGGATTGCCTGGATTGCCTGGATTGCCCGGATTGCCTGGATTCTCGGGCGGTTCCGACAGCCACTCCGGTGGACTGCCAAAGCTGCCAGGATTGCCAGACCTGGGCGACATCTTCGATATCTTCTAAATATAGACCCCTTTCACTGAAGCAAGAAATGCTAGTGTTTTGCTAGCATTTCTTCGCGTGACGGGGCAGCTATTCAGTGGTGCTAACCCTAACAAAAAAGGTTTTGATACTGGTAGCGATACCAGTAGTTTTTGAACTTGCCTTAGTGGGCGTGCTGCTGAATCTGATCGCTAACGTGCAAGAGGCGCGAATGAAATCAGCCCACGCACGCGATTTAGGAAGTCACATCACAACATTGATGGCAGTGTTCGTGCGACGCGCAACGCTGATGGCAATGCGCCGAATGATGACAGACAAACAGATGACGGATCAAGAAAAGCTTCTGGCAGCAAAAGCCCGCGTTGAGATTGCCACGATTAAGGCTCTTGCATCCAGCGAGCAAAATGAGGCAGCGAAGTGGGATGAGTTGGAAAAAACTGGAGCCCGTTTAGACGAAGAGTTTACCGCCACACAAGAGGTAAAATTCGAAGAAGACAAGCTCAGAGCGGCTCGAATGGTGGCTAATGCCAACCGAAACTTTAACAAGATGTTTGCTATCTGCGATTCTCTCTCGGGTGCACAGTCTACTGTGCAAGAACAGAATCAGGAGTACTTCGAAAAATACGACTCGCAATTAAAAGAAGTGATCCAACTCTCGCTGCTGGTCAGCGTTGTATTGGCAGCGTGTTTGACTGCCTACTTCAACATCAGTACGAGCCGAAGATTGCAGATGCTGATGAATAATACGACGGCAATGGCCGCCGGCAAGCCGCCCACCGACATTGTTACCGGCGAAGATGAACTCGCTCAAATCGATTTGATTTACCATCAGATGTACCAAGACTTGACAGTGCTTCGGCAGAAAGAGCGAGCCATCCTAGATAACGCATCGCAGGTAATTTGTTCGCTCGACAAAGATCTCAAACTGAGCGACATCAACGACGCTTCAGACAAAATGTGGGGATTTCCATCGCAACAATTGATCGGAAAACGCTTTCTAGAATTGCTTCCAGACGCGGACAAATCTGATATCAGATCGACATTGCAAAATGCCATATACAACAAAACCGAAGCTCGCTTCGAAGCCAGGATAGTTAAAGCAGACACCACACTGAGCGAAACATCGTGGTCCGCGACCTGGTCAGATGAGCAGCAATCGCTGTATTGCGTCGTAACCGATATCTCCGAACAGAAGCAATTGGAACGATTGAAACAAGAATTTGTTTCAATGCTCAGTCATGATTTACGCACGCCACTGAATTCGGTGCTGGCTGCAATTGAGTTGGTTACATCCGGGCACTTCACACTGGAGGACCAAGTTCAAATTTATATGGAGAGAGCCCATCGCAACTTGAAGTTCTCTCTGTCGCTGATCAATCAGCTTTTGGAAATAGAGAAAATGGAAGCTGGTCATGTTTCGCTCGACGTCGACGCAACAAGCACCAAGGAAATCGTGTCAAAGGCTGTCGAGGCTGTTGTCGATCTCAGCAATTCAAAATCGATAAAGATCGTCGCTCCTGAGACCAATTACGAATTAATCGCCGACTCAGCGCGTTTAGTACAAGTCCTGATCAATCTATTGGGCAACGCTCTCAAATTCTCTCCAGATGGTTCAACAATCGTCATTGATGAAGCACAATCAGACACCTACACGCGAATCTCCGTAAACGATGAGGGGCGGGGTATTCCCAAAGATCAACAATCAGGGATTTTCGATCGCTTCCAACAAGTCAATCCGACGGACAAGGCCGAAAAACAAGGCACCGGGCTCGGACTGGCAATTTGCAAATCAATTATTGAAGCACACAAGGGCCGCATCGGAGTGACCAGCCAAGTTGGTAAGGGCAGTTCCTTCTGGGTCGAAATCCCACGAAAAGACTCCGACTAAGAGTTAGTGCATTGATCCACGTCTTGCCTCGCGACACGATCCTTTATTCAAACATTATGAGTGAAGTTGGGACAGGCGACAAGATTGTGGTGACCGTTCCAGGTCGGGTATTTGAAACCGTTAAAAATTCTCTGGTAATATAGTCTGACGTTGCGCCTGCTTTTCCGAAGCCGTTGTTGGGATTGTTTTACCAGAAGATTTTATGGCCAAAATACTTCTCATTGAAGACGATGAAGAACTTGCGAACACCGTGTCAAAGTGCCTAAAGCTTGAACGGCATTCAGTTGACGTGGTCGGCAATGGCACTGATGGACTGGCATTCGCGTTGAATGGAAGCTACGAAATTATGGTCGTCGACGTCCAACTGCCAGGCATGAATGGGTTCGAGATCGTGCGCAACTATCGCGAAAGTGGTAGCAAAGTGCCAATCATCATGCTCACCGGCAAATCACAAATCGATGACAAGGAAACTGGATTCGAAGCAGGTGCCGACGATTATTTGACGAAACCGTTCAGCGTGCGTGAGTTAGTAGCAAGAATCAAAGCACTGTTGCGAAGGCCACGAGCGTTTGACAACGACTTCTCAATCGGCAGTCTCACGCTTAATACCGGCTCTAGAAGAATTATGAAAAACGGCGAAGAGATCAATTTGCTACCGATCGATCATTCCGTTTTGGAATTTTTTATGAGGCATCCGAACGAAGTATTCTCGGCAGAGACACTTATTTCCAGAGTCTGGCCGACCGACAAGTTTCCATCAACGGATGCTGTGCGTTCGTCAATCAAGCGAATTCGCTCTGCCATCGATGTGGACGGACAGGACTCTTTGATCGAGACCATCAGTAAAGTCGGTTACAGACTTAATCGCGGTTAGTGCATCACCTTTTTTCAAGGGAGCAAGTGAATTGCTCTGAGAAGGAGATTCGAATTTTCCATATGCTGCTAAACACGCCTCCAGCATGGGCAACATGCGCGTCACTTGCTTTGTTCGAATCAACAAATCCCAAACTGGTTCAAATTTTTTCCAACCGCCAGCGTACGATAAATGTCGAAGTGATGCCATCGTTCCCGTATTTCCACTGGCGCTTTTAAAGAGATTATTCCAAGAATAAAATTCTTTGTACGCTCTCCAATAGCCCTTCTCCAGCGCATCAGCAGAGAGTTTTGCCGGTTTGTAAACGACATGGCGTGTGTCATACAGATCCCACTGCTTGTGTAGCATTCTTCCTTCTTCCGACATGCGATCATGCAGGGCGGTACTTGGATATGGTGTCATGATGTGGAAAGTCGCTGTTTCGACGCTATTCTTAACAGCCCAGTCCACAGTGCGATCGAAGACCGTTTCGTCATCGTTGTCCATTCCAAAAACAAAGCTGCCGTTAATCATCACCCCAGCGTCGTGCACTCTTCGAATTGCTGCATTGTAATCGCGATTGAGATTTTGAAATTTGTCATGTTCGGCTAGATTGGCATTGTCCAGAGTTTCGAATCCAACAAAAACGCTCCGCATTCCCGCTTTCGCAGCCTTCTCCAGTAGCCCTGGCTTGAGCAACGCTTGTACCGTTGATGCCGCTTGGAAAACTTTCCCCATGCCGTTCATTCCATCAAACAGCGCATTAGCAAAACGCTCATTACCGAGAAGGTGGTCGTCTAAAAAGTAAACGTGTTTGCCAGGTAGTCGGTCGATTTCTGCCAACGCCTCATCCACAAGTTGAGTGTAGAAGCTCTTTCCGCCCTTATAGAAGGCTTCCTTGTAGCAAAAATCGCAGGTGTGTGGGCACCCACGCGATACGACAATTGAGTTTGGACAAAGATATCTTTCACGCTTGATCAAGTCTCGTCGAATCGGTGGCTTGCCTTCCATTGTCCTGACGGTCGCTACGTATCGTTTTTTGGGATGGTGCGCCCGAAAATCTGTGAGGAAGCGCGTCCACGCATCACCAGCAGGACCAAGAATGATGGTGTCGGCATGCTCGGCCGCCTCGTCTGGCAATGATGTAACATGCAATCCCCCCATAACCACACAGCAGCCCTTTTTTCTGTAGTGGTCTGCGATGTAATATGAGCGAAAAGCAGAAGTTATGTAGGCTTGAATCACTACTAAATCTGGACAGTCGTCCAAAGTCAGTTCTTCAACATGCTCATCAACTATTGTAATTTCATCGTCATCAGCGAGATACGCTGCTAAGGATGCGAGTCCTAGCGGCGGAAACAGAGAATACTTGATCGGTCTAAAAAACGGACTCTTCGCTTCGGTAAGCGCTGACAAAATCATTTTGATCTTCATACTTGCACCATTTGCGATTCGTATTTTTGAACTATTCCAACCGGCTTTTTAAACGGCTGCGGCTTTTCCGGGCTCAGGATTTTTCGTGGAAGCTCTTTTGAACGCCTCTGACCAATCGATGCGTCCTGTAAATTGCATCAGAACGAAGAGCGTAATGATGCACATTATCGTCACTACAAGCCCCGTATATTGCTCGAAGAAGAACGTGTAAGAGAAGAGAACCAGATAAATCAGTTGAGATAGTCCCACCTCGAAGAAGGCGAATTTGCTTGATACCACGAGCCTCATATATGACACCACAAGGAAAATCGAAACAATGGAGCTGACAATGAAGGCGTGATCCACAGAGATGTGGTCGACCAGATACGCCAGTAGCAGATGGAAACTGAAGAACGCCGCACCGATAAATAAGTAGTTCATCGGATGTACGCGAATACCTTTGATCGTGGTGAACACAAACAAAATAAAGAAGAAGAGAAAGAGAGAGACAGGCGCAAAGAAAGTCACCTTGCTCACCCACGGTCCGGGATTGAGCTTCTCGGGCATCTTAATACCGATGTCGTAACCGGTCAAAAGATTTTTGTAGCGCCAGCTCAATTGCCAACCGTTGTCGATTTTCTTTTTGTCTGTCGGCGACATACTTCCTTCTGGGAAATCTATTGCATCAAAATCAGTGACGATATCCATCGAAAAATCCTTAACTTGATTGACGCTTGAACCGAAGTTGTAACGCCAAGTCGTGAGCCCCTGTGAATCGTAGGAGATGTTCACATCTTCAGTTTTATTTGGTTCGATGTGGAAATTTTCCGACAATGAATTACCAGATGGCAAAATACTGCCGACATTTCTACCCGCCATCACTAATTGAAAGTTGTCGTAAATGGCTTGTTGAGCCGGCAACGGGAAATCCAAGCGCATGGTCAGTGGCTGCGTGGTTGGATTCGTCACTTTGTAGCCACCAATAAAGTGCACCTTGTATGTTGAGTACCAGAGCAATCCTTTCTTGCGATAATCCAATTTGATAGTGGCTTTGACGTCACTTTTTTGAATCGGAATATAATGCCGTTCCGTCTCAGTAACCACTTCAGTCACTGTCTTGTTGTCTTTAACCGATGTCTGTTTAACTTGCTTCTTCGTTTCGTAGTAAAAACTGGGAGCAGTTTGGCTCTGAGCGGTGCCCCAGAGTTGATTGATACGCTCCCCATTACTGCTATCCGATGAATAAGTTCGCTGTATAACAGTTCCGCCGAGTATTCCCCAGGCAGCCGCCGTGCATACATAGATAAAGATAATTGCCAAAATCTGCTTGATCATGAGCGCTCCACTTTGAGTTCCGCGTCTAGATTCCTTCAGAGCATCATAATTTGCGAGAGTTGGAGTCGCGTAAGATTGCAGATCCAATTTCGCAAAATACCGATCAGCTTCAGTGAAAACCCCGGCGATTTTTACGTCCGCTTAACCGAAAGTAGAGTTATGCTAGTAAGAGTCTAGCGGGGAAGATTAATGACCAAAGAACAAACGGTCAACGTCGACGAAGTTACCAGCGCCAGTAAAATTAAACTTGTCGTTACCGACATCTGTTCAGAAGCACATGAGTCATCGGTTCCGTCGGCGCCAGTAGAATTCGATGCGTCCAATGCAATCGATGACCCAGATAAGGTCATGCGTGAATTGCCAGTCGATGAATTCTTCAAAGTGCTTGAGCAATCCACTCCCGAGCAGCTACAAAATCTTATTCGTACTTTTGAAAAAGGAGCGCGCACCAAAGGCGGTACTAAGCTACTGCAAAGAGTTATTGAAGTTCAAAAAGAACCGAGATCGCTTCTTTCAATTTTGATGTGGTGGGAGATGCGGAGACCTCTCTATAACATTGCCGTAGGTTTAGCAGGACTCCCAGCAGCATTTGCACTGATTGTACTTTTTGGACATCCATTGATGTTTGTTTTTATCAGTGCTCTTGCTTACATGTTCTTCGCGAACATTTGTTATTCACTAGGTACACCGGCAGAACTAGTTGCACGAACTTGCTACAAGGATAAGGCGGAGACATACGGTCCGGTTCTACTCACTCTTGGTACTATCTTTTCTGTGCTTCTGACCTTCATGATCGAGTTCGCTGTGGTGGCTTTAGTCGGATTGGGTCTCTTACGCTTGTTCTAAGGCTTAAGGTGAGCTATTACCGGTGGCAGTTCGGCCACCTGCTTTACGTTGCAGATGGAGAAGTTAAATGGCTGGACGGTCGCGAGCGGCACAACGGGAACAGCGCCGGTCCCATATAATAATCGCCTTCTCAAATCTGGATTAGTCATGATGTTTTACCTACCTATCCTCGAAAAGCTGAGCCTGTCTCGCAACATTCTGATTGCAGGAGCAGGCGGTGGATTTGATGTCTTCTCAGGATTGCCATTGTATTTTGCACTCAAACAACAGAAGAAAGCGGTTTATCTTGCGAACTGGACATTTTCTCAGATAGCCACGGGTGAACGTGCACCAATCAGAATGTCCGAGTATCTGGTGGCAGTCAGTGCGGACTCAAAGGGAGATTATTACTTTCCCGAGCGATATCTGTGTGAATGGTTTCGAAGCAAAGGCGAAAATCTGAATGTTTATTGTTTTGAGGCTTGCGGAACACAACAGCTAAAGCGCAGTTACGAATTATTGGTTGAAAAATTCAAACTGGATACCATCGTTTTGATAGATGGTGGTACCGACAGCCTTTTGCGCGGCGATGAAGAAGATCTAGGAACGCCTGAAGAGGATATGACCAGTATTGCTGCAGTCGATCAACTCGAAGTTGAGACGAAGATTTTGGCCTGCCTCGGTTTCGGCATTGACGCTCATCACGGGGTTTGCCATGCCCATGTTTTGAGCACAATTGCCGAACAGACTAAGAAGGGCGGTTTTCTCGGAGCAGTTACTTTATTGAAAGCGATGCCCGAAGTGAGAAGCTTCATCAGTGCTTCTCACTATGTTTTCAGTCGCATGCGAGATTCAGACCCAAGCATCGTAATCAGCTCGATTCTCTCGGCTCTTGACGGCGAGTTTGGGAACTACCATGCAACAGATAGGACGGAGGGAAGTGAGCTCTTCATCAATCCGTTGATGTGCCTCTATTGGTTTTTCGATCTACATTCAATTGCAGATTCCGTCGTTTATATGAATGAATTACGCTCTGCAGAAAATGGGCTCGAGGCTGCAAGAGCAATCAAATCGTTCTCACGGAAAGGTGCCACTCGCCCATGGCGACAGATACCATTCTAAGCGCATTTAAATTCACACTGCTCTTCAACGGATTACGAAAAGTGCTGAACCGAATCTAGGAAATCTTGATTCGGTGCGCGCCTGAGTAAATATTGAAACGTCCGTCTCTCACAAAACCTAACAACGTGACGTCACATTCTTCGGCCAGTTGAACGGCTAAGCTGGACGGTGCGCCAACGGCCCCAACAATTGCGAGCCCAGCCTGGGCAGCCTTTTGGATCAGTTCGAAACTGGCGCGACCGCTGAGCATCAGCACTTTGTCGCTCAATGGCAATCGTCCAGCAAGGAATTCCCCGCCAATCAATTTGTCTAACGCATTATGCCTGCCTACATCTTCCTTGATGTTGATCAGATTACCCTCGAGGTCAAACAAGCTGGATGCGTGGATGCCACCAGTGTGATCGAAATTATCCTGCTGTGACCGAAGCATATCCGGCAGCTTATGTATCAATGCTGCCGACATCACCGGTTCGTCATGAAGACAGGCGTACTGGCGCTTCACGCGCACCGCTGCAATGGATTTTTTGCCGCAGATACCGCAGCTCGATGCGACAAATGAATGGCGAGAGAACACGGACGGATCTAACTCAACATGCTTACTGAGCTGGACAGTAACTCCATTGCATCTCTTGTCCAAAATTACTTCTGCCACATCATTTTTACCTGAAATTATTCCTTCTGTGAACAGAAATCCAACGGCTAGCTCCTGGTCATTGCCCGGCGTTCGCATGGTTACGGCAATCTGTTGCACCGATGCTTTGTCTTCAAATCCGACACGAATTTCCAACGGCTCCTCTACACTGATGGTATCGAGCATTTCGTCCACAGTCATGTTGTTGGTCAAACCGCTGACCTTCTTAGTTTGAACCTGTTTCACACCTCTGTCGTTGCTGATGCTTTTCATCGCTTCACTCTCCGACTCTATTGGCGGCAACCGTTGCGCTCGGGATCACCTCAACGACAATCTGTTTCATCATCGGCTGATCGCTCTGCTGGCTGTAATCTAGAAACGGGCACAGCACATTGAGTTCAGGCATGTATCCGGACGCACAGCCCTTCGGAATATTGTATTTAACGGCACGGTAAGCACTGACACTACGAGTGGTGCCATCTTTAGCAAAGCTCGTTATGTCGATCAAATCGAAATTATTCAGGCCGCGCTCCTTCATATCCTCTTCGTTCATGAGCAAGAGTGTACGCAGATTCTTTACCCCCCGATAACGGTCGTTATCAGAGTACACGGAGGTGTTGAACTGGTCATGGGATCTCATGGTGCTGAGCATCAACTTACCAACTGGCAGCAGTGTGTCATGCAATTCCGAAACAGAAAAATTGGCTCGTTTGGTATTCGTTTGGAATATCAAATCGCGCGCATCCTGCTTCAATCTAAAACCGAGTTTTTGCTTGACGCGCTCGTTAAAATTCTCGAATCCTGAAATTGCCTCGCTCATCTTGTCGCGAATCAGGTCATAGTTGCCGATGTATTGATCCCACGGGGTAACGCTGTGCGGAATCGTAGCCTTTGCCATGCCGGCAATAATCGCCAGCTCAGAACGCAGATGAGGCGACGCAGGCTCATTCATACCGACCGACAGATGCACCTCACTCATTGAATCTTCAACGGTAATTTGCTGAGAACCTGAGGCTTGCATATCCAATTCTGTTCTACCAAGGCACGGCAGAATCAGTGCTTCTTGCCCATGCACAATGTGGCTGCGATTCAGTTTAGTGCTGACGTGCACAGTCAATTTGCATCGACGTAATCCTTCAAAGGTCTTCTCGGTGTCAGGCGCAGCCGCAGCAAAATTTCCACCCATGCCGAAAAATGCATCGACCTCGCCGTTATACATTCCTTCAATAGTGCGAACCGTATCAAGTCCCTTCGCTCGCGGCGATTTCAATCCGCAGGCTGCATCCATTTTCGCCAGCCAGGCTTCCGGAGGCTCGTTGTGAATTCCACAAGTTCGGTTGCCTTGCACGTTACTATGTCCCCGAATCGGGCAAGGACCGGCTCCAGGTCTGCCGAGATTGCCACGCAACAAGAGGATGTTGATAATTTCGCGAATGGTATCAACTGCGAATTCTTGTTGACTAATTCCCAGACACCAACTAATGATTGCAGCGGGTGCCTGTCGATAAATTTCAGCAGCTTCTTTGATCTTTACAGCACTCAGCGCAGATTGTTTTTCAATTTCTTCCCAAGTAGTACTTTGGCAACAAGCTTTATACTCTTCGAATCCCGCCGTATATTTTTCGATGAATACAGTGTCGATGCTGGTTTTATCTATCTCAAACATTTCGAACAGATGTTTACCAATGCCGCGCATAATGGCGTGGTCGCCACCGATACGAGGCTGCAAATTCAGTGAACTGGTCGGTGTGGCCCGAAAAGTAACCATGTCAATTATTTCGTGGGGAGTGATAGCACTGGTTGCGGCAACCTCGATCAGAGGGTTGATGTGAACTATCTTCATACCGCGTTCCTTAACGCCATCGGCAAGAGCGCTCAACATACGAGGAGCGTTCGTCGCGGCGTTGACTCCGATCACAAAAATCGCATCGGCTTTTTGCCAATCGCCTACATCAACAGTTCCTTTTCCGGTACCGAGAGATGCTCTCATCGCTCGACCACTGGCCTCATGACACATGTTCGAACAATCGGGAAGATTGTTTGTACCGAATTCTCTGACAAAGAGTTGATAGAGGAATGTGGCTTCGTTCGACAATCGACCAGACGTATAGAAACTGGCTCTATGAGGGCTATCCAAAGACCGAAGGTGTTTGGCGATGAGAGCGAACGCATCGTCCCACGAGATCGGTTCGTACCGATCGGTTGCCGAGTTATAGACCATGGGCTCAGTCAGTCTACCTTCATTTTCGAGCTGAAAGTCGCTCCAGCTCAATAATTCCGTCACCGTGTGTTCGGCAAAGAATTCACGATCGGTGCGCTTCTTTGTCATTTCCCAGGTCACATGCTTAATGCCATTTTCGCAAATATCCATGCGCAGACCTTTGCGATCATCTGGCCATGCGCATCCGGGACAGTCAAAGCCACTGTTCTCGTGATTCATTTTGAAGATGGCTTTCACACCGTCGACAATCGAGCCTTGCTCAACGAGCACTCTGCCGACACTGAATGCGGCCCCCCAGGCTGCCGCGGGGTGGTGATAATCTTTCTGCGAGAACTTCTTATCGCTTTTAAATTCAGCGTTGGAATTGGATTTCTTTTTGTTGTTTGTCCCTCGCTGATCCGAACCAGTCATTGACTTGACCTCAAAAGAAGCTACCAGGATAAATGCCGCAAGCACCTTGCTTTCCGCGATAGCGCAATTTTAGCAACAACCGTCAAGTATTTAGGCCAAAGGAGTGAAGAGCCGACCAAGTTGTTTCGCGGAACCAGTCTTGTGTAATAACCAATCGTATTGTAGTCAAGCAATGCCCCTGACGTTTCCCCTCGTGCATTCCTTGCCAACATACATAAGAATTAGCTGGAGAAGAGATGACAAGGCTGTGAATCATCAGCCTGGCATTGATAGACTACATGACTCAGCAATAAGGAGACAGCGGTGCACAAGATTCTGAAGTCGGCCGTAGCATTGGCGCTGTTCGCATTCATTTCAGCGAACACGATGGCGATGGCAGCTCAAAAACATCTCACTGGCAGCAAAACAATCAACACTGTTGCAGAAGCAGTTGAATTGGCCAAAGAGGCGATGCCAGAAATAAAATACGAGTTGGGAAAACAGCCCATGAAAGCCTATGAAGGTGGACGCTCGAATGAAGCAACCGCCGTCAACTTTCCAATCTCGAAAGGGCTCGCGGGCGTTAACATGTACCTCAAGCCAGGCGGTCTGCGCGAGTTGCACTGGCATGCCAATGCGGCTGAGTGGTCATACGTGATCAAAGGACACTGCCGCATCACTGTCATCAACCCTCAAGGCCAATATGAAATCAAAGATTTCGGACCTGGAGATGTTTGGTATTTCCCTCGCGGTCATGGACATTCGATTCAAGGAATTGGTCCAGAAGAGTGCCAATTCATCTTGGTTTTCGATAGCGGCTATTTCTCAGAATTTGCCACTTTCAGTTTCAGTGATTGGCTAGCACAAACACCGAAAGAGGTTCTTGCAAAAGAATTCGGAATGCCCGTTTCAGCGTTTGATAAATTCCCAAAGAGCGAAGTTTACATCGCTCAGGGACCGGTTCCGACGTCGTTGCCAGCCGATCCACCACCGGCAAGTCAGAACCCACCTCCATTGACGCATCGCTTCCGCCTTGGCGCTAAAATTCCCGACACCGTTCCTGGTGGCACATTCAACGTAGTCTCTCAAAAGGATTTTCCCATCTCTGCAACAATGACCGGCGCTATTCTGCATTTGAAACCTCTAGCGATGCGCGAAATGCACTGGCATCCGAATTGCGATGAGTGGCAGTATTACATGAAGGGTCGTGCTCGCATGACTGTCTTCGGCTCGCAGGGAAGAAAGATCACTAGAGAATTCAATCCTGGCGATGTCGGCTATGTGCCAATGGGTTACGGACATTACATTGAATCGATCGGCGATGAAGAGTGTGAAATGCTTGCTGTGTTCAACAGCGGCGACTATCAAGAGATCTCTCTATCTCAGTGGTTACACAGCAATCCTGAATACTTGGTCCAGACGAACTTATTGGGAGTCTCGCCAGATATTATCAAGGGGCTGCAGAAGAGCGAAGGGCTGTTCAGCAATCCAAACGCACCTAAGAGTTTAGGTCCTCAATAATCGCGTAGACACTATTGAGGCGAACAAGGTCTCCGCGCACCGCGAGTTTAGAATCGGCTATGTCCCTCTGATGTAGCCGATTTCTTTTATGTCTTCTGCCAACTGATCCAGCTTACGTTGGCTATGAAGCCGAGTCAAAAGCTCTGGGTTGAGCGGCTTCAGTTGATAAACATGATTGACGTCTTCTTCGGCAATTTCAAGTTCGAAATAGTCGCGTGCATGCTCGACGTATGTGTCCGGACGCCCATCCAAAATTTTCAGCAGGGTTCGCGAACCATCAGGGTCTGCGCCAGCATTTTGAGGAAACGAAATGTCTCCGGAATTCCAAACGGGATCAGTTTGCCTGCGCCAAAAACAAAATGTGGTATCACTAATTAAAAACGCCGCCTCCTTCAGAAAATACGATAGTTGATCAGGAAAATTTGCGAAAACTTCCGGATAGGGCTGACCATCATTATTGTCTGGATTCAATAAGGACTCTTGGGCACAACCTTTGATGGCAGCGCCTTGACGCATAAACCAAATATAGTAGTGATCGCCGCTGCCATCCCGCATGGACGCCATCATCTCGCTTGGATCATCTTTATTCCAATGAGAGTCGAATGAGTAGTATCGATGCTCCCACTCCGCGCACAGAATCGCATCAAGCATCGCAATTGCTTTGCTAACGCGCATCAGATTTGGAATATCCGGCAGCATGCTTGATACTTCGTTTCGCACTCGGGAGGCTCCTTCAGATCTCTAGAAATTCAAAAAAAGAATGTTCGAAACAAGTGTACATTACGTCTTCAACACCTGCTCGATAGCCAGTTCAACAGGCTTTATCTCGGGTATTGCTCTCATTCTAATACAACCGGATGATTTCGAAATCACAAATGCGTTGAAAGCATTTTCACGTCCCTTTTTATAGACAAACTCCGCGATTTCTTCCAAGCGGAACGATTCGAGAAAAACGAATAAATCACCAACAGAATAAAACGTGCGCGGCGCATCGCGATATTTCGGAATCGGCATTCGCATGTCTTGCAACCAGGGCTGCAACCATCCCACCATCGTCATAGCAAAACCAATCGCTATGAAGGTGTCGAACGTGCGCATTAGCGATGAAACAACATCATAAGAGAGAATGAAAAACATAACTTGAGAGGGAAGATTGGAGAGATAAAAGAATGGAATGGAATTTTTACTAACTCGTAAGACTTCTTTATTTCGATAACTTGCATCCTCCTGCTTGAACATTCTTCTCGTCACGCAAAGAGAAAAAATTCTTCTGTCAGTGAGAATATAAATAGTTCGACCAGCACGTCGCGGTACGAAGATTAGCTCGAGAGAACCAGCCAGAGCTACGATTGCAAGCAACATGACCAATCCAATGAGGATATGCGAGTCATCAGTTGAGGTCCGCAAAACACCAGCGCCAAGCATAAACAATCCCGAAAGCCAGAGGATCGAAAACGACAGCAACGACCCCCTGACCGCTTCGATGTTAGGTTGAGTACGCCAAACAACATGCTCAGAGGGTTCAAGCTCAGCTCTTAAGGCTAAATCGAAGTCTTGATCGTTCATCTCAGCAGCATTTCATGGGTCCGTCAAACTCTCCAAAGTCTCGGCTCTGACTGCCGCTCTTGCCTTCCGCTGTGACCAAATCCTCGGTCGGCGCCTTTCTCGGCAAGACAGATTTGGGATCAATCCACACCCGGATCGACTCAACCAGGATAATTAGCACCAATACAATAAATACCCCACCAAGTGCTGCGTCAAGGTAGTCGTTGAAGATCAGAACAGGCGTAGCCTTCATGTCGGCTGCAGCCAGCAGACCAGTGCTCATCTTCTGCTCCAACATGTGCGCATGGGCAAGGAAACCGAGCTTCGGAAGCGGGCTGAATATTTTCAAATAGCCAGCAGTCAATGTGACACTCAAGAGCCAGAGAAGCGGCGCTACAGTGACGAAGATATACTTTCTTTTGTTCATGCGCACAATGACTGTGGTGCCAATACAGAGTGCCACCACTGCCAGTAGCTGATTAGAGATTCCGAACAACGGCCAAAGACTGTTGATGCCACCAAGAGGATCGATCACACCTTGATAGAGAAAGTAGCCCCAACCACCCACAACCATGGCAGAACTCAAAATGATGGCAGGATACCAACTGGTCTCGCCCAGCCGCTTCCAGGCCAGCCCTAGAAAGTCTTGCAGCAAAAATCTACCGACACGCGTGCCTGCATCCAAGCATGTGAGGATGAACAAGGCCTCGAACATAATCGCAAAGTGATACCAGAAGGAAAGGTCGAGAGTTCCTAAACCCGTCGACTGAACGGCATGGGCAAATATATGTGCCATGCCGACCGCTAATGTCGGTCCGCCACCAGTGCGTCCCATCAGCGTCGTCTCGCCTACCGCTATGGCTAGAGCCTGCATCTCTGGTAGCGAAACAGGATAGCCCCACGAGCTGATTGTTGCCACTGCGGCGATTGGGTCGGCTCCGACAACTCCTTTGGGACTGTTAATGGCGAAGTACGTTCCTGGCGTAATCACGCATGCGGAAATAACGGCCATGATCGCCACAGTCGCTTCGCAGAGCATCGCTGCATAGCCAATTGGTCTGGCATGGGTTTCGCGCCAGATCATTTTTGGCGTGGTACCAGACGAGACAAGCGCATGGAAACCGGAAATCGCACCGCACGCAATGGTAATGAAGCAGAACGGAAAAATCGATCCAGTGAACAGTGGACCTTCGCCGTTTGTAAAAATAGTCAAACGCGGCATCTGCAAATCAGGTCTTAAGAACAAAATCCCAATAGCGAGAAGCCCGATGATTCCAATCTTTAAGAACGCGGAGAGATAGTCGCGCGGCGCCAGCAAAATCCATACAGGAAGGACGGAGGCGATGAAGCCGTACAGCATAATTGCCACTGAAAGCTGCACACCATCTAAGGTAAACATAGGAGCGAACGTGGGATCTGTGGCAATCCATTTCCCGGCGATTACAGCGATGATTGTCAATGCCACCCCGATCAGAGACCCTTCGATGACGCGGTGAGGTCTGATGAATCGCATGTAGATGCCGACGAATATTGCAATCGGCACAGTCATAAGCAAAGTGAACGCACCCCATGGACTGGACTTGAGTGCATTTACAATGACAAGGGCGAGCACCGCCATCAGTATCATCATGATTAGCAAAATCGCTATTAAGGCAACGATGCCGGCCAGCGGACTAATCTCTTCTTTGGCCATTTTTCCTAGCGATTGTCCATTGCGACGCATCGAACAACAAAGAATAACGAAATCTTGTACAGCTCCGGCTAGAACCACACCAACGATAATCCAGAGAGTGCCTGGCAAAAAGCCGAACTGTGCGGCCAGAATCGGCCCGACAAGAGGACCCGCGCCGGCGATAGCAGCGAAGTGGTGCCCAAACAAAACCCACTTTTCAGTAGGTACAAAGTCTTTGCCATCATCAATTTTTTGAGACGGTGTTGTTTGATAGTCGCTCAGTTCGAAAACTTTTTCTGCGATGAACTTGCTGTAAAAGCGGTAGCCCACGCAAAAAACGGACACAGCAGCGGTCACCAACCAGACAGCGTTGACATGCTCACCTCGCGAAAATCCGATCATTCCTAACGAGAATGCGGCGATCAAACTGATAGACAACCAAATCATTTTACCGACTATACCGGGCAGTTTCGATTTATGTTCTGGCTTGCTGTAACCGCTGGGTGCTGTTTCCTGAGCTTCCGACACTTTCAAATTCCTCAAGCGATTTTGAACACGAGATTTAAAGAAGTAAGCCAGCTAATGTCGCCGAGAGGTAGCTAGCCATCGTTCCACATATCAGTGCTCTTACACCTAGCCGAGCCAAGTCTCCCCGCCGGGAAGGGGCAATTTCGCCGATACCACCAACCTGAATGGCAATTGAACTGAGATTTGCAAATCCGCACAAAGCAAACGTGGCAATAGTTTCCGCATGTGGAGACAGATGTGTTTCCGAAAGTCCCTTCAACATCTGAGACAGCTCGTTGTATGCAACGAATTCATTGATCACTAATTTCTCACCCATAAGTCTTCCGACTGTGTGCAGGTCCGCGGCGGGAACACCCATAACGAAAGCGATCGGTGAAAACACCAGACCCAAAACATCCATCATTTTCAGATGCTCAAGGTCGAGTCCTAAGAAATCTGGCACGCCCTGATGGTGCACAAAGCTACCAACAAGACCGAGAAGTCCGTCACACATGGCTATTAATGCAGTGAAAGCAATCAACATCGCTACTACATTAAGCCCAATTCTCAAGCCATCAGAAGCACCATGGGCGGCGGCATCAATCAAGTTGGCATTAGTGCGTTTGACTTCGACCTGCACCTTCCCTTTAGTCATCGATTCTTCAGTTTCAGGATAGACGATCTTCGCGATGACGAGCCCGCCAGGCGCAGCCATGATGCTCGCAGTGAGAAGATAGGAAGCTTTAATTCCAAGTCCGATGTACACGGCTAGAACACCGCCCGCAACGCAAGCCATTGATCCGGTCATGGATGCTAACAACTCGGACATTGTCATAGTGGCAACGTAAGGGCGAATCAACAATTGAGCTTCGACTTGTCCAACGAACACGCTTGCCGCGTTAGAAAGTGCCTCTGATCCGCTAGCACCCATTAGCAGTGCCACCACACGTGCCACTACTTGAACTACCCTTTGCATAATTCCGAGGTAGTAAGAAATGCTGACAAGGCTTGAGACAAAAATAATTGTTGGAACAACTTTGAACGCAAAAATGAATGCGGCTTTCGGTCCAAATAGCTTGACCATTTCCTCCGGTTTATCAACGAGAGGACCGAAGACTAATGCAGCTCCCGCATTCGAGTAATCCATCAAAGCGGTGATTGCGTTGCCAACTTGCAAAAAGAGCTCACGGCCGAAATCGACTTTGAGAACGAAGATAGCCATCACCAGCTGAATGATCAGCCCTGAAACGACAAGGCGATAGTTGATCGCCTTGCGATTGTTAGACATCGCAAAAGCCGTACCGAGAATGCAAACGATACCCAGTAAACCAATCCACTTGGATTCAAGAGGCAAGATAGTTCTCCTAGTGGCGCCCCGGGCACGCGCGTCCCGCATTTCGCCATGTAGAAGTTTAGTTGTTCAGGCGCTCCAAGTCCACGCCCAGGTACTGCTCCTGGTGCATATCTATCTCTTTGCCGAAGGGCTTGAAGCCCTCTTTCCGCACCTCCACCTGGTGCTTACCCTGCTGCAAGTAGCCCAGATAGACGCCGCCGCCCGGACCATCAGCGCTACTGCTTGAAATGGTACCGACCTTTTGGTTGTCAATCAGAACTTCGGCGCCGACGTCATCGGCGTCTGTATTGACCACAAAATTCAGCGTTTTCGTATGGTTGCCTCGAGTTTCAAAAAACAGAACAATTAGAACGCCAACGACGACGGCAATCCAGATTTGGGGCGCTCTGGATGACTTGGGCTGAAAACTCATTGAGATAAGCCACCAGCGGGAGTCGGCACAGGTGTCGGAGACGTGGACGGTGCGGGCGCTGGAGTAGGTGTCGGAGTTGGCGTCGGCGCTGCTGTAGGGACTGGCGTAGGAGTGATCGTTCGTTCTGGAGCCGGAACCGGAGCCTTCTCTTCCGCTGACTTCACGGTTTCGGAAATTGGCGGAGCCACTCCAGGCTCTGGAGCTGTTTCAACCTTATTAACTTCGACAGGAGTCTGCACCGCAGGACCGAGTTCACCACTAGTTGGCACCACACTCGATACCGGCGCGACTGCGGTCTCGCTCTTAAGTACCTTCTGATTCAATCTTACTGATGCTTTCTGTTCGCGCTTCTGCTCTTCCTCTGTCGGCGCCGACGGAGGAATGAATGAACCAGCTGGAGTTGGATGGGCGACATAATAGGCCTGGGTGTAGTGCTTCCAAATCTTAGCCATAACATCACCACCAGTGACGTGGTTGCCCTTGATTGGCAGGTTCTCGTCATTTCCGCCCCAGAGCGCAGTCACCATATCTGGTGTGTAGCCGACGAACCAAATGTCTTTGGCAGCGTCTGCAGTGCCTGTCTTACCAGCTACAGGACGGTCGTCTAACTTGGCGCCAGTACCGGTTCCGAACTTAACAACGTCTTGCATCATACTGACCAAACGGGCCACAGGTTCAACGGGAAACACTTTGTCTACGCTTGGTTGGAAGACTTCAATGACTTGACCACGATTGTTCTCAATGCGCCTCAACACCTGGGGTTTAATGGCCACTCCCATGCGTGCAAATGTCGCGTAGGCGCCGGCCATATCGAGAGGAGTAACAGCAGAACTTCCCAGAGCGAGAGAAAGATTGGGCTCCAACTTCGTTGTGATTCCAGCTTCTCTGGCTGTTTCTACGACGCTATCGATGCCGACTAATTGGGCGATTCTTACAGAACAAACGTTACGCGACAAGGCTAATGCTTTTCGCAGTGGAATCCGTCCGAGGAATCTGTGATCGAAGTTTTTCGGCGCGTAGTCAGGCAATCCGTAAGGTTGATGAATCACCAGAGGGGTGTCTTCAATGATGCTATCTGGTGTCAAAACGCCTTTCAACAAGGCGGTCAAATAAACGAACGGTTTGAACGAAGAGCCTGCTGTATGCGGATTAGTGGCGCGATTAAATTGATGTTTCCAGAAATCACCAACGCCTCCCACCATGGCCAGAACCGCACCATCTTGCACGGATACTGAAACAAGAGCCGCCTGACTAACACCTTTTGGAGCTTTGGCAAGATCGGCTGTGAGAGTTTTCTCGGCAATTTCTTGTGCCTGCGGATCCAAGTTAGAGTAAACGCGCAGACCCTGGCGTCGCATTTCGGCCTGGCTGAATCGGTCGCGCAACTGCTCCAGCACGTGACTTACATAGTAAGGATACTTTTGAAGTGGGTTGGCACCTTTCTTGAAGACAAGCTTATTCTTCTTGGCAGAAGCTGCTTGATTCTTAGTGATGTAGCCGTACTCCACCATCTTGTCGAGAATTTCATACTGCCTGGAAATCGCCGCCTTGCGGTTTGCAATCGTTCCAAGTTCAGACGGCGCCTTCACCAAACCGGCCAGGAAGCTCGCTTGTGCTACCGTCAATTCAGCTGCAGTCTTGTTGAAATAACGCGATGCTGCTCGCTCGATGCCGTATGCGTTGTTGCCGAAATAAACCTGGTTGAGATACATCTCGAGAATTTTTTCTTTCGGATACCGGTGCTCGAGCTCATAAGCGACAAATGCTTCTTTGACTTTACGGTCCATCGTTCGTTGCGCTTCAGTAAAGAACAGGTTCTTCACTAGCTGTTGAGTAATCGTCGACCCCCCTTCAACTACGTGTCCAGCCTGCAAGTTAGCCAGCGAGGCGCGCACAATACTGAGAACATTGACGCCGTGGTGCTCGTAAAAGTGGTGATCTTCTGCTGCCAGCATGGCTTGCTGCATCTGCAAGGAAATTTGATTCAAAGGCACGACACGTCTGTCTTCGTCGCCTTCAACTGTGCAGATCAAGTGGTCATTTCGGTCGTAGAGCTGAATCGCTTCGATCGGCTCGTAGCGCTCAACAAGAGTGATATCAGGCAAATCGTGCAACTGCTTCCAAATCTTTGCACCGATGTATCCGAAGCCAACGGCTACAACGATACAGATAGCGACAAAACTGTACCAGACGATTTTCCCAATCGTGCTGGCAGTCTTATTTGGCTTCTTACGCCGCACGCTAGTTCTTTGCGATGCCAAACATGGCCCCCGGGCGGTTTTGATCACTGAAAAGGTTTTGCACGAGGCTCATTATATCAGCCAAGACCTACAGGCGCACTGCGCCGGCGGAGCGCCGGCTTCGAGCTGCCTGCACGCCCGCGGATTTTCAACCGGCTCAACCTAACCGCCAAAGAAAACGTGCGCCTCTAAAATGAAGCGCACGCTCAAGTTACTCAACAGATCCAAACTACGCGCGAGGGTGGCTCGTCATGTAGATTCTGCGCAATCTATCCAAACTTACGTGAGTATAGATCTGCGTGGTGCTGATCGTTGTGTGACCCAACAGATCTTGCACTACGCGCAGGTCTGCGCCACCTTCGAGAAGGTGAGTAGCAAACGTGTGTCGCAACGTATGCGGTGTGATCGGTTTTGCAATTCCAGCAATTCGAGCATACTTCAGCACAATTCTGTGTACTGAGCGCGACGACAGCCTGGTTGCCTGTCGGCTGACGAATAACGGATTGTCTGGTTGCGGCTGTCTGCCTCCAGCAAGTTTCGACCAGTGGTCAGCAAGGTAACGTTCAAGCCAGGCTTGTGCACTGTCATTGAGAAGGACAACACGCTCGCGCGATCCCTTACCCAAGACGCGCATCTCTTTAGCAGACGCGTTGTAGTCCGAAATACGCAATCCGCAAAGTTCGCTGACGCGCATGCCGGATGCATACAAAACTTCCATCAATGCTCGATCTCGCACACCCAGCGACGAATCATCTGGAGCGAGCAACAAGCGCGTTACTTCTTCGCGATCCAAACACGCCGGTAGACGACGAGAAAGTTTGGGGCCACGCACAAGCTTAGACGGATCGTCATCAATCAGTTGTTCACGTCGTAGATAGCGATAGAAGCTTCGAATCGCAGAGATCTTTCTAGCTACTGTCGGACGACTGTAACTCTCCTGGATCTGACGGATGTAGGCTCGAAGCCCATCAACTTCCATCCAAGCTGAACTCTGTTTCTCTTGCGAACCTTCAATAGTTGGTTCAGCTTCACTTACCGAAGCAGCAGCTTCAGCTACCGCTTTTTCTTCGGGCGTGAAATCGAGAACATCTTTTGGAACTTCAGCTTCATTTGTAATCAGCTGCTTCAGGTCATTTACGTAAGCACGGATTGTGTTAGACGAATAATTGCGCTCCAATTCAAGGTAGCCTGCAAACTGATCTAACCAAACCAGAGCGCCTCTCTGGGAATTCACATCGGACCGACTTTCTAGTTATTATCGACATTATGACTACCTCTATTATGGAAACTTCATATGCCGAAGTAAAGCCCTAATTTGAAGATAGAAACAAAAAGCGTTTCTTGACAACAGATAAAATGTGACATTCACCGGTTGTTTTCGGCGACGAAAACCCGCGACCCGCGCTAATCTATATTAAGACCCGTTACTTCATCTGAGGCAGATAATGATTTCGAATAAAAATTTGATCGTCCAATCCATTTTGGTGGCAGCCACCATCGGCGGGGCGATGTCAATGCCTCAAATGGGAACTGCAAAAGGAGTGACCTGGACCGTCGAGATGCGCCAGGCGAAGCTTATGCAAGATATCAACCTGGCGCAAAAACATAATGAACTGACTGTGAAAGAAGCGAAAAAGCTGCGCAGCGATTTATCAGACGTTGCTCGTCAAAAGAAGAAACTCAGAGAAAGTGCTCGGGGAGCGCTAACAGCGGAAAACAACAAAGAACTAGAAGAGTCACTCAATCACATCAGCGCAGACATCAAGAAACTGCAACTCGAAAAACGAGTTGCCAAATAACAATACCGTCCATGGTGCTAGTCCTTAATCGGTCTTCTTGTGATTGAGCCACGTGATCAACATGTCGGTCAGTTGCTCAGTCAGTTGATTCTCTTCCAACAATAAATGCTCGCCATCACCGATGACCATGAGCACTTTGTCATTGGTCGACATCGAGTTGAAAAGTTGAATAGTCCCTTCCGGCTTTACAAGCTTGTCTTTGAAACCTGCCATTAACAAAATCGGTGTTTTCTCAATCAGAGCCGCGGCATCGTAGTTGCCTTTCATGAAGTCATTAAACTGCTTCAGTTCTTTTGGCGTCAGCTCCATGCGATTCGTTTTGGTAGATTCCATGTGCTTTTGAAGCGACTTGTTTTCCGTCGCCCTTTCAACCACTTCAGGAGCGATATTGATCGGCTTATCTTTGTTCGTCAAATATTTCGCGCCGACAAACAGTGTTGAACCCATTTTTCCGTAACGATCGCTGGACGGAACTGAGGAAACAATTCCATCGACCAGCTGTGGATTACGCGACGCCGCTGCTAGCACAATGGCACCACCCATGGACTCTCCTACCAGATCGATCTTGCATCCGGGATAGCTCGAGCGCAAAGCTTTCAGTGCAGCTTCGATGTCACTGAGGCATCCTTCAAAATCAACGCGATTCTCACGCTTGTTGATCCACTCGCCAAAACCGCGAACATCCAACGCATAGACGGCGTATCCGCGCGAGGCCATGACATGTCCGAAATCCGCGTAGGAGAGGCTGCTGAAGCCAAGTCCGTGAACACACAGGAGAACTTCTTTTGGCTTATTCACCGGCAGCCAAGAGCGGTAAGGCACCTTGATGTTGTTGCTCCAGATTGGAGCTTTCGCTTGCACTGGCATGACGGTCGAAACTGAACTCGCCAAAACCAGCGCCGCAAATGCCGAGGCTACGCTCTTTCTAAATTGCATCAATTATCCGCTCCTGCATATAAGGTTGGTGAAGTGTCCGCAGACACTTCGAAATCTCTTGATTTCGCCTGTAACTGAAAAAATCCCGGGGACGCGTGGGAATCGAACCCACCCAGGACAGCGCTTGTCTGCCCCGCAACGGTTTTGAAGACCGCACACCACACCAGCGATGCTCCATCCCCACGACGATGTATGGGGATTATATCCGGCGGAACCCGAAGAACGCTTGTCGCTGAGTTTAAATGGATCGCAGTCGTGGAGAGCGCTCAGATTAGCGCCAATTTGAGGCGCTGACAACGCCTGTTCTCGGTCCTACCGACATCCCCAAAGTGGACTTATTGCCGTCGCTACAGCCTTTTAAACTCGTCAAGGTGACGGACTCCAGTCGACAATTTCTGCTCACATCAGATTTGGAGCCAGTGTTACATACAAATAAGCAGCATTAAGAAATAACGAACTATTTTGAAAAGCTTTTAAGTAATTAGATAAGCTGGTAAGTGGGCGTTTCTGCGCAGATTAGACAGAATTTATTGAAATTCTCGTCACGTATGCGCTGTCACGTCTCATCACATATGAATTGACAATACAATAATAGGCTTCGTATATTTGCACACTTGTGCCTGCAGTTGCGCACCGCATCTGCCTGAAGTATCCAGCCAATCTACCAGAGGTAATCGATGGCTTTAGAGTTATCTGAGCGCGTCCGAACCTTCGGGGTCGGTAGCCCTCGCATCGCCGACCTACCGGACCTAGCCGAAATCCAGAAGAGTTCTTTCAAGTGGTTCATTGATGAAGGACTTGGAGAAGAGTTACGAGCCTTTAGTCCAATCAAGGACTACACAGGAAGGCTCGAGTTACACTTCTTGCCGAACTATACGTTCGAAGATCATACCGAACCAAACAAGCCGAAAACGCCTGAAGACGCTCGGTCAATGGATTCCAGCTTCACCAAGAAGTTGCGTATTCAAATGCGTCTGGTCAACCGCGAAATCGGTGAAATCAAAGAGCAAGAAATTTACGTCGGCGATATCCCGATGATGACGGACCGCGGTACGTTCATCATCAACGGCGCCGAGCGAGTCATCGTCAGCCAAATCGTGCGTAGCCCTGGCATCTACTACAAACGCGAAGTAGATACCAACGGTAAACGTACTTTCAGCGCCACTTTGATCCCCAACCGGGGCGCCTGGCTCAAGTTCGAAACAGACGTAAATGACGTCATTTACGTCAAGATCGACAAAAACAGAAAGTTGCCAGCAACAACCTTGTTGCGCGCTCTTGGCTATTCCGACCAAGAAATGGAAGCTCTCTTCCGTCACCGCGACTTCCTCAAGAAGACGCTCGACAAAGACAGCACCAAATCTCGCGAAGATTCGTTGATTGAAGTTTACAGAAAGCTGCGACCAGGCGATCCGCCTTCAGTAGCTGGTGGACAGAGCATCATCGACAGCCGCTTCTTTGACGACAAACGCTATGACCTCGGTAAGGTCGGCCGTTATAAGTTGAACAAGAAGCTCAGCTTGAGCGTTTCTGAAGCACAAAGAACATTGACGCGTGAAGACATCGTCGCTGCAGTTGACTACTTGATCGGCTTGCACTACGACGAAGGCCACGTTGACGACATCGACCACTTGGGCAACAGACGTATCCGTTCAGTCGGTGAGTTATTGCAGAACCAGTTCAGAATTGGTTTGACCCGTTTGGAAAGAATCGTTCGCGAACGTATGACATTGCAAGATGCCGATACGCTCACGCCAGCAAACTTGTTGAACACAAAACCATTGGTTGCCGCAATCCGTGAGTTCTTCGGTTCATCGCAGTTGTCGCAGTTCATGGACCAAACCAATCCGCTTGCAGAACTGACGCACAAACGTCGACTGTCTGCATTGGGACCTGGTGGTTTGTCTAGAGAAAGAGCCGGTTTCGCGGTTCGAGACATTCATCCAAGTCACTACGGTCGCATCTGCCCGGTAGAGACTCCGGAAGGTCCGAACGCAGGTTTGATCGGTTCATTGGCTACCCATGCTCGTGTTAATGAGTATGGCTTCATTGAGACTCCTTATAGGAAGGTTGAAGGCGGCAAGTTAACTGAACAAGTTCACTACCTCACAGCCGATGAAGAAGACAAATACAGAGTTGCCCCGGGCGACGTGCCAGTGCACGACAACGGTGACTTCGTTCACCCACTCGTTCCTGTGCGTTACAAAGCAGAGTTCGTTGAAACTCCGCCTGACCAGGTCGACTATGTCGGCGTCAGCCCGATTCAAATCGTTTCAGTCGGAACGGCTTTGATTCCATTCCTCGAGCACGACGATGCCAACCGAGCCCTGATGGGATCGAACATGCAACGTCAATCAGTTCCGCTAGTCAGAACTGAAAGAGCGCTCGT